>NZ_JACJDY010000025.1:0-68513 GCF_014163785.1 Pseudoalteromonas sp. SR43-7 | reverse complement strand
GCAGTATGTTTGGTTTTTAGGCAAGGCGGAGCCTATGTAGTGTGGTTATTCCCCATGAATAGGCGATAACGCAGCATAAATACCAAACATGCGCTGCCCTTTGGGTTCTTTCTAGGGACGATTAATTCTTTGTTGCTCGGTTTTTACTTAGCCCACTAGGTTACAAACCTCGCGCCGCGATTTAATCGCCCCTAGATTGAACAAATTTCAATCCACAAAGATCAACACGCCCTAAGTAATACGTTAATAAAAAACCGTCAACCTTTGGGTTGGCGGTTTTTTTATGGATTATTATAAATACTGCGTTGCTAATTAACCAATAAATTTCGTATTAATGTTTTTTAATGATGATAGTAAACTGTGTTCAACGGTTAGGAAAAACCTAACGATTAAATAAATTAAAACAGGACTAAAACTCATGAAATTACTAAACACATTACTTAGCTCAAAAGCAGGCGTAGCAGCATTAATATTACGAGTACCAGTTGGCCTTATTTTAGCGGCGCATGGTGCACAAAAGCTATTTGCTTGGTTTGGCGGTTACGGGCTTGAAGGTACAGGCCAATGGATGGCGAGTATTGGTTTAGAGCCTGGCTATTGGTTAGCAATGATGGCAGGTAGCGCTGAGTTTTTTGGTGGCATTGCATTAGCAATTGGTTTGTTAACTCGCCCAGCTGCTGTAGTTGCCGGCTTTACTATGCTGATTGCTATTTTTAGCGTACATATTAGTAATGGCTTATTTATGGCAAACAATGGCTATGAATACGCATTAACGTTACTTGTAGTAACTGTAGTTTTAGCAATTCAAGGAGCGGGAAGCTTTTCTCTTGATAACGTATTAGCTAAAAAGCTCGCTAATAAATAGAGTGTGTTAATTAAAAAAATAGCGGCTAATTTGGCCGCTATTTTTGTTTAAATTATTTAGCTGAAAGAGTTAAAGAATAGCTGTACTGCTTTTGCTCAAGTAAATATTCTTTATGGGTACTTGGGCTCCATGAATCATCACCACCTACACCCATATGTTGATGATCAATGTGTACATGTACGCAATAATCAGCAATGAGTTCGTTAGTGTGTTTTGCTTGCGTTAGCGTACTTTGCGAATACTCACTGGCGGCAAATAAAAACGCGCCAATCACGGTTAAGTTATTAATTCTAAGTAATTGGCAATCACTACGCACGCCGTTATCGGTTGGGAATATATACGGTGTATGTAGCTCATTTAAGCTCAAACTGTAATAACCTAAACGTGCTGCGGCTTTGCGATCTGGGTAGTTTTCAAAAGGCCCTAAACCTAGCCAGTTTACTTTTGTATCGCTTTGCTTGTTAAGCGTTGTACTTAGCCCTATACGCGGCATTGGCGGCAGAGTGTCGTTTAAGTGCACATCAACATTTAAGCTAATATTGCCGGTATTATTTAGTGTATATAGCCATTGTGTTTTTGCTTGTAGCACGCCATTAAACTCATAATTAAATACACATGTAATACGTATATCAACACTTGATTGCACTGCGTGAATTGAGCTGCATGTGCGCTGCCATTGCCCTATACCTGCACGTAACCAACGTGCCTCCCATGCATTAGGGTCTAGGTTATCTACTTCGCTTACGCCTATGTCGTTATCAAGCGGGGCGCGATAAAAGTTATCAACCAGTGGGCTACTAATAACCTGAGTATCGTTTTGTAACCACTGCTCTATAAGCCCTGATTGCTTACTAAAAACAAGTTTAAACTTATCGTTTTCAATACTTAGTTGAGAGTCGGTTTCGTTAACACTTATAGCGCTTTGCTCTGTAGTTGATGTAAATGATTCACTGTTTAAATTATTACTATTTATAAGCTTAAACTGCTCGGTGTTTAATACATGCTCGGCACTTGCAAAGCTACAATCGTTAATTAGTGCTACATCTAAATTAAGCTGGTATTGCGCACCTTGCTCAAACGTTGTTTTAGTTTTAATTGTTAACGTGTGTGTACTTTGCGGAGCAATATTAAGTACATGCTCGCCTTGTTCAACACACACGCCATTTTGCATTAATTGCCAAACCAGTTTTTCGTTATCAGTGTGTCTAAATACATAATCACTAAATACATCAATGATGTATTGATTTTTAGTTTGCTCACGCAGCGTAAATTGTAAATGCTGCTGGCTGTATTTAGCTTCAAACAGGCTAGGGTGCGGCGTGCGGTCTGGGAACAATAAGCCGTTTATACAAAATTGGCGGTCGTTTAGTTCATCACCAAAATCGCCGCCGTAGGCCCAGTAATGCTCACCGTTTTCATCAGTTTTAGATAAACCTTGGTCTACCCAATCCCAAATAAAGCCACCTTGTAGGCGTGGGTATTCTCTAAATGCTTGCCAGTAATCGTCAAAGCTACCTAGGCTGTTACCCATTGCATGGGCGTACTCGCATAAAATAAGAGGGCGCGTTTCACCGGGTAGGCTTAACCATTTTTTAATTGAATATTTTGGTACGGCGTCATCAGCTATATGCGTATCTACACGAGCGTACATTGGGCAAATAATATCGGTTGCTGTTGTGTTTGCGCCGCCACCTTCGTATTGCACTGGGCGCGACGGGTCAAAGCTTTTTGACCAGCCATACATTGCATCGTGATTTGCGCCGTGTCCGCATTCGTTACCCAATGACCAAATAATAATTGAGGCGTGGTTTTTATCGCGCTCAACCATTTGTGTATAACGCGACATAAATGCGCCAGCCCACTGCGGATCGCTGGCTAAACGCCCCATAGGGAACATGCCATGGGTTTCTATATTCGCTTCGTCCACTACGTATAAACCTAGCTCGTCACATAATTCGTAAAAACGCGGGTGGTTAGGATAATGAGCAGTACGCACAGCATTAAAATTATTTTGCTTCATCAGCTTAATATCTTCAATCATGTCGGCGGTGCTTACTGTATGGCCGTTTTCAGGATGGTGTTCGTGGCGATTAACACCGCGTATGAGTAGCGGCTTGCCGTTTAAACAAAGTTGCCCGTTAAGCATTTCTACTTTTCTAAAGCCAATATTGTAGGCTTCTGCGTCTATAGTATTGCCTTGTTCATCTAACAGGCTTACAACACAGCGGTATAAATAAGGGGTCTCGGCGGTCCATTTTTTAGGGTTTTGTATATCAATGGTTTGAAATACTACATCGCTCCAGCCGCCTTTTTCGTCAACACGTTTATTGTTAGTGCTTTGTATTTGTGGCTCACACAGTGCCTGTTCACCATCAAAAACCTGTACTGCTACTTGGTAGTTATTTGGTGCATTAATCGCTGTTTTTACATGCAAAGTCGCATCGCGGTAGCAGGCGTCTAAATCTGGGGTTATAAATACATCACGTATTTGGTTTTGTGGTTTTGTAAGTAAGTTAACATCGCGAAATATACCGCTTAGCCACCACATGTCCTGATCTTCTAAATAACTGCCATCGCTCCAGCGAATAACCATAACCGCAATACGGTTAGTACCTGCCACTAACAGCTCGCTTAAATCAAACTCGCTCGGTAAGCGGCTATCTTGCGAATAACCCACCCACTGACCGTTACACCAAAGGTGAAACGCCGAGTTTACGCCTTCAAAAATAATATGGTTTCGTTGCGCTAATTGATCTGCCGTAATAGTAAACTCAGTGCGGTAGCAACCTGTTGGGTTATCGCTTGGTACAAATGGCGGGTTAACTGCAAATGGGTATTTAACATTACAGTAAATAGGTTTATCAAAGCCGTGTAACTGCCAGTTAGAAGGCACTGGAATACTTTGCCAATCTTTGCTTAGTGTTTCACTTAGCAGTGATTCATCAACCGTTTCGGGTTTATCAAATAATTTAAAATCCCATTGGCCGTTTAAACTTTGTTTTTGTGATTGTGTGTTAGTACGGGCATGGTCAACGCTTTTAAATCCATTGAGTGGGCTGTGCGCCTTTACTTGATTAACTTGTACTGAAATTGGGTTTTCCCAATCACGGCGGTTAATTATGTGTTGTAGTGAGTTCATTAGTGTCCTATTGCATGTATGGCAATTATAGTGGCTTAAATATAGCTAAAATAATGCGTTGAGGTTATGCTTAAAGCTCTCTTTTATTTGTCCAAAGCTATCATTTTAAATTATGCGCAACACTATTGTAGATGTACTCGATATTGGCCCAGAGTGTACAGAGCGGTTTATTGATTTAACCACGCTTTCGCAAATGCCAAACCTTGAAATAGAGCTGGCAGGTTGCTCTAATTTATTGGGTGACTATTGTGTTGCACGTACTAACCCGCTTGAACACACTCTTTTTTATACTTTGGCTGGTCAGGGCACACTTAAAACAGTTAATAATCAATACTCATTAACTGAAAATAGCTTAGCTATATTGCCTGCAAGGCAAAGTTTTGAGGTTAAAATAGCAAGCGAAAAGTGGGATTTGATTTGGCTAAACCTTGCAAACACTAAACGTTGGCAACATTTAAATTTAGCACAGGCTAAGGTATTAACTAATCAGCAATTAGCGCCATTACATTTAGCTATGGAGCTTTTATATAGCGAAAGTAATACTACTTTGCGCGAAGGTGTTATGCCTATTTTAAGCCACTATTTAAACACTACGCTTCAAAGCGAGCCACAAATAGGCGGGCAAACCAGATTAACCAGCTTGTTTTTAGAGGTAGAAGAGCGCCTGCAGTTTGATTGGACAATAGACGCTATGTGCGAACACGTGCATTACTCAGCACCGCATTTACATAGGTTATGCCAAGCGCAATATGGCAAAAGCCCAATGCAGCAGCTTATTTATTTACGCATTAAACGAGCTAAAAGCTTACTACTAAATACCCGCTGGCCTGTTGCTCATATCGCCGCTTACGTGGGGTATCCTAATATATTTAATTTTTCTAAACGGTTTAAAAAATCAGTGGGTGTATCACCAAGTGAATTTAGAAAATAACGTAAGCGGCTCTCTACATTTGAATAAATTTAAGGTATTGTGCGATTTCTTAAATTATATTTTAGAGTTTTTAGGTAGGTAATGCGCTCAAACTACTTTTTAGTCGTGATACTTTTAGTGCTTGTGCACAGCTTTATTAGCTGTGATGCGGCGGCGTATCATCTGCAAGAAGAAGTTGATCACGTTACGCATGTTCATTCTCAAACAAATGCAAACGACGACGATGCGCAATCACCTACAGAAATTCATGCCCATCAGCATTGCCACTGTGGCTACTACAGTACGATAAACCATTCAATAAGCCCTGAACAAAGCCAAGCCACAAACAATGCTTGTTACAATGGTTTAAATTACCCACCAGATGTTCCGCCACCTAATTTTTATAGCTAGTTTCTAATTTTAAATACTTTGTAAATAACTGCCTGCGCATAAGCGTTGTTAGGCTAGTTGTGTGCATATTTAGGTTGCTTAATTGCGCTTGTTTTTAAAATAGGCGTAGTGATTAAGTCAACTCTGTTTGTTAAAAAACGGACATGCTATATGAACAAAAAACCACTTATGCTGGTGGCGCTACTGTGCGCATTACCAGCAATGAGCGTTTTGGCAAAAAATGAGCCTCAAAACGTATTAACGCTAGAGCAAGCGCTTAAAAATACCGAGCAGCAAAATGCTGAGCTTAAACGCTACCCGTATCATCAAAAAATATTAACGGCGCTTAAAACCCAAGCTGCGCTTTCACCTAATCCTGAGCTGAGTTTTGAAGCTGAAAACTTTTTAGGAACCCATGGCTCCCATGCGTTTTCGGGGGCGCAGTACACGCTGGCTTTAAGCCAATTAATAGAGCTGGGTAATAAACGCCAAAACCGCATTAACTACGCCACGGCAAATATAAAAGCGCAAACAATTGAGTATAAAAATACTCGGTTAGCACTTTTAGCAACTACCGCTGAGCGCTATTACCAAATACTTAAATTTCAGGCGTTAATTGCTTTAAATAGTGAGCGTAAAAACACCGTTAAGCAGGCACTTAACGCAATTGAAAAACGCGCTAAAGCGGGTGCAGCCTCAAGTGCTGATGTAACCCGCATGCGTTATGCATTAAGCCAAGTAGATTTAAATACGCTGATGCTAAATAGCGAATTTGAGCGTGCGCGCTTAGCTCTAACCGAGCTTTGGCAAGAGCCACAAGTGAGTGATTATTATGCTGGCGATTTATCACAAAT
Source organism: Pseudoalteromonas sp. SR43-7 (assembly GCF_014163785.1). Lineage (NCBI taxonomy): Bacteria > Pseudomonadati > Pseudomonadota > Gammaproteobacteria > Alteromonadales > Pseudoalteromonadaceae > Pseudoalteromonas > Pseudoalteromonas sp. SR43-7. Next base: position 62,355 of record NZ_JACJDY010000025.1, on the reverse strand, counting down.
AGCTGCTATTAAAAGTGAAGCAGCGCTACTTGATGCGGTAAATACAGCGCCTGAATTTGCACTGCTACAGCAGCAATATATGCAGCAAACGGCTAATTTGTCGCTGCAGCACTCAAGCGGGCAAAGCGATTTAACCCTGGGTGGTGGCGTGCGATATAACCAGCAAACTGATGCCAGCTCGTTGGTGTTTTCTTTTTCAATGCCGCTGGAATTAAGCAATTCTAATAGCGGAAATATTGAGGCTGCAAAGCATCAACTAACGCTACTTAATGAGCAGCAAGGACAATTACGTATTCAGCTTCGCCAGCAAATACGTACCTTGTATGCGTATTACCAAGGTAAAACTGCGCAGGCACAGCTATTAACACATCAAGTTATTCCACAAGCCAAAACGCTGATAGAACAAAGTTTAAAAAGCTATCAACAAGGGCAAATATCGGTGTTGCAATTACTAGACGCACAGCAAGCTTTATTTGATTCTAAACGCGCACTTATCAACATCCATAGCGAGCTATATCAAGTACTGCTTACCCTTGAGCGTTTAACTGGCCAACCTTTAATTGAGACTCATCAATCATGAATAACACTCTTATCGCATTATTTATAACGCAATTATTTGCACTCCCATTATTAAGTAGCACGGCTATGGCATCTGATAGCCATCACGAAAAAGGTCACGAAGAAGGCCACAAAGACGAACACACACAAAAAGGCCCGCACGGCGGATTTTTACTAACCAATAACGCCCTTGATTTAGAGCTTAAGTTAACCCAGTTTGCAGGTAATACCGAGCTGCGAATATATGGGTTTAATAACGATAAAGCTGTGGATATAAACCAATTAGACGTAACCATAAATGTGCAGCGTTTAAGTGAAGAGCCACAGCTTATTCGTTTTAAAGCTGAAAATGACTATTTAGTAAGTACCGTGAGCGTAAACGAGCCGCACTCGTTTAAGCTTGATGTAATGGCAAGTTATAAAGGCGCTGAAATAAATTATCATTATGAGCAAGAAGAAGGGCGTACAACGCTAAGCTCCCAAGCAATTGAACGCGCAGGAATTAAAACAGAGATTGCAAAAGCGGGTAGCGTTGAACTAACCGATACTTTATTTGGTGTTATAGCACCCACCGCACACGGCACCGTGGAAGTAATGGCGCCTTATACCGGTTTAGTTAACGACATTTTTGTAAGCATTGGTCAAAACGTTAAAAAGGGCGATAAGCTTGCAAGTATCACTAACCGTGAAACACTGCAAAATTACACCATAAAAAGCCCAATGACAGGCGTTATTACCGAGCAATATTTAAAGCGCGGTGAGCTTGCTAGTAGCGCGTTGATGCAAATAGTAAACCTTGAAACCGTATGGGTCGAGCTCTCGGCTTTTCCTGAAAATATTGAAAAGCTCGCCATAGGACAAAGCGCAAAAGTGTACGATTTACATCATCATTTAAATGCGCAAGGTGAGGTGTTTTACATAGCCCCTATGATGAGCGGCGGACATATTGCGCGTGCGCGAATCGAGCTTACAAACCCTGATGATCATTGGCGTCCTGGTATGCATGTTAATAGCGACATTAGTACTGCAAAAGTAGATGCTGCAGTGCGAGTAAAGGCTACAGCTGTGCAGGAATTTAACGGCAAACCGAGTGTGTTTATTAAAAGCGGCAATGTGTTTGAAGTACGCCCTGTAAAACTAGGTGCTAAAAACAGCGAGTGGGTAGAGGTACTTGAGGGGCTTTCGCCAAACAGTGAGTATGTAACGCAAAACAGTTATGTAATTAAAGCCGATATATTAAAAAGCGGCGCAAGCCACTCACACTAGGAGGCAGCATGATTAACTGGATAGTTTCGTTTGCGGTTAAACGCCGCATGATGGTGCTTGCACTCACGCTTTTATTTGCAGGCTTTGGTGTATACAACACACAAAATTTAGCGGTAGATGCTGTACCCGATATTACTAACGTACAAGTGCAAATTAACACCAAAGCACCCGGGTTTACCCCGCTTGAAGCCGAGCAGCGCATTACCTATTTAATTGAAACCGCTATGGCGGGCATACCAAAGCTTGATTACACCCGTTCGATTTCGCGTTATGGGCTTTCGCAAGTAACCGTTATTTTTAACGAAGGCACTGATATTTACTGGGCTCGCCAGCAAATTAGTGAGCGAATTCAAAGTATTCGATCAGATTTACCTGCCAATATTGAGCCAAACTTAGGGCCTATTGCTAGCGGGCTAGGGGAGATTTTTACTTACTCTGTGCATGCAAATAACGGTGCGTTAAAAGACGATGGCACCCCATTTAATGCAGAAGACTTACGTACTTTGCAAGATTGGGTAATTCGCCCGCAGCTTTTAAAAGTAAAAGGTGTTACCGAAATAAACAGCCAAGGTGGCTTTGAGCGTCAGTACCAAGTAGCGCCCATGCCTGAAAAGCTATTAGCTTATAAGCTTACGCTCAGCGATGTAATTACTGCACTTAAATTAAACAACAGTAACCAAGGCGCAGGGTTTATAGAGCGTTTTGACGGGCAATATTTAGTGCGCTCGCCAGGGCAATTAAAAACCATAGATGATATAGCTAATACCGTGGTTGCAAAACGTGATGATGCGCCTGTACGCATTAAAGATGTCGCAAATGTGCGTTTAGGTAAAGAGCTAAGAACAGGGGCTGCCACTTATAACGGCAAAGAGACTGTGCTTGGCACTGCCATGATGCTAATTGGTGAAAACAGCCGCGTAGTGGCAAAAGCGATGGCCGATAAACTTAACGACGTACAACTAAGCTTACCTGAAGGGGTTGTAGTTGAGGCAGTTTATGACCGTACAACCCTTGTAGATAAAACCATAGAAACCGTAAAAACTAACCTGTTCGAAGGTGCGGTATTAGTGATTGTTATTTTGCTGCTGTTATTAGGTAATGTAACTGGTGCGCTTATTACGGCAATGGTTATCCCGCTTAGCATGTTATTTGCCATTACCGGTATGGTTGGCAATCGTGTTTCGGGGAATTTAATGAGCTTAGGCGCAATCGATTTTGGTTTAATTGTTGATGGCGCTGTAATAGTAGTCGAAAATTGTTTAAGGCAACTTGGCCTTGCGCAGCACAAACATGGCAGGCTACTTACATTAAATGAGCGTTTAAGTGTTGTAACCGCCGCCACTAAAGAAGTGTTCAGCCCTGCAGTGTTTGGCATTTTAATTATTATGCTGGTGTATTTACCGCTGTTTGCACTTAGTGGGGTTGAGGGCAAAATGTTTCAGCCAATGGCATTTACTGTTGTTGCTGCATTAGTTGGCGCACTTATTTTTGCCGTTACCTTTGTACCTGCCGCTATTGCGGTATTTGTACGCGGTAAAGTGAGTGAGAGCGAAAATGCGGTTATGCGCGGTATTAAAAAAGGCTACAAACCGCTGCTTGGTTTATCGCTTAAGTTGCCGTGGGTAATGTTAAGCATTGCTGCTGTGCTTGTAATTGCACTTGGCTTTAAAGTTAAAAATATGGGCGCTGAATTTTTACCGCAGCTTGATGAAGGCGATATAGCCATGCACGCACTGCGCATTACCGGCACCGGTATTGAACAATCGGTAAAAATGCAAAAAGAGCTAGAGCAAGCAATTTTAGACATACCTGAAGTTGAAAAAGTATTTTCAAAAATTGGCACTCCAGATGTCGCAAACGATCCTATGCCACCTAACGTTGCCGACACATTCTTAATGTTAAAGCCGCGCGAACAATGGCCTAATCCAGCTTTAAGTAAAGAAGAACTGGTTAAGCAAATTCGCCATTTAGTAAATGAAGTACCAGGTAATAATTATGAGTTTACGCAACCTATAGAAATGCGTTTTAACGAGTTAATAGCAGGCGTGCGAGCCGACGTTGCGGTGCGTATTTATGGCGATGATTTATCAACATTAAAACAGTATGGCGAAAAAGCCACAGCCTTGGTGCAAAACATTACTGGCGCAACTGATGTACGCCTTGAGCAAATGGAAGGTTTGCCTACACTTTCGGTTACTCCGCTTCGTGATCATATGGCGCTGTTAGGCTTAACCGTAACCGATATACAGCAAAGTGTGAGCGCAGCGGTAGGTGGTGTGCAAACCGGACTTATTTATGAAGGCGATAAACGCTTTTCGTTATTAGTGCGTTTAGATGAACTTTGGTCAAGCGATGTATCACAGCTTGCGCATTTGCCAGTGGCCGTGCCAAAAAGTGCCAACCCAGACCTTGCATTTGTACCGCTTGGCGAAGTAGCAAATATTAGTATTGATAAAGGACCTAATCAAATAAACCGTGAAAGCGGTAAGCGTAATGTAGTCGTAACTACAAATGTAGAAGGGCGCGATTTAGCAAGCTTTGTAAGTGATGCACAAGCCGCTTTAAATTCAGATCTTAATTTACCAAGTGGTTATTGGATTGAATACGGCGGCACGTTTGAGCAGTTAGAATCGGCAAGTAAGCGGTTATCGCTGGTGGTGCCAGTTACTTTATTGCTTATATTTGGCCTGCTTTACAGTGCGTTTAATTCACTTCGTGATTCGTTAATTATATTTAGCGGCGTACCACTTGCACTGACCGGTGGTGTACTTGCGTTACTATTACGCGATATGCCGTTATCAATATCGGCAGGCGTGGGGTTTATAGCGCTAAGTGGTGTCGCGGTATTAAATGGTGTGGTGATGCTGTCGTTTATTAAACAGTTAAGAGCCGATGGGCTTAGCTTAATAGATGCAATACAAACAGGTGCACTTTCGCGCCTGCGCCCAGTACTTATGACCGCTTTAGTGGCAAGTTTAGGGTTTATTCCTATGGCGCTAAATACAGGCACCGGCGCTGAGCTACAACGGCCGCTGGCGACGGTTGTAGTAGGGGGGATTATTTCATCAACCCTACTTACGTTATTAATATTGCCCGCACTTTATAAGCTAGTACATGCAAAATTTAATAGGCATCAAGCCGCTTAGTAGTTGCACCTAGTTAAGTAAAGTAAAAAGCAGCTGAAGTTTCAGCTGCTTTTTTGTTGTTAAGTAAACTTTGCAGGTTAATTATATTGAAACAGGTTATCCCAGCGCTCATCCAAAATAGATTTTGCGTGCTCCAAATTTATTGCGCTATACACATCATTAGTGCTCGTCACTAAGCGCATACGTACCAACTTTTCAAGGGCATCGCTAATTTCAAAATCAAGATCGCACTGGTATTTGTTTTTAAACCAATACTCTATTTGTTCATCAAGCGTTTGGGCGGTTAAGCCACTTTCTGATTTTAGTAAAAACGTATAGGCAAGCAGGGCTTCTTTTATGTCTTCTTCTTCGGCGGCGTCTATAAGGGTGTGAAAAACACCGGCGTTGTTATCAAGGTTTTTAAAGTAGAGGTTATCGCTAAGTGCTTTCATAAATTTAATTTTACGGTTTTTAAACTTACTCCATTCTTTAAAAATAAAGCTGCCAAAAACCCCCATGCCAATAGCAAAGGTAATAAAGTGTTGTTGCGTCATTTCGACAGCTTCACTTCTAAAGCCACCCCAAAAAGCAAACAGAGCAAGCAATAATAAAATTGATGCACCAAGCTTAGTTATAAGTACCACCGCACCGCCAATTAAAGCCGATGAGCCAATAATTGCTTTATCAATAGGGCGCATGCGTACTTCGCTATTAGGAAATAGCATTTCGAGATCGGCTTTTGGCACATTTTGAAACAGCTTAACTATGGTCGAACTTGGCTCAAACCCTAAAGGCATTTTATTTTTAGCTTCAAAATAAGCGCTGTCTTTAAAGCGAATAAACACGGCTACTCGGTCGTAATTAGTAAAGTGCAGCGGCTTTTTACGAAGGCCCCAAAAGCTGGTTATGGTTTCAGTGAGTTGCGACTCGCCACGACGATAAAAAACCACTTCTTCAAAGTCATCAAATTCAACTTCAAGGCGCACTTTAAATAGTGACTCTTCGTTTAATGCATCTTGTAAGTCTTCATTGGTGATCACTTCAAAGTTAGCTGCATTAAGTACCTTAGCAAAATCTTTAGCAAAATCTCGTTGGCACTGCGCTTTTTGATCCGCCGATACTGGCGCTAACGATCGCGTGTCACTATTGGGATCAAACGGTGCGTAGTTGTTTTTAAGCGATTCAAGTGTTGAGTGGTAATCGTAATGAATAAGGCTTGCTAGTAAATCACAAAATTGTTTAAACGATGTTTTTTGTGTACTGCTTTTAAGCTCTTCGCTACACATATCAACAATATCTTGCTTTCTAAAGGGAATAAAACGTGCACTTTGCATAAGTTTTTAACTGCTTTGGTAGGTATTTAACTGCATTGACACATAATAAAATATTCTTATGGATATTACTAATTTGTTAACACCCTAGGACCTGATAAATTTAGTACACAGTTTTCAGCGTGTATTAACCTAAATATGTAATTATTGGTTTATTGAATACTCTTGTTCTTACTGATAAGTGAAAAGGATTTACTATGGCCATTCAAAAAAAGCTAAAAGAAAAAACACGTAATTTTATTGACTCTAAGCATATGCTTAGCGGTATTACAGTGGCGTCGTTTTTAGAGTCAACCATAGTTCCTATTCCACTTGAAGCAGTGCTTGTGCCTCTTATGCAGGCTCGTCGAGAAAAGCTATGGCTGATAGCATTAATGGCGACCTTAGGCTGCATAGTGGGTGCATTGTTTGGTTATGCATTGGGTTACTATTTATTTGATGCGGTAGGCGATTGGATTATTAATACACTTTCGAGCCCTGAGCAATTTGAGAACGTTAAACAAAAAATGCAAGATCAAGGTTTTTGGTTTGTAATAACACTGGGCATTGTGCCCATTCCATTTCAAATAGCGATGCTCGCGGCGGGCGCGACTAAGTACTCTATTTGGCTATTTTTATTGGCCTCAGGTATTGCGCGTTCTATTCGTTACTTTGGCCTGGCTATTATTGTTTATTATGCCGGTAATGAAGCTGAGCGAATCATTAGTAAACATAAAACTAAAGCGATGATTGGCATTACTATTTTAGTGTTGGGATTGTGGGGACTTAGTACCGTAGTTTAAGTTTAAATTTGGGAGTTATTACGGGTTTCATCTTCGTGGTGGTTTTTATTATTGTGCTATAGTTTTCAAATGAAGTACTGAAAAACCTAGCAATTAATATGATTGAAACAGTAAAACTTACCGTTAAACTTTCTAACTTTTATAAAATGCCTTTGATCAATAAAGTTTTAAGTTTAGCTTTATTGATCTATATTGCTATTTTTTCAGCCTACTCCCTAACTAACTTTCCTCCCTTACAAGTTCAAAACAATGTGTACGGTTTTACTACCGATTTTATTAATTTAATTGTCATTATATTTCTGTTTTGGATGGTTCAATGCTCTGAGCTATCTAAAAAAGCATATATTTTTTCTAGTTTTGGTTTATTACTATGGAGCATTGGCACCACGGCAGATGTGCTTGATGAGTTAGTTGTGCAACCTTATTGGATAAGTATTTATTTTGAGGACTTATGCAGAACCAGCGGCATGCTTTTAACTTCCTATGGTTTATTTAAAACTATGCGCTTTGTACAAAGTATTAATAACCGATTAGCGCGTGAGCTCATTATTGACGATTTAACCAAGGTACATAATAGACGTTATTTTTATCAGCACGCTAAAGATGCTCAGCACTCACCTTACGTTATTTTAATTATCGATATAGACCACTTTAAAGCAATTAATGATGAGTTTGGTCATGATGTTGGTGATGTAATGCTTAAAGAACTAGCAACTAAATACGACAATGCTTTTACGCACCAAAACAAATTTTCTCGCCTCGGTGGTGAAGAATTTGGTGGCTACTTTCCTACAAATAATATGACGCAAGCGTGTGATTTTTCGAAGCAATTAATTGATCTTGCGCACACCATAAATGTTCAAAACTCTCGTCACTTAACAGTAAGTATAGGTGTTGCAATGCAAACGCCTAATGAGCCTTTAGATAAAGTAATGAAGCGCGCTGATCAAGCTTTATATTTAGCTAAAAAAAGTGGCCGAGATCGTTTTGAAATTGCCCCGTAAGCGTTTTAATTATATAAAAACACGTCCTTATTGTTTGCACATTTACTACACTTTTTAACGTTTTCGTAAGGAAGTGTCAGTGAGGGTAATGCTTTGTAAATCATGAAATTAAAATAGAATGTTTGGGTCATAATGGGGATATTAATAATAAGGAATAACCTTAATGACCAACTCCCTTTTAAAAGCTGCATTACCCTTAAGTCTAATTACTATTTTGTCGGGCTGTGGCTCTGACGATAGCTCAAGCTCTACAGGTTACATCCAATTGTATAACGGCTCTTACAATAGCCCATACACACGTTTGTTTGTTGAAGAAACAGAGCGCTCAGGCGCTGATTTTGCTGATGTAACTACTCGCCATAACTACAGCACAGACACTTATGATGTAAGTTTTGAGTACCTAGATGCTAACGACAGCTATATAACAATTAGCGATCAAGAAATTTCTATTAAGGGTGACAAAACACAGTTAGTAGTAATGAGTGGTAACTTTGATGAGCCTACATTTACAGAGCTTAGCGTACCTATCTCAAGCGATACGGGTGAGTTTAACTTAGGGTTTTACAATATTGCAGGTGAGGATACTAGCTACGATATTTACTTAGCAACTGATGATGGCGTATTTGAAAGCGCGACACTTTTTTCATCGGCTCAATATTTAAGTGAGTTAGATCTGCAAAGCGTTGATGAAGGTTATTACACTATTTACATAACAGAAGCGGGCAGCAGTGATGTTGTGTACGAGTCTTCATCTGTTTATTTATACGATGAAGCAAGTTATGTAGCAATGATCCGCCCAAGTTATGCAACAGAAGAAGGTGGTATTACGCTTGATGTAGTAACCGATAATAACTACGTTACTGAGCTTAAACACCAATCTGCTCTGGGGCAATTACGTTTTATAAATACCGTTGATGACTACTCGCCAGTAAGCTTTTCTGCTACACGCGGTACAACTGTAAACACAACAAATACAGTCGCTAGTGACTCTTATACCGATTATGTTGAACTTTCGCCTAATAGTTACAGCGTAGCGATGTACGACGAAGAAGGTACAAAACTAGCTGATAACTTTTTAATGACACTAGAGCGCGAGCAAAGTGCGGTGGGTATTTTTTATAACGACGCAGATAACGGTTTACGTATGATGAGCGTTGAAGAAAATCTAACACCAAGCAGTTATAGCCATACGGTATCGGTTGTAAACCTAATTGAAAGCTACGCAGGGCAGTCGGTTTCAGATGTAGATGTGTACTTTACACTTAACGGCGAAACGGTAGACGACACCAGTAACGTAGTCGATGGCCTAGATAAGTATGACCAAGAAGAGCAGGTTGTAGATAACGAAATTTACACGGTTTATGTTGTTTACGAAGACAACGGCCAGCAAATTGTGCTTATTCAACAAAGCGATATGGACTTTACACAAGAGGGTAACTACATATTGATTTTAGAGCATGATGAAACAACAAGCTCAGGTTATAAGATGACCCTAGAGCGCACTATTACCGATAGTGTTGAATAAACCTAAACATATAAAGTAGCATAAAGCCTAAGCACTTTAAGTGCTTAGGCTTTTTTATTGAACAAAATTTACCTACTCATTAATAATTAGGTACACTCAGGGCATAATAATTAATAAGAGTGTGCCATGGATGATTTAGTTGGGTTAGCCGTCATAGTAATACTGGTTGTAGTTGCCGGTGCTATTTGCGGCTTAATAGCGCTAGTGCAGTTAAATGGATTAAAACAAGAAGTTGCTGTTTTAAGGGCCAAAATAACACATCTACAAACACATAAATCGATATCGCAAAGTGAACCTCAAAGTGAAGCATCTACGGCTCAGGCAGCGCTTTCAAGATCAGAGCCAATTGCTCATAAAGCACAGCCAAGCTTAACGTCCCAAAACGCGTCGCCACCTGTAATAAATCAGCTATCAGCGCCTCCTAAAAAAGCCAAACCAGCTGAAGCATCAGCCATAGAATTACTATTTAATAAATTGCGCGCAGGGTTTGAAGAGAACTGGATGACCTGGATAGGCGCAATAGCGCTTGCGTTTGGGGGCATCTTTTTAGCTAAATACAGCCTAGAAGCGGGATTATTATCGCCTGTAATGAGGTTGAGTTTAGGCGGCTTATTTGGGCTTGGCCTAATTGCAGCCGCAGCTTATTTACACCATAAACGCATTGTATTTGAAGGCTTTAATAATTACATACCCGCAGCGCTTGCAAGCGGCGGGTTTATTACCTGTTTTGCTTTAACGCTTTTAGCTTACAGCCGTTACGACATGCTGAGCCCTACCGTGGCATTTTTTGCGTTAGCTATTATAGCAATTAGTGCAAGCGCGATGGCGCTTAGGTTAGGCCCGCTATTGGCCGTGCTTGGTATTATTGGCGCTTACAGCGTACCAATATGGGTTAGCACTGGCAGTGGTAACTTATTTGCGCTGTTAATGTATATTGGCTTTGTAAGTTTGTCGGCTGCGTTAGTTGCACATAAAGTACAGCGAGCTTGGTTGTGGTATTTACTATGGGCTGGGCACATTGGCTGGTATTTAGTTGGTTTTACGCTACTTAAAGCTAATACCGTTTGGTTAATGGGGGCATTTGCTTTACTTAGTATTGTAGGGTTAATTGCTATACCGCGCTTAGGTCTAAAACTGAATGTTATTGAACATCGCCCGCACAGTTTAAAACGTTTACTTAAAGTGCTTCCAGATCATGCATTACTACTCGCTTTTATAGCGCCCTTAATATTTACTATGTTGATCAGTCACTTTGATATGCAGTGGCAAGCAATCGGCGTGTTAAGTATTGTATTGGTGTTGTTTTTAGTCCTTAAAAATAGCAGTTGGGATATTTGGCAGGGCGTAGCGTTAGTTATTTCAACGCTATTAGTATTAGGCGCTCAGCGCACGCATCTTTCGCCAAACCTATTTGATGACGCCCTTTTTATATTCAAAAATGAATACGGTTTGGGTTTATTACTCGGATTGTTACTTACCGCTTTTGGGCTCTATTACGGTAAAAAACAGATTAAGCGTTTAGCGTTTCATATTACGGGGGCATTTAGTGCATTTGTAATGATAGCGACTTTATATACGCTTATTCCTAATTCTGCGTTAAGTACTGCATATCCACTTTGGGCCGTTGCATTGTTTGTAGTGGCGGCTATTTTAATAAAGCTCGCGCAGCATAATACAACGCTATTTCAGCGTTTTACTTATTGGGTAGGGGCTAATGCCAATATTACGTTAGCAATTACCATGCTACTAAGTGACAGCGGCCTAACCATTGCACTTGCTGTACAAGTATTACTTATAAGCGTACTTATTAAGCGCTATAACGTGCCTATGCCGCATTGGCCTATAAAAGCCTTAGTTGCTGCGTTATTACTGCGCTTAACGCTTGCGCCTTGGACACCAAGTTACGATGCACTTACGGTATTTGGTTTGCATTGGAGTATTGTGGTTTATCCGTTATGTATTGCGTTATTTTTTGCCGCAGCTAAGTGCTTTGACTCATCAAAACTTAAAATATGGCTCGAAGGTGCAGCTCTTCATTGTTTAGCGCTTTTTATTACTACCGAAACAAGTTATCAGTTAGTAGGGCATTATCCGCAATTTGATTCACTTAACTTTTACGAGCAAATACTCCTTACCTGTAACTGGCTGGCATTAGGGTGTGTGTATTTACACAGAGCAAAACTTGCCGGTACTTTAGCTAAGTTATATAAAGTGGCGGGCTTTGTACTTACAGGGTTAGCAGGGCTTTTTGCTATTAAAACACTACTTGACGATAACCCATTATTTGAATCACTTTACATAGGTGAGCTGCCAATATTTAACTGGTTATTACTATTGTGGTTAGTACCTGCAGGATTAACGCTTTGGCTGGCCAAGCTTGTAAAACCAATAAATGCTAAAGCTACGCCATTTATATTGGCCGTTGCAGGTGGCTTTATATTATTGGCAATAAACAGCTTTATTCGTCAGTACTGGCAAGGTCCTTACATTTACTTATCAAAAGGGGCGAGCAATGCAGAGCTTTATAGTTACTCTGTTATTTGGTTAGTATTGGGGGCGGGTACTGTTATTTTTGGGCATTTAAAAAATCAATTATTAATACAAAAAGTAGGCCTAGGCATACTAGCTGCAGTTATTGTTAAAGTGTTTTTAATTGATATGGCTAACTTGGAGGGCTTACTTAAAGCGCTTTCGTTTATTGGATTAGGGCTTTCGTTGGTGGGGTTAAGTTGGTTGTTTCAAAAGCTTAGAAGCCGAGTAAATCAAGTTTAACTTTATGAATATTTTATAAAGCAAAGCCCAGTGAAGATACTGGGCTTTTTGTTTTACGCTATTACTTGATAGCTTTTTACTAGAATACTTTTAACTAGATCACTTTTTACTAGCTTATTATGTACTGTGATTAAGCAGTGCCTTTAGTTTGCCCGGTTTAATTGGCTTACTTAAATAATGAATATTAGCGGCTTTGGTTTCTTGCTTAAGCTCGGTGTCGCGCACTGCGGTAATTAAAATAGCAGGGACTTGGCTTTGCCAAATTTCGCGCAGGGTTTTAATTAGCGTTATGCCATCGCAGTCATTGCCTAATTGGTAGTCCATTAAAATAACATCGGGTGCACCGTTTTGCTTAGCGTGCGCCAGTACATTATCTACGTTATCAAAAAGGGTGTAATTAGCTTGCCACTTTTTAAGTAAGCTTGCCATTGCTGCTAAATTTTCAGGGTCGTCGTCTACGGCAACAATATTAATTGCTGCGCGGTTTTCTATTAGGCTGCTAGCGGTTGGTTTTTGTTGCACAAACTGCTCTTCGCCATAAGGCACCTCAATACTAAAACGGCTACCTTTATTAGGCTCTGAATGCACATCGAGAGGCAAACTTAATAAGTCAGCCATACGTTTTACAACACCTAGGCCTAAGCCTACGCCTTTGTTATCGCCCGACTCAACACGGTAAAAGTCGTTAAATATTTTAGCTTGCTCTACTTCGCTAATACCAGGGCCTGTATCCCATACTTCTATTCGTAAATTATGCTTTCGGTTCCTGCAGGCAATTAATACACGGCCATTATCGGTGTATTTAACTGCATTAGAGACCAAGTTTTGAATAATTCGGCGCAAATAGGTTATATCGCTGTGCACAATTTGCTGTTTTGAACGCACACTAAGCTTAAGGCCTTTATCACTTGATAAAATAGCGTATTCACTTTGCAGTGGGGCTAAAATATCTTCAATATAAAAGTGGCGAGGGGTAGGGGTCATAGCGCCTTGCTCAAGCTTAGCTATTTCAAGCAATGCCGACATTAAATGTACGGTTGAATCGAGACTGTCGCCTAATTTTTCAAAGCTGTTTTGGTTAGTGCTGTCGAGCTGTTTTTCGTCAATGGCGGCAAGGTATAAACGTGCTGCATTTAATGGCTGTAAAATATCGTGGCTCGCCAGTGCTAAAAAGCGCGTTTTACTATCGTTGGCTTGCTCTGCTTCTCGTTTAGCTAAAGTAAGTGCTTGCTCGGTTTGTACACGGCTATCTATTTGAGCTTGTAAGTCTTTATTAATAGTTTGCACTTCTTGAGTACGTGCTTCTATGCGGTTTTCAAGATCCATGTTTACTTCTTCAAGCGCATTTTGCGTACTTATGTGGTTTGTAATATCTGAAAAGCTGGTAACAAATCCGCCATCGGGCAGCGGATTACCAATCATTTCGTATACTTGGCCATTACGACGGTGGCGAATAAAATGATGCGAGCTGCCATATTTTAAATGCTGTACACGTTTTTCTACTTGGCGTTCTATTTCACCGGGGCCACATTCACCACGGTTAGCGTTGTATCTAATAATGTCTTCTATGGGTTGGCCTACTTCTAAAAAGCCTTCAGGGTAGCCAAACATTTCATTGTAGCGTTTGTTCCATGCAACGAGTTTTAAATCTTTATCAACAACTGAAATACCGTGGCTTAAATTTTCGAGTGAGGTAAATAACAGGTTTTGATTAAATTGCAGCGCTTGTGTGGTTTCGTCAAAAAAGTTTACTACTTCTTCAAACGCCATACGTTTACCCGACGATACCGTATGTATTAATGCTTGCGCTGACGATGCACCAAGCACGCCTGTTAACGCGCGTTCGCAGTAGGCTATAAATTCAGGCTCTGGGTGTGCGTTGTTATCGCTTAAATGATGGGCGAGTGCGTAATGGGCCAATACTTGTTGGCTGCGCTGAATACCTAGAAATGTTTGCAGTAGTATTTTAAAGTCGTAAACGGTGGCTTTTACGTCTTTATTTAAGCGCCTTGATAAAATAGCCTGATCTTTAGGGTTAACAAAAGCAGCGGCCTGAATTTTATCAATTAAGCGCTCTTCAGCCCCAAGTGAAAAACTAATATAACAACCAATATTGGCAAACAAAGCTATCAAGGTTCCACGCGTTATAAGCGTTTGTTGCAGCTCGCTATCAAGGGTTGTACCGGCATCGAGTATTGGCAGCATTAAAAATAGTATCCAGCAAATAAAGCCTGCTACTAAACCCGCATACACCCCATAAGCATGACCTTTTCGCCAGTATAAACCACCCACAATAGAGGGCAGCAATTGGGTAACAAGTGAAAATGCGACCAAGCCCATACTGGCCAGTGCGCTACTATGGCCAAACCATTGCTGATAGAAATAGGCCAAAATTAATATGCCTGCAATAGCAAAGCGCCTTACAAGTAATATACGAGACTTATAACTGCTGGTAATTAAGTTACGTTTAAACTTTCTACGCAGCATTAACGGCAGTACCACATCGTTTGAGATCATCGTGCTTAATGTAAGCGTTGCTACCACTATCATTGCGGTGGCGGCCGATAGTCCACCTATAAATACAAAGGTGGTTAAAAAAGCGTTGTCGTTAATTAGCGGTAGGGCAAGTACAAAGCTGTCGGGTGAATAGCCGCTGCCAATTTCAGGATGAATGGCCGCCGTCGCGATAGGTAAAATCATTGCGGCTGTTAGTAGTAAATACAGCGGAAAAGCCCAGCGAGCGGTAAGTAAGTGGCGTTTGTTTTGGTTGTCGACCACGGTTACATGAAACTGGCGAGGCAAACATATAATAGCCGCTGCAGCCATTAAAGACTGGCCAATAAAGTTAAAGCTAAAAAAGTTAAAATCGCTCCAGTGACCCCAAATAGACTCAGTTACTTTGTTCGTGGTGGCTTCAGGTAAATTAAAAAGTGTAAATACTGCAAGCCCCGCAACGGCAATAAGAGCAATAAGTTTGATCATAGATTCAAATGCAACAGCGAGCATTAACCCAGAGCGATATTCAGTTACATCAACTTTGCGAGTACCAAAAAATATAGCAAATAAAGCCATAATTAGTGTGGCAGAAAGCGCGAGCATATCGCCGGATATTTTATTACTGTTTTGCAAAAGTAAAAAGCTTGTACTAAGCGCTTTTAATTGCAGTGCAATGTAGGGAATGGTTGCCAGTAATGCGATTACAGTAACCATTATTGCTGTAGTTTGACGTTTGCCGTAACGAGCTGAAATAAAGTCAGCAATAGTCGTTATATTTTGTTTTTTACTTACCAGTACCAGCTTACGTAAAAACCCTTGGCCGAATAAAAACAGCAACGCAGGGCCTAATAATATTGGCAAGTAACTCCAACTGCTGGTGGCGGCTGTTCCAACCGAACCGTAATAAGTCCAAGAGGTACAGTAAATCCCGAGTGAGAGTGAATACACAAATGGGTGATGGCTAATACGCTTTGCTAAAGGGGTTGTTTTATCGCCCCAATTGGCAAGCCAAAACAGCACACCTATATAACTTAAAGCAACAATAATGAGTACGGCAGTCATGTTGTTATTAAACCTTATTATTTTAAATAGTCCCTCATCCCTATGAGGGATTAACACAATACCAGAACTGAGGTTAAGTGTGAGGCTTGAATTTAAAATAAAACTTTTATTTTATTTATATCTTATTGAATATTAAGAGTAAAAATAAAACACCCTTGAGCATTAGACTAATGTCGCATTAATGACCAACTTATCAATTTAATCATAAAGCCAGCTTACAAAAACAGCCTAAGCAATTGAAATAATATAAAAATATATAAAACACGCTTGAATGATAAATACAGTTTACGTAAACGTTAATAGGCTGTTACGACTATGGTCTCAATTCAATATGTAACCAGCGTTGCTAAATTGGTAAGCGAAGATAAAAAACCACTCATCGCGATATTGCGGTGCTTAAAGGGGAAAACAAAAATGGCTTTTAAAGATGAAGAACAAGCAAAAGCTTATTGGGCAGAAAACATTTCGCTGTTATTTAAACTGTTAGCAGTGTGGTTTGTTGTGTCTTTTGGGTTTGGCATATTACTGGTTGATGTACTTAATGAAGTACGTTTTTTTGGGTTTAAACTTGGCTTCTGGTTCGCCCAGCAAGGCGCGATTTATACCTTTGTTGCTTTGATTTTTGTGTACGTTTTCAAAATGAATACGTTAGATAAAAAATACGGCGTAGACGAATAGGAGCTAAGCAATGGATGTTCAAACACTCACGTTTTTAATTGTTGGTTTAAGCTTTGCGCTTTATATCGGCATAGCAATATGGGCCCGAGCGGGTTCAACCAAAGAGTTTTATGTAGCGGGCGGCGGCGTACCTCCTCTTGCTAATGGTATGGCAACAGCTGCCGATTGGATGAGCGCCGCGTCGTTTATTTCAATGGCGGGTATTATTTCGTTTGCAGGTTACGATGGCAGTGTTTACTTAATGGGGTGGACAGGTGGTTATGTACTATTAGCCATGTGTTTAGCGCCTTACTTACGTAAATTCGGCAAGTTTACTGTGCCAGACTTTATTGGCGACCGTTACTATTCACGTACCGCGCGTTTAGTTGCTATTTTTTGTGCCATATTTATTTGTTTCACTTATATAGCAGGGCAAATGCGTGGCGTAGGCGTGGTATTTTCACGCTTTTTAGAAGTAGAAATTGAAACCGGTGTTTACATTGGTATGGTGATTGTATTCTTTTATGCGGTACTTGGCGGCATGAAAGGCATTACCTACACACAAGTAGCGCAGTATTGTGTACTTGTATTTGCATACCTTGTACCAGCCATTTTTATCTCGATGATGATGACGGGTCATTTCTTCCCACAAACCGGTTTTGGTGCCACATTAATTGGCAGCGATGGCGTGTACGTACTTGATAAACTAGACGGCTTAAGCGCTGAACTTGGTTTTGCGCAATATACCGAAGGCTCTAAGAGCATGATTGACGTATTCGCTATTACGGGTGCGTTAATGGTAGGTACTGCTGGTTTACCACATGTAATTGTACGCTTTTTCACTGTACCTCGCGTAAAAGACACACGTATTTCTGCGGCATGGACTCTTGTGTTCATCGCGATTGTTTATACTACAGCACCTGCTGTTGCAGCCTTTGCTCGCGTAAATATGGTTGATACTATTAATGGTAAAGACGGTAGCGGTACAGCTTACGCAGAAGCACCAGGGTGGATTAAAAACTGGGAACGCACCGGTTTAATTACATTTGATGATAAAAACGGCGATGGCAAAATGTTCTACACGGCGGGTAAAATCACCGATCCGAACAGTGCTAACGAAGTAAATGTAGACCGCGACATTATGGTATTAGCAAATCCAGAAATTGCTAACTTACCAGCATGGGTAATTGCACTTGTAGCTGCTGGTGGTATTGCCGCTGCACTGTCTACAACCGCAGGTTTACTACTGGTTATTTCGACCTCCGTTTCGCACGATTTACTCAAGCGAACCCTCAAGCCCGATATTACCGACAAACAAGAGTTACTTGCAGCGAGGTTGGCAGCCATGGTCGCTATTGTTATCTCCGCGTACTTTGGTATTAACCCACCTGGATTTGTGGCATCGGTAGTGGCATTTGCATTCGGCTTGGCGGCAGCGAGTTTCTTCCCAGCAATTATTATGGGTATATTCTCTAAAACAATGAACCGAGAGGGCGCAATTGCAGGCATGGTAACGGGTATTGGCTTTACCGCTGCTTATATTATCTTCTTCAAGTTTGTAAGCCCTGAGCTTAACAATCCTGAACATTGGTTTTTAGGTATTTCGCCTGAAGGTATTGGCTTGGTGGGTATGATTATTAACTTTGCAGTAGCTGCAGTTGTTCTTAAATTTACTCAAGCTACACCTATTGAAATTCAAGAAATGGTAGAAGGTATTCGTAACCCTAAAGGGTCAGCTGAAGCGCACGATCACTAGGCAACATTTATAGATATAGTTTACAAAATATAAAGCACCAAAAGCCCGACTTTAGTCGGGCTTTTTATTTGTTTAATAAATAAGTACATTAGATTGGTACATCACCATTTAAAGAGCGAATACAATGAGTGTAGAACAACAAGAAATAGCCCAATACGTTTGTTTGCAAGCGCCTTTTACTATGCTTGATAGCAGCGCATACGAATACTTTGTAAATCATCTTGATATTATTTACCTTACCCGCGAAAACCAAACTCAGTGGTTACAAAGTGAAAACCCTAAACTATTTTTAATTCGCTCTGGTTTGTACGACCTAGTTGATGGCAAGGGCGATGTTGTTACGCGCTTAGCGCAAGGTGACTATTTTGGTTTTCCGTCGCTGTTAACCGGTGAGGCAATTCAAAATAGGTTGGAAGTACAAAAAGAGGGCATAGTGTATGTGCTCTCTCAAACGCACTTTGATTTTTTACGCAGAGAATATAAATCGTTTGAGCAATACTTTGTACGCGCTCATGCTAACCGGTTGCTGTCATCGCATTATAAAAGTAAAAACGATAGTTGGTCTGAACGTAAAATATCAGAGCTGATGACGCGCACAGCAATTACACTTTCGCCCGATGCAAGTATTAGGCAAAGCGCTAAAAAAATGAAAGAGCATGGTGTGTCGTCAATAATGATAACGCAGCACGCGCACTTAGTAGGGGTGGTAACCGACCGCGACTTACGCAACCGAGTACTTGCCGACGAGGTAGATCCACAAGACGCAGTAAGCAGTATTATGACCGCCAAACCTAAGTTTATATTTGAAAATAACCGGGTGTTTTCGGCGCTGCACTTAATGCTTAAATACAATATTCACCATTTGCCCGTGCTTGACGAAAACCATAACCCGATAGGGATGATAACCAGCACCGACTTACTGCGCCAACAAAAAAGTGACCCCGTACAGCTTATAGGGCGCATATATAAAGCGCATACTGTTACTGATTTAAAACGCTACGCTAAAGAAATTCCCGAACTTTTGCGTAGTTTTTCGTACAACATTGACGACATATCGTTAATTGGTAAATTACTCAGTGGTTTAACCGATGCGCTTACATCGCGCCTGATTCACTTATTTCAAGAAGAGCATGGCGCAGCGCCAACCAGCTTTAGTTTTATTTGCTTTGGCTCGCAAGCACGCGAAGAACAAACCCTGCATTCAGATCAAGACAACGGCTTATTACTCCCTAACGACTTAACCACCGAGCAACACGCTTACTTTAAAAGTATGGGGGAGTTTGTATGCGAGAATTTAGTTGAGTGCGGCATTAGGCGTTGCCCAGGTAATATTATGGCAAGCAGCGATGAGTGCCGTATGAGCGTAAACGACTGGAGCGAGCGCTTTTTTAAATGGATAAAAAGCCCTACTCCAAATGCAATGCTTAACTGTAAGATATTTTTTGACCTGCGATTTATTGAAGGTTCAAACGCTTTATACACGGCTTTTTGCGAGCAACTAATTCGTATATCGCGTAACGACTTATTCTATGCCGCAATGGCAACCGACATAAGCAGCAACAGCGTGCCAATTGGTTTATTTAATAAATTTAAAACAGAAAAAACAGATCAAAATAATAAATACATAGATTTAAAAAAACGCGGTGTCGTAATTATAAATGACATAGTGCGGTTATACGCTTTAAAAGCGGGTATTAGGCGCGCCAACACGCAAGAACGGTTGGACGCACTACTAAAACATAAACTGATCAGCAAAGAAGATATATACAACCTAAAAGACTGCTGGCGGTTCTTAACGCAGTTGCGCTTGAGTACACAAATAAACGAAGAGGGCTTACCGAGTAATTGTATTAATCCTAATAAATTAAACTCACTAGAGCGCCATCAGCTAAAAGAAGCGTTTTACCTTGTTAAACAAGCGCAGCAAGCCGCCGCGTTTAAGTTTGCTCGTGGCAGTTTATAATGATGGATTACTAACATGGTAAAAAAGCTGCTCACTCGGTATTTAAAGCGCCGTAAATTACTAGGTAAAAATGCCTTACAACAACGTTACTTAGTGATTGATTTAGAGCTAACTGGCCTTGATGCAAAACAGCACGAAATTGTATCGGTAGCGTGGGTGATAATAGATAACCAATGTATAAAAATGAGCGAGTCGCAGCACCTTATAAATAAAGACGTAAAAAGCCTTGAGCAAAGTCCTGTTTTTCATGGAATTAGCGACGATGCTATAACAAAAGGACAGAGCTTGTGCAGTATATTAACGCAATTGAGCTGCCATTTTAGCGACTGTATTTTAGTGTTTCATAATGCCATGCTCGATTGGGGCTTTTTAAAAATAGCCCTTAAAAATGCCAATATAACAATACGCCCTAAACTCATACTCGACACACTTCATATTGAGCAAAAGCGCTTACTCCATCATTCAACTGAAATAAAACAAGATGATTTAACCCTTAATGCTTGCCGCACACGTTATGAGTTACCAAGCTATCATTGCCATCATGCATTAACCGATGCACAAGCGACCGCAGAGTTACTGCTAGCCCAGTGCCATCAAATAAGCCGTGGTAAAGAGCTAAAAGTAGGTGAGTTGGCGTAGGTTGGCTGTAGGCGGGGCTTTATGCCGCGCGAGATAAACTCCCGCCTACAATAAAGAGCAGTTTACTTTTATTGTTATCCGTATAACTATAGGTACAGTTACGTAGTCATTATTTAACTAATTACCTCAAGGAACGAATATGAAACTCATTACTGCCATTTTCTTAACCTTATTCCCACTTATCACTTTTGCTAATTCAAGCTTACCTGCTAATCGCCATATTGCAGTGCAGGGTATTGCAGAGGTATTAGCAAAGCCCGATATGGCTAAGATTTCTTTTGAAGTAATAAGCTTTAAAGACAAATCAATTGATGCTAAACGTGATGTTGATGATCGAGTAAATTTGTTACTTAAAGGATTAAGCAAGTACGGTGTTAAGGAGACGGATGTTTCTGCTACAAGCCTGTTAACTCATAATGATGACGATATGTTTAATGTCGAGAGCGGTACAGCAATTAATGCAGGATATGTAGCAACAAGAACACTTAAAGTAACATTAAGAAATATTGAAAAATTGAATGATTTTATCGATTTTGCACTAAGTGTAAAAATTAATGAAGTGACGAATATTGAGCTTGTGTCTTCAAAAGCTGCGCAGTTAGAAGCTGAAGCAACACAAGGCGCAATAGATAACGCTATAGTTAAAGGGGGCGAGCTTGCCAAAGCATTTGGGGCAGAGCTTGGAAAAATTTACAGTATTAATTCAAATTCTAACCGTTCAAGTTATGGTTATGGCGCAGATAATTTTGAGAGAATAGTTGTGAGCGGTTCTAAAGTTACTAGAAATCCATTCGAGCAAGGTAGATACCTGCAAGAAACTATTACATTTAAATCATCAATAAACGTGGTGTTTGATTTAGAAGTAAATGATTAAGTTAAAATTTTCATTTCAAATACATTTTCATAATGTAAGCTGGCTTTAAGTTTTTGATTAATTTGAAGGTAGCCATATTATGAGCGATAAAAATAACACATTAAAAGCACAAACTGAGGCAAAAATAGCAGCAGGGCGTAAAGGTAATCCTGATTTTATGAAAGGTGTTGATGAAACGATTGCACAAGCAAAAGCGTTACAACAAGGTGCTAATGCACTTGATTTAAACCAAATCGCACCAAGTTTTGAGTTACCAAAATCAGCATGGTCAATCGGTGCAGTTAACTGAGTTACTTGCTAAAGGGCCTGTAGTTGTTACTTTTTATCGTGGAAGTTGGTGTCCGTACTGCAATTTACAGCTCAAAGCGCTTCAAGCACATTTACCTGAAGTTCACGCATTAGGCGCACAATTGGTGGCTATTAGCCCGCAAGTACCCGATGGCTCAATGAGCGAAAGCGATATAAGTAACATGGATTTTTTAGTACTGTCGGATCAAAATGCCGATGTAGCAGCAAGCTACGGCGTAGCATGGCAAGTGCCCACATTTTTACTCGAGCATATGCGAGTAGACCGAGGCCTAGATTTAGAGTCGGTTAACAATGGCAATAGTAGTGTTTTACCGATCCCTGCCACCTTTGTTTTAGATAAACAAGGTAAAGTGACTTGGCGGTATGTTGATGTTGATTATCGTACTCGTTCTGAGCCAGAAGATATAATTAACGCTTTGAAAAATTTAGTATAAAAAACTTAATTTAAAAAGTCAGACCCCTTGAAGAGCTTGCAATGCCTAAGCTCTTTAACCTTAATTTAAAGTTTCTAATGCTTCCCTCTTATAATCAGATGCAAGGTCGATTACAATACAGACATCTAAAAGGCGTATTGCCTTTATCTGCACGCTAAAAGATTGGATTTTATATTTCATGGCAATCAAACTTGCAATTAATGGTTTTGGTCGTATTGGTCGAAATATTGTCCGCGCGTTATACGAGTCTGGTTTGAGCGACGATATAAAAATTGTTGCGATTAACGAACTTGCTGATCCTGAAGCTATTGCTCATTTATTAAAATACGACACATCCCACGGTCGTTTTTCTTTTCCTGTAAAACTTGGTGAAGACACCATTAGTGTTGCAGGCGATACCATTGCACTTTTTTGTGAAGAAAACCCAATTGAATTACCTTGGCAAACGCTCGATGTAGACGTTGTACTTGAATGTACGGGTGTTTACCACTCGCGTGAACATGCGCAGTTACATATTACCGCAGGTGCTAAAAAGGTGTTGTTTTCGCATCCGGCCGATAACGATGTTGATGCTACGATTGTGTATGGCATTAACGACGATGAGCTTAAAAGCGAGCACACAATTGTTTCTAACGGATCGTGTACAACTAACTGTGTTGTGCCGGTTATTAAAGTATTAGATGATGCATTTGGTATTGAGTCGGGCGCTATTACAACGATTCATGCGTCGATGAACGATCAACAAGTGATTGATGGTTATCATCATGATTTACGCCGTACTCGCGCTGCAAGCCAATCAATTATTCCAGTTGATACAAAGCTCGCTCGTGGTATAGACCGTATTTTACCTAAATTTAAAGGCCGTTTTGAAGCCATCGCCGTACGTGTACCTACTATAAATGTCACGGCAATGGATTTAAGTGTAACGGTTAATACCGATGTAGATTTAAATGCAGTAAATAATGCACTTAAAGCACAAGCAAAAGACCGCTTAGAAGGTATTTTAAGTTATACCGAAGAGCCGCTTGTATCGGTTGATTTTAATCACGACCCACATTCTTGTATTATTGATGGCACACAAACACGTGTTAGTCACAAACGACTGATAAAGTTATTAGTATGGTGTGATAACGAATGGGGTTTTGCTAATCGTATGCTCGACACAGCGCGTGCTATGATGGCAGCGAATAAGTAATTTATTAATATAATAATTTTAAACGTATTTTTCAGGTTCAGTATCGTTAACTAAGGAGATGTTCATGTCGGTCATAAAAATGGCAGATTTAGATTTAAACGGCAAACGCGTATTAATTCGTGAAGATTTAAATGTACCAGTTAAAGCAGGTAAAGTGACGTCAGATGCGCGTATTCGTGCAGCACTACCTACTATTAAACTAGCCCTTGAAAAAGGCGCTAAAGTAATGGTTATGTCACACCTTGGCCGTCCTACGGAAGGGGAATACGATGAAGCGTTTTCGCTTGCACCTGTAGCTAATTACTTAAACGATGCCCTAGAGCAAACTGTACGTTTAGAAAAAGATTACCTAAACGGTGTTGATATTGCTGATAACGAAGTGGTTGTTTTTGAAAATGTGCGCTTTAACAAAGGCGAGAAGAAAAACGACGAAGCGTTATCTAAGCAACTAGCTGCACTGTGTGATGTATATGTAATGGATGCATTTGGTACGGCTCACCGTGCACAAGCATCTACCCATGGCGTTGGCTTATTTGCCGATGTTGCATGTGCAGGTCCGCTGTTATCGGCTGAGCTCGAAGCGTTAGGCAAAGCACTTGATAATCCAGCTCGTCCATTAGTGGCGATTGTTGGTGGTTCTAAAGTATCTACTAAGCTCACCGTTTTAGATTCACTTTCTAAAATTGTTGACCAATTAGTTACCGGCGGCGGTATTGCAAATACCTTTATTGCTGCATCAGGTAGCCCAGTTGGTAAGTCGCTTTACGAACCTGATTTAATGGATGAAGCGAATCGTTTATGTGCAGCAGCGATTGCTAATAATGGTGAAATTCCGGTACCGACTGACGTAGTAGTTGGTAATGAGTTTTCTGAATCTGCTGTAGCTACGCTTAAAGATGTAAGCGAAGTAACAAGCAATGATATGATTTTTGATATTGGCCCTGATACAGCGAGCAAGCTTGCAAAAATTATTGCAAATGCAGGCACTGTTGTATGGAATGGCCCTGTTGGCGTGTTCGAGTTTGACCAGTTTGGTAATGGTACTCGTGCTATTGCACAAGCAATTGCTAACTCAAATGCGTTTTCAATCGCCGGTGGTGGTGATACCTTAGCCGCAATCGATAAATACGGCATTGCCGATAAAGTATCTTATATTTCTACTGGTGGTGGTGCGTTCTTAGAGTTTTTAGAAGGCAAAATACTTCCAGCAGTTGAAATGCTAGAGTCGCGCGCTAAGTAATTTTAGTGGCGTAAGGTGAGGGGGTAATAGCCCTCACCGACAATTAATTACTAAATACCTCTCACCCTAATTTAGTCGTTAATTTAGACGGAATATTACTGCAAAGCAGTGGTTTTTCGTGGCGTTGTTATAACGCCAAACTAACACATCCGTTCAAACTAGATGGTAGGGAACTACTGTCGATAAATTGGAGAATACCCAATGGCTTTAATCAGTATGCGACAACTTTTAGATCATGCAGCAGAGCATGGTTACGGCGTACCTGCTTTTAATGTTAACAATCAAGAGCAAATGCGCGCAATAATGGAAGCGGCTGACAAAACAAACAGCCCAGTAATCGTTCAGGGATCAGCTGGTGCACGTGCTTATGCTGGTGCTCCATTTATTCGTCATATGATTTTAGCAGCCGTTGAAGAATGGCCACATATCCCAGTTGTAATGCATCAAGATCACGGCACATCGCCAGGTGTGTGTCAGCGTTCAATTCAGCTTGGTTTTTCATCAGTAATGATGGATGGCTCGTTAATGAGCGACGGAAAAACCCCTTCAAGCTACGAATACAATGTAGAAGTAACGCGCGAAACTGTTGCGATGGCGCATGCCTGTGGCGTATCGGTTGAAGGCGAGCTAGGTGTACTTGGTTCACTTGAAACAGGTGAAGCTGGCGAAGAAGATGGCGTTGGCGCAGAAGGGTTATTAACAACTGATCAAATGCTAACAGACCCTGAAGAAGCGGCTGATTTTGTAAATAAAACACACGTTGATGCACTTGCAATTGCTTGCGGTACTTCACACGGTGCTTATAAATTTACTCGCCCACCAACAGATGATATTTTAGCGATTGATCGTATTAAAGCGATTCATGCCCGTATTCCTAACACGCACTTAGTGATGCATGGCTCATCTTCAGTTCCTCAAGAATGGTTAGAAATTATTAATCAGTACGGTGGCGAAATTCCAGAAACTTATGGTGTGCCAGTTGAGCAGATTGTTGAAGGCATTAAGTTTGGTGTTCGCAAGGTAAATATTGATACCGATTTACGTTTAGCATCTACCGGTGCAATTCGCCGTCATATGGCGCTTAACCCATCTAACTTTGATCCACGTAAATACCTAGCTGAAGCTACAAAAGCAATGACAGAGATTTGCGTTGCACGCTATAACTCGTTTGGTACTTCTGGTCAGGCTAGTAAAATTAAGCCAATTTCACTTGATGAAATGCACCTTAAATACTTAAGCGGCGAACTAGACCCTAAAATTAGATAATAGATCAATTTATAATTGATCATCTAAGCCAGTAACTTTGTTACTGGCTTTTTTAATGTCAGCCCTTTTTATATTACAGATTACGGTTTTTTGATCAGATCACTGCATTACCAACGCGGAATTTTGGGATCACGCATTTACTAACACAGCCTTTTTCGGATCATTACTTTACTAAGCCAAATACACTTTAATGCTATATATAGGTTCTGAGATAATTTGATCGTTATTTATTTGTATAAACAATCAACAACTTATGGCTTTGACTAGGTACAACTCTGATCTGAGGGTTGATCGGCTTGGTAAAAATCTGATCCTTTATTTGGAGCTTAGTAAAATTTAGATCTATTTTTGAGCGTATTGTTTGTTACACAGGCGGGTTTGTTGATTTTAAAAGGGCTTTAAAGCTACTTTTAAACGATCGATCTGTAAAAATGTCTTGGTTAGTAAAACAATGATCCCAGCTAGTTTAATATTGTTTAGTGGTTTAAATAGCGATACAAAAAAGATAATTTTAAAAAGTTAGCTATTACATAAATTTATCGTAAATCTCTTTTTATTACGTTAAATATTAAAAAGGTTTTAAAAATATGACGTTAATGAGGTTTTTTGTCACTAATTTGTGTTTTTTTTACCACCATTTTAATTTACACGTTACACTTTCATAAAAATGTCATACTTAGTCATAATAATGAAAACTAATTCGATAGCGTAAGAGATAAATTGGAATGTCACGTAAAGTACTAGTCGTAGATGACGAAGCTCCTATCAGGGAGATGTTGGTTTTTGTTTTAGAGCAAAATGGATTTCAAGCAATTGAAGCAGAAGATTACGACTCTGCTATTGCAGCTATGGTTGAACCTTACCCAGATATGGTTTTACTTGATTGGATGTTACCAGGTGGAAGCGGTATTCAAATTGCTAAAAAGTTTAAGCAAAACGAACACACCCGCCAAATCCCAATTATTATGCTTACAGCTCGCGGCGAAGAAGAAGACAAAGTACGCGGCCTTGAAGTAGGTGCAGATGATTACGTCACCAAGCCGTTTTCTCCTAAAGAGCTTATGGCACGTATTAAAGCGGTTATTCGCCGTGTATCGCCAACCTCATTAGAAGAAGCTATTGAAGTACATGGCCTGCGTTTAGACCCTATTTCTCATCGTGTTACCTCAGAAGGTAACGAGCTTGATATGGGGCCAACCGAATTTAGATTACTGCACTTTTTTATGACTCACCCAGAGCGTGTTTATAGCCGTGAACAACTGCTTGATCATGTGTGGGGAACTAACGTTTACGTAGAAGATCGCACTGTTGATGTTCACATTCGTCGCCTGCGTAAAGCAATTGGCCCACTTGGACATGACCGTTTGGTGCAAACAGTACGTGGCGCTGGGTATCGTTTTTCAAGTAAGCTGTGATCAGCTTAAAGCTTAGCTAATGTGTAAAATACGCATGTATTACTACTCTAAGGTAAAGTGAGTGTATGTATCGAGTTGTTAATAAGCAGGCGTTAGTAAAGCGCCTGTTTATCTATTTTTTACCCTTACTATTAATTGGTGTGCTGGTTGGCGCGCCATTTTTGCTTTTATTTTTAGGATCTTTTTCCCTCCTTATTTGGCACTACCATCAACTTTATCGTTTGAGCGATTGGCTACTTAATCAACGCAGCTTTAATCCGCCAGAGGGTGAGGGTGCATGGGAGCAAGTGTTTGAAGGTATTTATCATCTCCAGCATCGTAATCGTAAAAAACGTAATGAGCTTGCAGATTTAATTCGTCGCTTTCGCGATGGGGCTGAAGCGGTACCTGATGCGGTTGTGGTATTACAAAACGATTTAAGTATTGTGTGGTGTAATCAATTAGCCCTTAAAGTGCTTGGTTTGCAGTGGCCTACCGATCATGGTCAGCGCCTTGATAATTTAATTCGCGAACCTAAGTTTGCTAAATACATGCACAAAGGCGAATTTGACGATGCGCTTGAGCTGGATAACGGTCACAGTATTGAGCAGGTGCTGGAGTTTAGGGTAATGCCATATGCAAGTACGCAACTTATGGTTGTGGTACGTGATGTAACGCGCTTAAAACAGCTTGAACAGATGCGTAAAGACTTTGTAGCCAATGTGTCGCATGAACTACGTACACCGCTTACAGTGGTTACAGGGTATCTTGAGATGATGGATGGCGACATGATGCCGCCGCCAGCAATGTGGAACAAAGCGCAAAATACTATGCTTGAACAATGCAAGCGCATGGATAGCTTAGTCAGCCAATTACTATCGCTTTCGCGTATTGAAGGTGCTCGTCGCCAAGACAATGATAAAGCTATAAATGTGCCGCAATTACTTGGTTATATTCACACTGAAGCAAACTCAATTAATCAAGACAAAGGCCACGAACTTATTTTTGATATTGATAAAACCCTTGATATTAAAGGCTCTGAGGATGAACTGCGTAGTGCGTTTTCTAATTTAGTATTCAACGCGATTCATTACACAAAACCAGGCGGTAAAGTAGAAGTATGCTGGCAGCGCAAAAACAATAAAGCGTGTTTTAGTGTTACCGATAATGGTGATGGTATTGCGCCTGAGCATATTAACCGATTAACTGAGCGTTTTTATCGTGTTGATAAAGCTCGCAGTAGAACAACAGGTGGCTCAGGCTTAGGGCTCGCTATAACAAAACATGTGTTAACTCGCCATGATAGTAAATTAAATATTCGCAGTGAAGTTAACAAAGGATCGTGTTTTTCTTTTGAATTTTCAATAGATAAGATAGTTTCGCTGACTAAATAATTAAGCTAATAGGTCAAGTCATAAAAGTGTCATTTAAGAGTAATGTAACTGTCATGTACTCACTTTAGAGTGGGCAGCAGTTAGAAAATGGAACGAACAAACCGGAGAACTCTACATGAAATTTAAAAACTTAGTTGCCGCAATGGGTGTGGCTGTTACAACTTTCGTATCTGCACAAGCAGTTGCTCTAGACCAAAATATTCCTGAGTATCAAAAAATTAGTGGTGTTTCAGGCAACTTTTCATCAGTAGGTTCTGACACTTTAGCCAACATGATGACGTTTTGGGCTGAAGAGTACAAACGTATTTACCCAAATGTAAATATTCAGATTCAAGCAGCAGGTTCTTCTACTGCTCCACCGGCACTTACCGAAGGTACAGCTAACCTAGGTCCAATGAGCCGTAAAATGAAATCTAAAGAAATCGAAGCGTTCGAAAAACGTTACGGTTATAAGCCAACTGAAGTTCGCGTAGCTATTGATGCACTTGCTGTATTTGTACATAAAGATAACCCAATTGAAGGTCTTCGTATTGACCAAGTAGATGCTATCTTTTCATCTACTCGAAAATGTGGCGCACCAGAGCAAGTTAACCGCTGGAGCGATGTTGGTCTAACAGGTGATTGGGCAGCTAAAGATGTGCAACTTTACGGACGCAACTCAGTATCAGGTACGTATGGTTACTTTAAAAAGAAAGCACTTTGTAAAGGTGATTTCCGTAATAACGTAAATGAGCAACCGGGTTCTGCATCAGTAGTACAGTCAATTTCATCTTCATTAAATGCAATTGGTTACTCAGGTATTGGTTATAAAACATCGGGCGTACGTACAGTACCGCTAGCTAAAAAAGGCGATAACTTTGTTGATGCAACACTTGATAACGTTGCACAAGGCAAATATCCATTATCTCGCTTTTTATACCTTTATGTGAATAAGCACCCAAACAAGCCGTTGTCTCCAATGGAAGCGCAATTCTTAAAAATGGTACTTTCAAAAGATGGTCAGCAAATTGTAGAAAAAGATGGTTATGTACCACTTTCTGCAAAGCTAGTAGAAACAGAACTTAAGAAGCTTGGTTTGAACTAATACCAATTGCATTAAATTAGTGAGTTATTATAGCGATAAGAAAATAGCGCAATAACAAGGCTAAAATTATGATACATAGTTGTTCTATATAAATAATTTTTAACGTAGTTAGTGAGTTATTTAATACGCTAGAATGGTCATGTTTTTAATAAAATTGGTATGATAAACTATAAGCAATAAAAAACCGCTCATTGAGCGGTTTTTTTGTGCCTAAAACTAAAAACTTTTAGGAATTAAATATTACCTAATTTTTCGGCTTGTGCTTTACATTGATTATAGCTCTCAACACATTTTCCAGAGCATACTTGTTGCTTTAAGCCTTCAGCAGTTGTTTGCTGTTCACAACTAGTTTCACACTGGTAGTTTTGTTGAGCACACTGATTCATTTCAGGGTTTTCAACTTGGTTTTGACAACCTGCCAATAGTGCAAAAGTAAGGGCGACTACGCTTGTTTTTATTAAAGTGTGCATGCTTCTTATCCTTAAAATGGAGTCGCAATAATATTAAATTTCGACTTGGATATTGTCGATCAATCTAACACCACCAAAATAGGCTGCGGCTAAAATAACAAATTGAGTATCTTCGATTGTAGCAGTTTTTAATGTATCTCGTTGAGCAATCTCAAAATAGTCTGGTTTTAGGCCTGCTTGCTCTAAACTTTGTTTAGCTAAGCTTTCAAGTTTTACAAAGTCTTTCTCGCCACTTTTAAGTTGCTCAGCGCACGTATTAAGGGCTTTAAATAATACGGTTGCAGTCGCTTTTTGATCATCAGATAAGTAACCATTACGTGAGCTCATAGCAAGGCCAGAAACTTCTCGCATTGTAGGTACACCAATAACTTCAACCGGAATTGATAAGTCGCGTGCCATAGTTTTGATTACTTGTAATTGCTGAAAATCTTTTTCACCAAAGCAGGCGTAATCTGGTTGCACTAAGTTAAATAACTTAGTCACGATTGTTGCAACGCCTCTAAAGTGACCTGGACGTGAGCCGCCGCAATAGCCTAATGAAATGTCAGGCACATCTACAAAGCTTTGTGCACCTAGTCCGTTAGGGTAGATTGTTTCTACACTTGGGGTAAATACAATATCAGTGCCTAATTCAGCAAGGCCTTGTTTGTCTTCGTTTAGCGTACGAGGATAGTTATCTAAATCTTCGTTAGCACCAAATTGCATTGGATTTACAAAAATACTTACAACGACTTTGTCGGCCAAGTTTTTTGCTTTCTCTACTAGCGAAAAATGCCCACGGTGCAAGTTGCCCATTGTTGGCACAAGTGCCACGCTAAGACCTGCTTGGCGCCATGCTTTAATTTGACTACGTAACGATCTGATTTCAGTTATTGATTGCATTATTTAAACTCATGTTCAGCGCTTGGAAATGCGCCACTTTTAACATCTGTACAATACTTTTGAACGGCTGCAGGCATATTGCCTGTTTCGAGCAAAAAGTTTTTAGAAAATTTAGGAATGTAACCTGCCGAAATACCAACCAGGTCATGCATTACCAGTATTTGGCCGTCAGTTAAGCTGCCTGCACCAATACCAATAGTTGGGATACTTAGAGCGTCTGTAATGCGTTTTGCCAGGGCACTTGGAATACACTCAAGTACTAATAATTGCGCGCCAGCAGCTTCAAGTGCTTTCGCGTCATCAATCATTTTTTGTGCTTTATCTTCTTCGCGACCTTGTATTTTAAAGCCACCAAATACATGAACTGACTGTGGTGTAAGGCCTAAATGCCCGCAAACTGGGATACCTTGTTGAGTGAGTGCTTTAATGCTCTCGTAAAGCCACTCTCCGCCTTCAAGTTTAACCATGTTTGCGCCAGCGCGCATAAGCTCAGCTGCATTTTTACAGGTATCACTAACGCTTGAGTAGGTCATAAAAGGTAAGTCAGCAATTACAAATAATTCGCGGCTACCAGCGCGTACACAGCGGGTATGATATGCAATATCTTGATTTGTTACGCCAAGGGTGTCATCGCCGCCTTGTAGTACCATGCCCAATGAGTCGCCCACTAAAATAACTTCAACGCCGTTATCATGAAATAACTTTGCAAAACTAGCGTCGTAGGCTGTTAATGCAGTAATTTTGTTATTTTCTGCTTTCATTTTATTTAAAGTAGAAACGGTTATTTTAGACATAATATCCTCGCAGGCAAAAGCCTAGGTTAATTACAGAGGTAATTGTTGTAAGTCGTTGAGCGGTAAGTTATTTGCAATGGTTTTTAATGCAATGCCGCTAGGTAAAATAAGTTCAGGTGCAAGCTCTAATAGTGGGTAAACCACAAACTCGCGATCACTCAAACCATAATGAGGCACGGTTAAGCGCGCCGTATTTATAATTTGATCATCAAATAATAGGGTATCGATATCAAGTGTGCGTGGACCCCAACGCTCAGCTTTTCTTACTCGACCATGCTCAAGCTCAATACTTTGTGTTAAATCAAGTAATTGCTCTGGATCAAGGGTCGTTTTAATACAGGCTACGGCATTGATATAGTCTGGTTGATCTTGTGGGCCCATAGGCTTACTTGCATAGTAATGCGATACGTTTACAAATTCACAATTAGGCAGCTTTTTAAGCGCAATTATCGCGTTATCAAGCTGCTCTTTTGGTGAGTTTAGGTTGGCACCTAAACCCAAATAAACACAATGCATGTTATTACTCAGTTGGCTTTTTAGTAGGGCGACGGCGCTTTCGCGGCTTAGGACCACCTTGATGACCTAAGCTTTTAACCATCTCTTTTTGGCCGTTTATATCTTTACTTAAGTATTGTGTCCACCACTGAGCAAGCTCTGTATGCTGAGTTTCGCCTGCATCTACGCGTAATAATAAAAAGTCGTAAGCGGCTTTAAAGCGAGGCTGTTGCGTTAGCCTGTATGCACGTTGGCCAGCACGTTTATCTAAGCGGTGCTGAATATGCCAAATATCGCGAGCACCTAAAGTAAAACGCTTAGGAACAGCTATATGCTGTGAATTATCGCTTAGTACTTTATTCATTGCTTGTGCGAAAGCATCGTATTCAGATAGTTGCTCTTGGCTTTGAATTTTTTTAGTGCGCTCAAGCAGTGGGAACCAAAGTAGGGCAGCAAAAATAAACGCCGGTGTTACTTTTTTATCGGCATTAATACGCTTGTCGGTATTTTGAAACATTTGCTGAATAAGCGTGTGCTCTAAGCCACTTGGGTTTTTATCTAAAATTTTATCAAGTTCAGGAAAAAGTGAGCGGAATAAGCCGTATTTACGCAGCATTAAAAAGTTAGCTTCGGCCTTGCCGTTTAAAAATAGCTTAAGAATTTCTTCAAATAAACGTGCTGGCGGAATGTTGTCAAGCAAGCTTGCAAGCTCGCTAATTGGCTTTTCACTTTTAGGCGCAATGCTCATATCAAGCTTAGTGGCAAAACGTACTGCACGTAACATACGAACAGGGTCTTCGCGGTAACGCGTTTCAGGGTCGCCAATAAGCTCGATTTGTTTAGCTTTAATTGCCGCTAAACCGTTAGCGTAGTCGTGAATACTAAAATCTTTAATTGAGTAATAAAGTGCGTTGATTGAAAAGTCGCGGCGCTCTGCATCTTCTTCGATACTGCCAAATACGTTATCACGTAGTAATTGACCTTCATTGCTTGATTGGCTTATTTGATTTTTGTCTTCTTGCGCTTCGTGGTGGCCACGCATTGTTGCCACTTCGATAATTTCACGGCCAAATACAATGTGTGCTAGACGAAAGCGACGACCTATCAGGCGACAGTTTCTAAATAGTTTTTTTACCTGATCTGGAGTTGCATTAGTAACTACGTCAAAATCTTTTGGCTGTTGGCCTAACAATATATCGCGAATACAACCACCAACAAGGTAGGCATCGTAGCCACCGTCTTTTAAGCGGTATAATACTTTGATTGCATTTGGGCTAAATTGTTTGCGAGAAATACCATGCTCACCACGAGTGACAACAATAGGTTCACTGCTTACAGAAGCGCTTTGTGCACTTGTATTCGGGCCGATTATTTGTCGGCAAAATTGAAAAAGCTTGGAAATAATAGTCTGTCTCCTAGAAGGTGTGATTGACTCTGCATCGCAATCAAAAGTTACAGCAAATAGGGCGGTTATAACCCAGTACAAGCTGTTTGACGTAATTAGCATATATTTAGGCGGCTATCATATACCAGCAGGGTTTAAAAATTAAGTTGATGTGTTGAAATTAAGCCGTTTTTAGCTATTTTATTTACTTAAATGTGTAAATTGGACTTTCTGGCTATGTGGATGTTGAGAAATTTGTATTTCGGATACTTGGGGGACCTGTTTTAAGCTAAAGTTTTTAATTCCCCAATCGATTAATTGTTCTATATTTAAGTCGCTTAAATCAGCTATAACAGGTAGCCCTAAAAATTCAAAAGCGCTAATTAAAGCAGGCTTTGGATTTTGCTTACAAATGGCGGGGGCATAATTTTGTTTAGATAGTTTAAAACCGGGTTTGGCAACCGCTAAAGGTAAATGAGCAAATTCAGGTACAGGGCTGTCGAGTTGTTTAAACAAACTAATTTGCCGTGCTGTTGGTTCAATTAAATCTGCGCCTCTTACGATTCGATTAATCTTTTGATCAATATCATCGACGACTACAACAAGTTGATATGCAAATAAACCGTCACTGCGTTTAATTAAGTAATCTTCGTGGGATAATGCACTATTTACCGATATATCACCTTGAATTAAATCACTAAATTGGGTCGTTGGATGTTGCTGAACTAAACGAAGTGCGCCGGATTGAGTATGATGATTAAGTGCTTTGCAATGCCCCTGATAAATACCGCCAATGGCCTTTATTTGCTTGCGAGTACAGGTACAACCATAAACAAGATTTTGCTCTAAAAGTGAGTGGGTAATATCTTGATATAAAGACAGACGCTGCGTTTGATATACAACAGGTTCATCCCAGTAAAGGGCGTAGGCTTGTAAGGTATTTAGAATATCGGAGTCGGCGTTTTTAACCACGCGCGTAGTGTCAATGTCTTCTATACGAACTAACCATTTTCCTTGGTTAGCTTTTGCATCTAGGTAGCTACCCACAGCCGCTACAAGTGAGCCAAAATGTAATGGCCCAGAAGGAGACGGTGCAAAACGACCGCGATATTTACGCATAGGCGCAGTAACGGCTGTGGGAGACATAACTAACTAATAAGTTTTAATTAGCCGCGTCCAGATTGCTTTTCTTTGATTTCTGCAAGTGTTTTACAGTCTACGCATAAATCGGCAGTAGGACGTGCTTCTAAGCGACGTATGCCAATTTCGATGCCACAAGACTCACAAAAGCCAAAATCATCTTCTTTAATCAAATTAATTGTTTTTTCAATTTTTTTGATTAATTTACGTTCGCGGTCACGAGTACGAAGTTCTAAAGAGAATTCTTCTTCTTGTGCAGCGCGGTCAACTGGGTCAGGAAAGTTAGCAGCTTCGTCTTGCATGTGCGATTTAGTGCGATCAACTTCGTTACGTAAATCGTTACGCCAAGTCTCTAAAATTGCTCTAAAATGAGCACGTTGTGCTTCATTCATGTACTCTTCGCCTGGTTTTTCTTGATATGGTTCTAAACCGGCTTGAGCCAATAAACCATGTTTCTTTTGGTCTGGCATAACTCTCTCCTAAATCCTTAATTTAATGCCTCAGCATTAGCCGGCGGTATAGATAACAGAATCTTATACACTAGGCAAATTTATTTTTAATTAATCGAATTAGCTTCAACCATGCTTACTGAGTAAAAAGTGTATTAATAGTTTATTTACACTTTTAATTAATTCACATATTCGCTTTCTAAAACTTGCCTTGTTATATGGGCAAAAGCTTTAAAAACAAGTTAATTTTTATAATTCACTTTTTACCACTTTCTTTAATTAGAGTACTTTGTAAATTACGCTTAGTTCAATCCCTTGTTTTATTACACTATTCTATAAATGCTATTTTTTTATGAAGTAAGACTTCATTAGCTGAAATTTTGGCTTTGTATGCTAATACTTCAACACCGGCTATTATTGCTTGGCTTAATAACATCGCGTATTTTTTATCAATATGCGCAGCTGCACTTACGGTATTTATTCCTTCATGCAAAACAGCGAACAGTAATACTGCTCGGTGGCCTTGTTCGATCATTTCTATTAGTTCGCGAATATGTTTTTGCCCGCGCAGTGTTTGCGCATCAGGAAAGTAGCCTTGCCCGCTTTGTGGTGCATCTTCGCTTAATAATGTGACTGATTTAACTTCTACATAGCAATCGGGCTTATTTTCGTCTGTGAGTAAAAAGTCGATACGACTGTTTTCGCTGCCGTACTTAACTTCGCTTTGCAATTGACTGTAGTCGAGTAGCTCGCTTATCACATTATTGTTGATTGCCTCTTCTACTACTTTATTAGCTACCGCTGTATTTACACAAATAAGCTGCGATAAGTTATTTTGCGTAAGCTCTAATGAATGCGGGTATTTTCGTTTTGCGTTATCGCTTGTTGAATAAAAAGCAGTAAAGCCTGGCTCAGCGCATCCCGTCATTTTACCTGTATTTGCACAGTGGGCGGTAAATTCGCTGCCATCACTTAATTGTAAATCAGCTAAAAAGCGTTTATAACGCTTTAATAATATGGCCGGTTGCAGCGTTGGCGTGTACTTCATAATAACTTCCAAAGCGTAAACACTGCTCAGCAGTGTGATTTATGTTATTTATCTCAAGCTGTTGGGAACTTAAGCGCTCTATAGTAAACTCGGTGGCACATTTAAGTGCAAGGGAATTTTAACATGAGTGAAAAATTTGTTGTTCAACTAAGCGAACAAGCAGCAGCGAGTCATTGGGGCGATAATGCGTCATTGTCTTTTAACGAGCGCGGTGCAACTGTTCATTTATCTGAGCAAGACACATTAAAAAATGTTCAAAAAGCAGGCCGTACTATTGCAAGCCAAGGCGTTAAAAATGTTGAATTAGCAGGTGATACTTGGTGTACAGAAAGCCAGTGGGCTTTTTACCAAGGCTTTGTAACACCAAAATCATTAAACGGTGTTGAGTTTGTTGATAACGCACAATCAGATATTAAAGAACTTGCTCACTTAAAAACGTCAGCAATTTGGGCACGTGAAATGGTTAACGGTACTGCCGATGACATTTACCCAGAAAGCCTAGCTGAAAAAGCAGCTGAGTTTATTCAATCATTAGCGCCTGAACACGTAAGTTACCAAATTATTAAAGGTGATGCGTTACTAGAACAACAGTGGATTGGTATTCATGCAGTTGGTCGCGGTAGTGTTCGCCCACCAGTATTGCTTGAGCTTGATTACAACCCAACAGGCGACGAAAATGCACCAGTAAGTGCTGCGCTTGTAGGTAAAGGTATTACGTTTGACTCAGGTGGTTACTCAATCAAATCAAGCGAAGGTATGCTTGGTATGAAGTGCGACATGGGCGGCGCTGCAACAGTAACAGCAGGTTTAGCATTGGCTATTAACCGTGGTATTGAAAAACGTATTAAGCTGTTTTTATGTTGTGCTGAGAACTTAATTTCGGGTCATGCATACAAACTAGGTGACATTCTTACTTACAAAAATGGCACAACAGTTGAAATTGTAAACACGGATGCTGAAGGTCGCTTAGTACTTGCTGATGGCTTAATGGCAGCAGGAGAGACTGGCGCTCCACTTATCATTGATGCAGCAACACTAACTGGAGCAGCGCTTGTTGCTGTTGGCCAAGAGTACAATGCATTATTTGCACTTGATAAAGAACTTGCACGTGAAGTTGAAAGTTTTGCATCTCAAGAAATGGAAGCTGCTTGGCCACTTCCTCTTGAAAAATGGCATCAACAAAACTGCCCATCTCCTTATGCTGATACGGCAAATAGCCGTGCACAAAAGGGTGGCGGTTACGGCGGTGCATCGAATGCTGCAGGCTTTTTATCACGCTTTGTGCCAAACGATGGCAAAGGCTGGGTGCACATAGATTTAGCGGCTGCTTTTAACATGGGCAGTACAAGCCAATGGGCAGCGGGCGCAACAACTCAAGGTATGCGTACGGTTGCTCGTACCCTACAAGAAAAAGCATAATATTTACTAAATTATGCTTTTTACACTAAAAATAGGCACCTTTGGGTGCCTATTTTTTAATTTACAGGCAAGCAATTTTATTTCATTTGCGGTAAAATCCGTCGCCAATACCTGTTTGAGTTTAATTTTTGCTTAACTCTAAGCTGCGCTCAAATCTTATATCCACCACTGGGGTTTCTAATTATGTCAGATAAGTGCTACATCACAGCTCAACAGCTGCTTGAAGATTCGTTCCGCGTAGCGGCACAAGTATACCAAGATGGCTTTCGTCCTGATTTTATTATTGGTATTTGGCGAGGTGGTGCACCGATCGGTATTGCTGTTCAAGAATATTACGATTATAAAGGCATTGAGACTGACCACATTGCAGTACGTACATCGTCTTATTACGGTATTGGTAAACAATCTAAAGAAATTAAAGTCCACGGTTTGCATTACATTGTTGAGAACGCAAATGCAGGCGACTCATTATTAATTGTTGATGATGTATTTGACTCTGGTCGTAGTATTGTTGCATTAAAAGAAAAGCTTTCAGAGCTTATGCGCTTAAACTTGCCACGTGATATTCGTATTGCATGTCCGTACTACAAGCCAAAAAACTCAAAAGTAGACACTGTTCCAGATTATTATATTCATGAGTCTGAAGAGTGGTTAGTGTTCCCGCATGAACTATCGGGTTTAACACCGGATGAAATTATTGCAGGCAAATCTGATCTTGTGAAAATTCATGACATTTTGCTAGAGAAGTAATCAGTAATTTGTATAAATAGAAAAAGGCCGTTAAGGCCTTTTTTTATGGGTAAATTTTAAATAACTTAAAGTTGAGCAAAGCTATCTACGTATTCACTTAGCTTTGGTATATCGACTGCTTGTAAGCCATCGTTACTTCTAAGTACCAAGCCTTTTTCGACAAGTTCTGTAACAACACGTCTGTAAGCTCGCTCAGTGGTAGCAAAGCGTTCGGCTTCAGCATTTACAGTTGGATAGGCTCTAAGTAGCGTAGGGTTGTTGTTCTCGGCTCTTAGTAAGCAATCTTTGGCTATGTTGTAGCTCAATGGTAGTAGTAGCTTATCTAAATTGATTTTTTGGTTTTCCTGAAATTTAGCCGCAATAGTTTGTGCGGTGTATAAACTCAGTTCTGGTTTTTCAAGCAGCAGAGCACGCCAATGTCTTAATTCAATAAGATTATAAGTTACATCGCTAAAGCACGTTACCGTATAAATACACGGATTATTATTTAGCGCTTCTATTTCACCAATAAGGGTGTTGTTACAATCCAATTGTCCTAACAGCAGGCGTCGTCCATTACCTACGTCGTAACTAAACGACACAGTGCCACTGCGTACAAGCACAAGCTTGCTTAAAGGCTGATCTTGATGGATCAGAACTTCTTTTTTTGATTGTTGATAGCTACTACCGGCAAAGGTTAAAAGCTGATCAACAAGGTAACTAGAAAAATGGTATTGAAACATCAATGTGCTCTTCGGACATTTGTCCTATTTATTACATCTTAATGACGTTAGCATTAAGACACTAAGAATTTACGCTAACTTGCTACTAATATTATTAGCTTTGCTAATAGTATTATTTTACCTTCATTTCCCGTGTAATGATTTAAGAATTTGCTGGTATTTTCCGGCAAACTTTTTCAGGTTTTTAAGCAAGTTAGCTTTTTTATTTTGTTGTAACTTTGCAATACTTATAAGTGCCATAAGTTAGCAGTGCATGTAATGCTAACCTAAAGGCTAGGAGAGAACAATTGAGTTGGGAATATTTAGGTTATATTGCATCAGCTTTATTGGTTGCATCGTTAACAATGACAGATGTAGTAAAACTGCGTTGGTACAACATGTTTGGTTGTATTGTATTTACTGCATACGGTGTTGCCATTGGCGCAGTACCTGTTATTTTTACCAACGGCTTATTGTCGCTTGTAAATTTATACCACATTATAAAAATATATCGCCAACCTAAAGCTGAAGACGTTAAAAGCTAAAATGAGCTATCTGCACGAAATAAGTTAATGATTTTAATTAAAATCAAAACTTATTTTGTACCGTCCGGCTTGAAGTGAGTACAGATAATCTCATATCACTCTACATAACTTACCTTTGAACCATGCTGTAACCTCTTACTGAAAGATGATTACCTTAGGTTTTAATACGCCGAACGTTAGCTAAATTCTGTTCGCGGATAACAAATATATAAATAAGTGCTTCTAAAATTCCATTAAAAAATCCGATAGCAGTAAACTGCTATCGGATTTTTATCTGTTATACCAACCTGCTTATATATGGCTCTATTTAATGCTTCAAAGCGTTTAAATATTTATGTAGGTTGTGGTGGTATTTACGCTTTTTCTAAATCTTCAACGTCACCTAAGCCAGCCGTTAGTTCTTCAAGTAATTGCTTTATTTCCTCAGAAGCTAAAATAAAGTCAGCATCAAGTTTTAAAGCCATATCTTCTTTAGGAATATCTGCGTTCTCTTCTTTTAGAGTTTCAGAGTAGCTTAAACGCTTGATAGAGCCATCGTTTTGCAGCATAAACTTAAGGCGTTCTTGCCAATCAAGTGCCAGTTTAGTTACGCGTTTACCACTTTCTAAGTGCGATTTAACCTCATCACATGCCAGATCATGGCCTTTTAGTTTTACTTGTGCGCCGCTATCGTCAGCTTCTTCAAGCTCAGCGTCAGAGCCAATAGCAAAGCCTTCTGGTGTACTAAAGTTAGTTAACCAATCAGTTAAGAATACATCTAGGTCGTAGTTAGCAAACGCAGGTACAACTGGGAGCGTTCCTAACGATTTACGAAGTAGTGCCAGTAGCTCTTCAGCTTTATTAAAGCTGCCACTATTTACAACCACCCAGCCATTTTCTTGGTCAATAAAGGCAAATTGTAAGCTCGACTTTTTAAATGCCTGGGGTAGAAGAGTATGAAGAATGTTTTCTTTTAATTCGTCTTTTTCTTTCTTTTTAACAGGGCGGTTTTCTTCGGCTTCTATCTGATCAATTTTCTCAGCAACTAGTTCGTTGATAACAGAAGCTGGGAGTACTTTTTCTTCACGTTTTGCGCAAACTAAAATACTTTTTTGAGAAAAATGCGATAGTGTTTCGCCATGCTTTCCAAACGCTTTCGTCCAACCAAATGTTGCAAGCTCTTGACCAGTACATGGGCGAAATAAATCTTGCTCTAATGCTTTATCAAAATCTTCTTGGGTGTATGAAACGTCTTGCTTAAAGCGGTAACAAATAAGGTTACTAAACCACATAGGGGAATTGATCCATTTGAAAAATTTGTCCAATCATAGCAATAAAAACAGCATCTCGAAATGACTGATTTGTTACTAGGGCGTGTTGAAATTTATGGATTGAAATTTGTTCAATCCAAGGAAGATTAAATCGCGCCGCGAGGTTTGTAACCTAGTGGGCTAAGTAAAAACTAAACATGTTGCTGAAAATTCAACCACCAAAGATCAACACGCCCTAATAATTTAATGCATGTACTTTTTTATTCATATTTTTCAAAAATAGGCATTGGCTTAGCCATGTTCTTTGGAAATTGAATATAGTAACGCAGACCTTTGCCAGGTTCACTCGTTGCATCAATAGATCCGCTAAGAGTTTGTTTAACTAAATTAAACATTATATGGGTACCTAATCCGCTTCCGCCTTCATCGCGCTTAGTCGTAAAGAATGGGTCAAACAACTTTTTCAATTGCTCACTGGTAACACCGTTACCGTCATCTTTGTAATCAATCGTCAAGTTAGTGTCATCTGCACTTATTTTGATATCCATCACACCGTTGCTTTTACCTTCAAAGCCATGAATCAGTGAATTCATAATTAAGTTAGTAAAAATTTGGCTGATGGCACCTGCAGGTAAATTTAAAACTAAATCATCAGGGCATTCTAATTTTATTGTGTGAGATGTCTTTTTTAGTTTTGGATGCAGTGATCGTATTACTTCGTTAGTGTAATCTTTAAAGTTAATAGTTCTTACTGCTTCACTGGCCTGATCGACCGCTATTTGCTTAAAGCTAGCAATAAGCTCTGAGGCTCTATCTAAGTTAGTGGTTAACAAGCTTGTACTTTGTTTTGCTTCGTTAATAAATTCTTCTAGTGCTTTTGGTGAAAGTGTTTTTTCACTATAAGCACTTTCGAGTTTATTTAAGCGTTCTTGCAAAAACGATATTGCCGTTACACCTATCCCAATAGGGGTGTTTATATCATGTGTAATACCCGCCACAAGTCCGCCTAGTGCGGCCATTTTTTCTGTGCCTAATAAACGTTCCTGTGCAAGGCTTAATTCTTCTATATAACGTTGGGATTCAGTTTGTTTTGTAATTAGCTCTTGCTCTGTGCTGCGGCGCAAGTCTATTTCTTCAGTGAGCACAATTTTTTGCTTTTCAAGTTCGTATTTTTGCTGTTGTAATTCCATCATTGCTTGGCTTAAGTTTGATGTTTTACGGGCTACGTCTTGCTCAAGTTGTATGTTGTGATGATCGAGTTTTTCGTTACTAATAATGAGTTCTTTTTGGGTGTGCTCAAGCTCTTTCCTATACTGAACCACTTTATCTATTAGTTTGTTAAACGACTGCTCCATTACTTTTAGTTCGTTATGCTCCTCTGTTTCTATTTCAATGTGTTGTCCTTCTAGCTCATCTAATTCTAGGTTTTCTAGTTGCTCAGTGAGCTCAGCTAAGGGATCTGTAAGAAGCTTTCTAAATGCCATTAAAAATAAAATGATTAAAAAGGTGGTTTTAATCATCGCATTACCAATCAAAAAGTAGATTGATACCATAATTCGGCTTAAAACAACTTCTCGGCTAGAAAACAAGGTAACGTCACCCACTTGGGTAGCACGGCCAGAAAATTCAAAAATAAGTGGAAAGGTGTAACCAAACAGACCGGATTTAGCGTCTTCTAAAATTGCTTCTTCTTGTACTAACTGTTGGTTATATAGCTTATGTATGTCGAGCGAGCGCCCTAACTGTGAAATAATTTCGCCGCTGTCATCTCGAACAATAATCCCTTCAATCATGGGAATGGCGAGTAAACCTTCTGCTGTTGTAATTGTTTGCTTGGTATTAAGCTCCCAAATTGCACGTGTTAAGCTACGACTAAAGGTTTTTTGTAATGTACTTAATTCATCACGTATATAGTCTTTAGTATTGAGATATTCAGCAAGCACCTGTCCGCAAGTCACTACGAAGGTAAGCAAAAAATAAACGGATAAAACGCTTGTTAGTAGCTTCTTAGAAAGGCTTTTTTGTAACATGAGTGACTTGTTCATCCTTTGTTATTTTTGTAACGTTACTATTGTAATTTAAAAGTTAGTCAATAAACCTCTAAAAATAAATAAAAAAGTTAAAATTTAATAAGATAAATCTAATTAAGTAGGTATGTAGTATTAATGTAATTAAACTCAGCTATG
Source organism: Pseudoalteromonas sp. SR43-7 (assembly GCF_014163785.1). NCBI lineage: Bacteria > Pseudomonadati > Pseudomonadota > Gammaproteobacteria > Alteromonadales > Pseudoalteromonadaceae > Pseudoalteromonas > Pseudoalteromonas sp. SR43-7. The sequence goes on along the minus strand of NZ_JACJDY010000025.1, from coordinate 18,716 downwards.
AATTAGTAAATTCGTTAGACGTTAAGTTTTGTAAGTTTGATTAGAATTTAGTTTCGTTAATCACATTTAAATGAATTAATTCTATATTTATTATTGCATTGAATTATTAATGCGCTAAGTATTTAGATGCGTGTTAAAGTGTCCTTAGTGCAAAGGAAGATGGTCTTTTAATAACTTTGATGGTTGTGTAGTAGTAAACATGATGAAATTTTCGATATTAGTCTGTGATGATTCTGCTGTTGCTCGTAAACAAGTCGTGCGGTGTTTAAATGAGTGTATAGACGCAGATATACAACAAGCTATAAATGGAGCAAACGCCCTCGATCTTTTAAGAGCACAAAACTTTGATTTACTGTGCCTAGACCTCACCATGCCAGAGGTTGATGGTATACAAGTACTTGAAACTATAAAAACAGAAAAAATAGAGTGCTTTGTGTTGGTTATTTCTGCTGATATACAGGAAAAAATGAAGCAACGAGTCGCCCAGCTTGGCGCAATTGATTTTATTGATAAACCTATTAATAAATCAAGCTTGAATGAAATATTGCATAAATTTGGCATTCATTAGGTTTTTTCATGTTAAAAAAGGCTGTTTTATCTTTTAATTTAGGGTTGACAGCATAGCCTTTGTTAAGGCAGTCTTAACATATGAAAACAATTAATCGCGTACTGACCATTATTATTACAACCATCATTCTTACTGGATAGTGGCATAGGTCGGTGCAACAAATTTAAAGGCCTGTGTTCACTTAGAACACAGGCCTTTTTTCGTTTTATGGGATGAGGAACATAAACAATGCGAGTTTTAAAATTTGGTGGGTCTTCACTTGCCGATTATGCATGCTTACAACAGGTAGCTCAGTTAGTTAAAGCACAGTTAAAAGATGAAATGTTATTGGTGCTTTCTGCTCCAGGTGGAATGACCGATTCGCTAGTTGCACTTGCAAGTGCTGCAGAGCAAGGCTTAGATTTTTCGCAGCAATGGCAAGCATTAGCGAGTCGTTGTGAAGGCTTAAAAGCTGACGTTGAAAAAAGTGGCGTAGTCGTTACAAGCTGGCCAGACCTAGGCGAGCTTAAAAATAAATTAGATGGCGTGTCGCTTATACAGTGTTGCCCTGATCAAGTTCGCGCATTTGTAATTAGCTTTGGAGAGCGCGTTAGCGTTTCTTTAATGCAGGCTTTATTGAGCTCACAAGATGCAAGGTACTTAGAAGCAACAAGCTGTATTGCTTCAACTGGTGGCTACATTGATGCAGAAGCTGATTTAGTGGCAAGTAAAGCTCGCTTTCAAGCTGTGCTTAAAGAAAACCCTGCAACTATTTATATTATGCCTGGTTTTACGGCGAGTAATGATAAAGGTGAGCTTACGACGCTTGGCCGTAATGGTTCAGATTACTCAGCAGCTATTGCTGCGGCATGTTTAGAAGCTGAAATTTGCCAAATTTGGACTGACGTTGATGGCGTATATAGCGCTGATCCTCGCTATATTAAAAAAGCCACTAAAGTAGATTTTTTATCTTATAAAGAGGCGATGGAGCTTTCTTACTTTGGTGCAAAAGTACTTCACCCAAAAACAATTTTACCGTGTGCTAAAGCAGGCGTGCCATGTGAAATTAAAAATACGCATAACCCAGACGCACAAGGCTCATTAATTGGTAACGATTATTCATCTGATGAGCCCGTAAAAGCGCTTTCTAGCTTACAAGACCTTGCAATGTTAACTGTTTCAGGCCCAGGCATGAAAGGTAAAGTAGGCATGGCATCTAAGGTATTTAACGCGCTTGCTCACGATAACGTATCAATTGTATTGATCACGCAATCATCATGTGAATTTAGTATTAGTTTTTGTGTGCATGAAACAGACCTAGCGCTTGCACTGGATGCGCTACAAACTGCATTTGAGCTTGAATTACAAGCAGGGCTTATTGAGCCTGTACAAGTACAGCGTAATTTAGCCATTGTTACTTTAGTGGGCGACAACATGCGCGCACACCGTGGCTTAGCGGCTAAGTTTTTTGCATCGCTTGCACAAGCGCAAGTAAATATTGTGGCAATTGCACAGGATTCTACAGAAAGTGCTATTTCTGCGGTAATTGATGGTGAGTTATGTAATGACGCTGTAAAAATATGCCATGAAAACTTTTTCACGCATGTGCCGTCAATTGATGTGTTTTTACTAGGTTGTGGCTTAGTAGGGCAAGAGCTTATTAATCAGCTTGAGCGCCAGCAAGCGTGGCTTGAAAAGCGTAATATTAAACTTAACTTGTATGGTGTTGCTAACTCTCGTCAATTACACCTTGATAACGAAGGCATTGCTTTTAGTGATTGGCAGCAAAAATTGGCCTCATCTGAGCAAGCATTTGATTTAAAATTAGTAGAGCAATTTGTTAAGCAAAACCACTTAGTGAATCCGGTATTAGTAGATTGTACATCTTCAGATGCACTTGCTGCGCAGTATGTAGACTTTTTAAATGCAGGTTTTCATGTGGTTGCAGCTAATAAAAAAGCGACAACAAGCTCATACACGTATTACCAAGATTTAATAGCTGCTACGCAAAAGAATAATCGTAAATTTTTATACGAAACTAACGTTGGTGCAGGCTTACCAGTAATCGATAACTTGCAGTCATTATTTGGTGCCGGTGATGAGTTACTAGAGTTTAGCGGTATTTTATCAGGCTCACTTTCGTATATGTTTGGCGCACTTCAAGATGGTTTATCACTCTCTGAAGCCACAATTAAAGCTAAAGAAAGTGGCTTTACAGAACCAGATCCTCGTGATGATTTATCGGGTACCGATGTAGCACGTAAGTTACTGATCATTGCTCGCGAAGCAGGTATGAAGTTGGAGCTAAGCGATATCGAAGTTGAGTCAGTATTACCACAAGGTTTTGCACAAGGTGATAGCGTTGATGAGTTTATGGCAAAACTACCAAGCCTAGATGCTGATTTTAATGACCGCATTCAAAGTGCTGCGAGCGAAGGAAAGGTACTTCGTTATGTAGGTACAATTAAAGAGGGTCACTGTAAAGTAGGTATTGAGGCTGTTGATGAAAAACATGCGCTTAATGTAATTCGCGATGGCGAAAACGCGCTTGCTATTTTAAGCCAATACTACCAGCCACGTCCGTTTGTAATTCGTGGTTATGGTGCCGGCTCTGAAGTAACAGCAGCGGGTGTATTTGCTGATATTTTAAAAACGCTATCGCGCTAGGAGCTCGTTATGATTGAAGTATATGCTCCGGCGTCTATTGGTAATTTTGCAGTAGGTTTTGATGCACTTGGCGCAGCGCTTGCGCCAATTGATGGTAGTTTATTAGGCGATGTAGCCGTTGTAAGTGCAGCACCAAGTGACGAATTTATTTGTACTGGCGACTACGCTCACAAGTTACCAAGTGATGCGAATGAAAACTTAGCGTACCAGTGTTTAGTACATTTTAGAGCGCATGTTGCGCCTGATATGCCAAGCGTAAAGCTCGAGCTTAAAAAGAATTTACCAATTGGATCTGGACTTGGTTCTAGTGCATGCTCGGTCGTGGCTACCTTTGCTGCCCTTGATAAGTTTGCACAAACTAACTTAAGTCAGGTTGAGCTTATTGAGCTTATGGCTGACTTTGAAGCAGTAGTGAGCGGTGGTCGTCATTACGACAACATCACGCCATGCTATTTAGGTGGTTTGCAATTAACAGGTGATTTAATCCCTGATAAATCGATTGCACTGCCTGTTGATGAAAATTGGTACTACGTTGCTGCGTTCCCTGGTTTTTCACTCAACACTGCAAAAGCGCGCTCGGTTTTACCAAAAGAGTTGAGCATGCATGCAAGTGTTGAGTTTGCACAGCGTTTATCGGCATTTAGTAGCTTACTGTTGACTAATCGTTTTGACGATGCACTGAGCATAATGAAAGATGAAATAGCAGAACCTTACCGCGCACCGCTTATTAAAGGTTTTAGTGAAGCCAAAGCAAGCTTACCAGCGTTGGGCGCTGAAATAGTGAGTATTTCGGGCGCAGGACCTACCTTGTTTAGTGTATGTAAAACACTTGAAGCTGCAAAGCAATGCGCGCAGTGGTTAGAGGCAAATTACATTAACGAGCAAGGCTTTTGCCACATTTGTAAATTAGATAACGACGGCACGCGTCAATTAACAGTTTTATAGGATAGGTAGTCATGCAATTACATAATTTAAAAGATAGCTCACAAAAAGTGTCGTTCGTTGAAGCCGTAAAAACAGGTTTGGGTCGTAATCAAGGTGTGTTTTTCCCAGAATCCCTTGCCCCACTGTCCGATGTTGATGCATTGCTTGATATGGACTTTGTTACACGCAGTGGCAAAATATTATCTCACCTAATTGGTGATGAGCTGCCAAGCGACACTGTGGCACAAATGGTTAAAAATGCATTTAACTTTCCAGTTAAGCTGGTGGAAGTTGAAGAGAATACATACTGCTTAGAGTTGTTTCATGGTCCTACGCTTGCGTTTAAAGACTTTGGTGGTCGCTTTATGGCTGAGTGTTTAGCGCAATTTAATAAAGATGAAAAAGTAACTATTTTAACTGCAACATCGGGCGATACTGGTGCAGCCGTTGCGCATGCTTTTTATAACAAGCCGAATATCGATGTTGTCATCTTATATCCTAAAGGCAAAATTTCACTTGCTCAGCAAAAGCTATTTACTACGTTAGGTAACAATATTCATTGTTACGCAGTTGATGGCAGTTTTGATGATTGCCAAGAGCTGGTTAAAAATGCCTTTTTAGATGAAGAAGTTAAATCAACACTTGGGCTTAATTCTGCTAATTCAATTAATATTAGCCGTTTAGTTGCTCAGGTTTGTTATTACTTTGAGGCCATTGCACAACTACCAAAAGAAAAACGCGCAACAGCGCATATATCAGTGCCAAGTGGCAACTTTGGTAATGTATGTGCTGCAATGATTGGTGCGGTTATTGGCTTACCTGTAGGTAAATTAAGTGCAACAACCAACCAAAATGATACTGTGCCGCGCTTTATGCTTGATAAAACCTGGACGCCAAACGCAACACTTGAGTCGCTTTCAAATGCAATGGATGTAAGTAAGCCAAACAACTGGCCGCGTGTGCAAACAATGTTAGATAATAACTGGTTTAGCTACGATAACTTTTATTCAACTAGCGTAAACGAGCAAGACACGCAATCGGTGATGAAAAAAATTCAACAAACGGGTTATGTTGCAGAGCCTCACACTGCTATTGCGTACCAAGGTCTTGTTGAAAATCGAGCGCCAGGGGCCGCGGGTATCTTTTTAGCCACCGCTCACCCTGCTAAGTTTAAAGAAAGCGTAGAGGGTATTTTAAATATTGAATTAGGTATGCCAAAACCACTTAGCGACGCACTAGCAAAACCATGCCTAGCAAGCGATATAAAGGCCGATTACGACGCATTACGTAGAGAAATACTTGCTAAACTTGGCTAAGTTAATTAATTGAAAAAAAGGTGGTTAAGCCGCCTTTTTTTATAACTTTAGGCTATTAAAGCTAGTGAATTGCATTTACTAATTAAATGTAGGAAATAGCATTCATTTAAAATCGTTATGGTTTTATAAGAAAATATCATCTTAAAAAGTCTGTGAAATAGTTTCAATCCCTGTTTAAATATCCTCAACTTAAGAGCGTAGGCAAAGAGTCGTTTAAAGCGTACAATAAAGCCTCTAAAAAACACCATACACGTTGCCCTAGGAGACCCCAATGTTAGAACGTAGCATGAATATTTCGGATTTTGATCCAGAGTTATTTGACGCGATAAACAAAGAAACTGCTCGCCAAGAAGAGCACATTGAACTAATCGCTTCAGAAAACTACTGTAGCCCACGCGTACTAGAAGCGCAGGGTTCACAGCTTACAAATAAATACGCAGAAGGTTACCCTGGCAAACGTTATTATGGCGGTTGTGAGCACGTTGATGTTGTTGAGCAATTAGCAATTGACCGTGCTAACGAGTTATTTGGTTCTGACTACGCAAACGTACAACCACATGCTGGTTCGCAAGCTAATGCTGCTGTTTTTCTAGCGCTATTAGAAGCAGGCGACACTGTACTTGGTATGAGCTTAGCTCATGGTGGTCACTTAACTCACGGATCACACGTAAGCTTCTCTGGTAAGCTTTACAATGCAATTCAATACGGACTAGATGAAACAACGGGCGAAATTGATTACGCACAGGTTGAAGCACTAGCACTTGAGCATAAACCAAAAATGATTATTGGTGGTTTCTCAGCGTACTCAGGTATTGTTGATTGGGCTAAATTCCGTGAAATTGCTGACAAAGTAGGTGCTTACCTGTTTGTTGATATGGCTCACGTTGCAGGTTTAATTGCGGCAGGCGTTTACCCAAGCCCAGTTCCTCATGCACATGTTGTAACTACAACTACTCATAAAACACTTGCTGGTCCTCGTGGTGGTTTAATTATCTCTGCATGTGGCGACGAAGCTATCTACAAAAAGCTTAACAGCGCAGTTTTCCCTGGTGGCCAAGGTGGTCCTTTATGTCATGTTATTGCAGCAAAAGCAGTGGCATTTAAAGAAGCGCTTCAACCAGAATTTAAAGTATACCAAACACAAGTTGTTAAAAACGCAAAAGCAATGGTTGCTGTAATGCAAGAGCGCGGCTACAAAATCGTATCTGACAAAACTGAAAACCACTTATTCCTACTCGATCTAATCGATAAAGATATTACTGGTAAAGATGCAGACGCAGCCCTTGGTAACGCTAACATCACAGTTAATAAAAACTCAGTGCCAAACGATCCACGCTCACCATTTGTAACATCTGGTTTGCGTATTGGTTCTCCTGCAATCACTCGTCGTGGTTTCAAAGAAGAAGAATCAAAAGAGCTTGCTGGCTGGATTTGTGACGTACTAGATAACATCACTGATGAATCTGTACAGGCGCAAGTTAAAGAAAAAGTTAAAGCAATTTGTGCAAAATTACCTGTTTACGCTTAATTTTATAAGCAACAGTAATTTAGATCACAACTGTTTAGTTTTTTGCTAAGATAAAAGGCCGCTATTTAGCGGTCTTTTTTGTTTTAAAACGGAAGTACCGAGCTATGCATTGCCCATTTTGTACCGCAAAAGATACTAAAGTTATTGATTCTCGCCTAGTCGGCGGAGGCCACCAAGTTCGCAGGCGCCGTGAGTGCAACGACTGCCACGAGCGCTTTACTACATTTGAAGGCGCTGAACTGGTTATGCCTCGTGTTATTAAACAAGACGGCAGCCGCGAACCATTTAACGAAGATAAATTATTAAATGGCTTAAATCGCGCACTCGAAAAACGTCCAGTGAGCACAGAGCAAGTAGATGAAGTGGTGAATATAATAAAATCACAACTACGCGCAACGGGTGAGCGAGAAATTTCAAGCCATTTGGTGGGTGAGTGCATTATGGAAGCCCTCAAAAAGCTCGATAAAGTAGCGTACGTAAGATTTGCCTCTGTTTATCGATCGTTTGAAGATATACGCGAATTTGGCGAAGAAATTGCCCGTTTAGGGGAGTAATACCAATTTTATTAAAAATATGATCATTATATCGCATTAAATAGCGCACTCACTGCGTTAAAAATTATTCATATAGAACAACTATATGTCATAATTTTCGCCTTGTTATTGCGCTATCTTCTTAGCGCTATAATGGACCACTTATTTAACGCAATTGGTATAATAAATGCTTAACCAAACTACTTTTACCGAACATGATGAAATGTATATGGCACGCGCCATAGAACTTGCCAAAAAAGGGCGATTTACTACCACACCTAACCCTAATGTTGGCTGTGTATTAGTTAAAAATAATCAAATAATTGGTGAGGGTTTTCATCAATTAGCAGGTCAAGGCCATGCTGAAGTAAATGCACTGGCTGTCGCTGGAAAAAATGCACAAGGTGCAACGGCTTATGTAACGCTTGAACCGTGTAGTCATTATGGCCGTACGCCACCGTGCGCCGAAGGCTTAAAAGCTGCCGGTGTGGTAAAAGTAATTGCTGCTATGGTTGATACAAATCCACAAGTTGCTGGTAAAGGCCTTAAAATACTGAGCGACGCGGGTATTGACGTTGCTTACGGGTTACTCGGATCACAAGCTCGCGCACTTAACGTTGGCTTTTTTAAGCGTATGGAGCAAGGCCTACCTTATGTGATTTGCAAAATGGCAGCGAGTATTGATGGTAAAACAGCGCTTAAAAATGGGCAAAGTAAGTGGATCACAAGCTCTGCTGCTCGACAAGACGTACAATTATACCGAGCGAAAAGCTGCGCTATTTTAACCGGTGCCGATACAGTGTTAGTCGATGATGCTAAACTTAATGTGCGACTAAGTGAGCTGCCTTGCACACTGCCTACTGATTTGCCGCTTCGCCAGCCCGTGCGTGTTATAATTGACTCTCAAAACCGTTTAACACCTGACCTTGCTTTATTTGAAATCCAAAGTGATGTAATAATATTTACGACTAAGGTTGATAAATCATTGCAATGGCCGCATTTTGTAAAGCATATTGAAGTCAGTGAAAGTAACGGTAAAGTTGATTTACAAGCCGTTTTAGAAAAACTTGGGCAACTGCAGTTTAATAATGTTTGGCTTGAAGCTGGCGCAACACTTGCTGGTAAAATGACAGAGCTTAATTTAGTTGACGAGTTTGTTTTTTATTTAGCGCCTAAACTAATGGGCCATGATGCAAAAAGTTTAGTTAATTTTCCTGAATTGACGAGTATGCAAAACACCGTTGATTTAACATTTAATGAATGTGCGCGCATTGGTGACGATTTACGTATCACCGCGTCAAAACTCATTAAAATCACTTAATAAAAAGAGTAGTGCTATGTTTACTGGGATAATAGAAGCCACAGGCAAAATTGCTTTATTACAAAAAAAACAAGGCGACTTAGCCATTCGTATCCAAAGTGCTGATCTTGATATGACAGACGTAAAGTTAGGTGACAGCATTGCAACTAATGGTGTTTGCTTAACTGTAGTTGATAAACATATTGATGGTTTTAGTGCGGATTTATCTAATGAGACGATTAGTTTGACCGGTTTTGCTCACTATGCTTTAGGACAAACGGTAAATCTTGAAAAAGCCATGCAACCTGTTTCTCGTTTAGGCGGTCATTTAGTATCTGGCCATGTTGATGGTATCGCAACGATTACAAGTATTACAGCAAACGCCAGAGCAACAGAATATTGGCTTACAACTGACGAAAATTTAATGAAATACATTCCGTACAAAGGTTCGGTATGTATTGATGGTATAAGCCTGACAGTAAACGCTGTAGAGGGTAATAAATTCAAATTAACAATTGTCCCACACACGAGTGAGCAAACCACAATTGCTCATTTTAAAGTAGGTACTCAAGTTAATTTAGAAGTCGATCAAATTGCACGTTATTTAGAGCGCCTTATAAAGGGTGCAGAGCAACCAACGGGCTCTGATATTTCGATGAGCTTACTCGCTAAAGCGGGTTTTATTAAATAACGAAACTGACAACTTACACGAGCAAATTTATGAATTTACACAGCGCGCAAGAAATCATCGACGATATTAAAGCCGGTAAAATGGTTATTTTAATGGATGATGAAGATAGAGAAAATGAAGGCGATTTAATAATAGCAGCTGAGCATATTAGCGCAGAAGCGATTAATTTCATGGCTACCCATGGCCGTGGTTTAATTTGTTTAACCATGACGCAAGAGCGTTGCGAGCAACTTGATTTACCGTTAATGGTTAAAAACAATGGTGCAGCATTTTCGACTAACTTTACAATGTCGATAGAAGCATCAAAAGGTGTTACAACCGGTATTTCAGCAGCAGACAGAGCACGTACAGTGCAAGCGGCTATAGCTAAAGGCGCAGTCCCAAGTGATATTGTTCAGCCTGGACATATTTTTCCTATTATGGCGCAACCTGGTGGCGTATTAACTCGCGCAGGACACACTGAAGCTGGCTGTGATTTAGCGCGTTTAGCTGGACTTGAAGCATCATCTGTTATTGTTGAAATACTTAATGCTGACGGCACTATGGCACGTCGCCCTGATTTAGAAGTTTTTGCGAAAGAGCACGATATTAAAATTGGCACCATTGCTGATTTAATCGAATACCGCAACTTAAACGAAACAACAATTGAGCAAGTGGCAAAATGTAAGTTACCAACTGTTCATGGTGAATTTGATTTAGTTACTTACAAAGACACAATTGACGGTCAATTACATTACGTATTGCTCAAAGGCGATATAAAAGATCAAGAGCCGACAAATGTACGTGTACATTTGCAAAGTACCTTTAACGATATTCTACTTTCAGACAGAAGTGCTGACCGTAGCTGGGGCCTTTCAGAAGCAATGGCTTATATCGCTAAAAATGAAGGTGCTTTAGTTATTTTAGGTAAGCAAGAAAGCACTGAAGAGCTAGAGGCAACTGTGAAAGCATTTGCAGCAGCTGATGCTGGCGAAAGCGTTACGCCACGTAAATTCAAAGGTACATCTCGTACTGTTGGCGTAGGTTCGCAAATACTTGCCGATCTTGGAATTAAACAAATGCGATTAATGAGTCGCCCTAAAAAGTACCATGCACTTTCGGGCTTTCATTTAGAAGTAGTTGATTACGTTGAGCCACAATAAGCATCACGCTTAAACTAGGCTATTATTTTATTTTTATGGTATGATGCGCAGCAATTTTTGCGCAATCGCAACCGCTTGAACTTATTTTTAGGGTTATCAAATGAAAATTATTGAAGGTAATAAGTACGCTCCAGGCAAAAAATTTGCCATTGTCATTTCTCGTTTTAATGACTTTATTGGTAGCAGCCTCCTTGCAGGTGCTGTTGATGAGCTAAAACGCACAGGTGGCGTATCAGATGACGACATTACCGTTATTTATGTGCCAGGCGCGGTAGAATTACCTTTAGCGGCTAAACGCGTTGCGGCAAAAAAAGAGTATGATGCAATCATCGCATTAGGCGTAGTGATCAGAGGTGGTACACCACACTTTGACCTAGTTGCTGGCGAATCAAACAAAGGTCTTGCGCAAGTATCACTTGAGTATGATATCCCGGTTGCATTTGGCGTATTAACCACAGAAAGCATTGAACAAGCAATTGAGCGTGCTGGCACCAAAATGGGCAATAAAGGCGGCGAAGCTGCTTTAGGCGCGCTTGAAATGGTTAATGTGTTAGATAAAATTTAAGTTTAAGGAATTTTTGTGAAACCAGCAGCAAGACGTAAAGCACGTATCTTAGCACTCCAAGCCGTTTATTCTTGGCAAATAAGTGGCAATTTAATTGCCGATATCGAACAACAAATGTTGATCGAAACAGACGTTACTAAAATTGATGTTGAATACTTTAAAGATCTAGCGACGGGTGTTGCTGTAAATTACAAGCAACTAGACGAAGCTGTATCACCACATTTAACACGTCCGTTTGATGACTTAGATATGGTTGAGCGTGCAATTTTACGTTTAAGCAGCTATGAGCTTAAGTTCCGTGAAGACGTACCTTATAAAGTTGCTATTAACGAAGGTATTGAGCTGGCCAAAATTTTTGGCGCTGAAGACAGCCATAAATTTGTAAACGGTGTACTTGATAAAGCTGTTAAGCATTTACGCAAGTAAGTAAACCGTTAAAGAGGGGAGCCGGCATAGGCCGGCTTTTTTGTGTATGAAGGAATTTGAATTAATTAACCGCTACTTTAAAGGTCGCGGTATCACCCGTCGTGATGTAAACCTAGGTATAGGGGATGATTGCGCTTTAGTAACCGTTCCACAAAACTGCCAACTTGCCGTTACAACAGACACTCTTGTTGCTGGCGTACACTTTTTTGATGATATTTCCCCTCGTGCATTAGGTCACAGAGCGCTTGCTGTTAATTTAAGTGATTTAGCGGCCATGGGCGCTGAGCCGACTTGGGTTTCAGTTGCGTTAACTTTGCCAAGTATTGATCCACAGTGGATTGAAGAGTTTACTGATGGCATGCATGAAATTGCTGAATATTTTAATGTGCAGATTATAGGTGGCGATACAACTCAGGGCCCATTAACCATCACTATTTGTGCGAAAGGGACTGTACCCGAAGGTACTGCACTTCGTCGTAGTGGCGCAAAAGTGGGGGATTGGATTTATGTTACGGGTCCGCTAGGTGACGCTGGACTTGCAATTGAGTCTCGCAAACAAGGTATAAGTATTGAGCCAGAGCATTTAAAGTACGTAAATAAACGCTTTGACTTTCCAACCCCACGTGTTGCTGCAGGGCAGGTATTACGAGGCCTTGCATCATCGGCTATCGATGTGTCGGACGGCTTAATCGCTGATTTAAGTCATATACTGGATATGTCACAAGTAAGTGCAGTGGTGAATATTGAAAGTATTCCAACTTCAGATGCGATGCAAGCAAGCCTTGATTTTAATCAGCAGCTGCCATTTATTCTCAGTTACGGTGATGATTACGAATTAATTTTTACGGTCCCTGATAGCAATAAAAGTATGTTAGAAATAAAGCTACGCCAGTATGGTGTAGATGCAACATGCATTGGCCAAGTTAAAAGTGGCGATGGCCAAATTGAGCTTTTACACAACGGTGAAAAGTTTGATTTTGAACCGCAGGGTTTTGAGCACTTTGCAAAGGAGCTGGTTTGAACAATAACCGCAAGTTTAATTTAAAGCGTCCACATCAGTTTTTTGGTCTGGGCTTTGGGACTGGGCTTGCCCCTAAAGCGCCCGGTACATTTGGTACATTTGCTGCCTTGCCATTCATTTTTATGACCATGTATTATCCGTTATGGCTGCAAATTGTATTTGCCGTTGTGATCAGTATATTTGGTATATGGGCGTGCGGTAAAACGGCTGATGATTTAGGCGTGCACGATCATCCTGCTATTGTATGGGATGAAGTGGCGGGTTATTACATCACTATGATTGGCGCAGCACTTAACTGGCAAACATTACTCGTAGGTTTTTTGTTATTTCGCTTTTTTGATATAGCAAAACCCGGCCCAATCCGTATGCTAGACAAACGAGTACATGGCGGTTTAGGTATAATGGCCGACGATATACTTGCGGGTATTTTTTCGCTTATATGTTTACAAGCGTTAATAAAAGTGGGTTTACTGCCCTTTTAATTTTTATATTTGATTTGTTTAACTAGGTGGCAGCAATATGATGCGATTTTTACTGGTTTGTGTACTTATGTTGTGCGCGACGCCAAGTTGGGCTTCAATTACTGATTACGTAGTTAAGCAATGGAATATAAAAGATGGCCTACCGTCGCAATCACTTAAAAGTGTTGTGCAGGATCAGCAAGGCTATATGTGGCTTGGTACGCAATTTGGTTTAAGCCGTTTTGATGGTACAACATTTACAAATTACAACACGCAAAATAGTCCATTCTTGCCTAGTAATGGTGTTAATAAGCTTTTAGTCGATTCTAGTGGTTTGTTATGGGTAGGCACTAAAAGTGGCTTGGTAGTTATTAACCCAGCCACATTTGCAGCACAAGAATTTAATATTAAAGGTCCAGTAAGGGATATTCTTGAGGACTCTAAAGGTAGCATATGGATTGCGGCCAACGGCTTATACTATGTAGATAGAGGGCAAGTTGATTTACGCACTGAAGTAAATGGTCCTCTACCTATTGTTAATGCTACTGTGATCACACAAATAGTTGGCTCTGTTAGCCAAATGGCACTCTCTCCTGAAGGCATTTGGCTGGTTAATGATCGTCATTTATTACGCCTTACAAAAAACTCATCAGATTTTTCTAAACTACGTTTAGAGCTTACCGCAAAAATATCTTTACCAGAGCGCTTAGCGCAAACCATAGTGCACGATTTATCATTTTTAAATGGTAATTTGTATATAGCTTCTGAGCTAGGTGCATACTTTTTAGATTTAGATGACGAGCTAAGACCTTTTCCTCTACCTAATGCAAATAACTCAGCCGTTTATAAGTTTATGAGTGATACCGATGGTGGCTTGTGGGTTTCGACCTATGGACGCTTATTATTCAGAGATAAAACCGGTGAGTGGCAATGGGTAGAGCCTAGCCAACTCGATCAAAGTATATGGTTTGCTGATATTTTTAGAGATGATAAAAATAACGTTTGGTTAGCAAGCTTTAGTGAAGGCTTGTGGCTTGCTCATGAAGGACGAGTCGAAAGGCATTCAGCAGTTTCAAACATGACCGAATCTGTTATGGCTATTAGCCAAGCACCTGATGGTAAACTGTGGGTTGCGAATAAAAGCGGCATTGGTTATTTCGATTTAGATAAAAGTTTTATTAATTTAGTCCCAAGTAGTAAATATGGATACGCATCAGTACACGATCTACAATTTGATGGTGAGCGATTATATATAGCCACAGGGCGCGGCTTATTTGTTTTTGAAAACAAGACACTTTACACCGTCCCAGGTCGAGCACTTCGCGATAATCCGGTATTTGCAATAAGTCGCTCTAGTAAAGGCGGCTTTTGGATTGGTACCGGACGCGGTTTATATCGATTAAATTATGCTGGTTTAACGCCTTTTGCCTATAACGCTTTTTTAGGTAGTAAGTTTATTACCTACGTATTAGATAAAACAAACTTTGGTGTGATTGGTACTAGTAAGGGCGCATATTACTTTACAGACCGTGGCATTGAAAAAATTGGCGACCAAACAACACTTGAAAGCGCATACGTTACTAGCGTGCTACATATAGATGGCGTGGGTATTTTAATCGGCTCTCTTAACGACGGGCTTTTTTACAGAAGTACGCAAGGGCAATGGCGTCAGCTCGATGCAGCTAATGGTTTACCGTATGGTTCTATATTTAGCCTAGAATATGATGAAAAGTTAAAGCATGTTTGGGTAAGCACCATGAAAGGTGTTTACAGAATGCCTGTAGAGCAATTTAAAACAGAAATAAAAAGCTTAAAAGTTGAAGAAGTAATTTCATCTTTTGACCGTCAACTTGATGGTAAAGCGAATCAATGTTGTAGTGGACTTGGGCATGATGCGGTAGCAGACACCGGAAATTCTATTTGGTACCCAAGCTTACAAGGTGTTGTTGAAATACCTAAAAATGTAGAGCTATTTGGTGTGCTTGCATTAAAGCCAACAATAGAGACAATAACAACGCCACTTCGTCATTTAACTACCGCTGCGCTTGGTAAAAAACCATCATTAGAAACAGACGAGCGTGATATAACGCTAACTTACACAGCTATTGATTACTATGCACCAAACAGCATTGAATTTAGATATAAACTAAGTGGCTTAGATAGTGACTGGCGCTATGCAAATACGCGACGTGAAGCTATTTATACTAACTTGCCTCCTGGCTCGTTTTTGTTTCAATTAGAAGCTAAGCGCCAAGGTGAAGACTGGGCTAAAGCGCAAGATGTAGAATACGGTTTTGTAGTGCCTGAGCGCTTTGACGAAACAATTTACTTTAGGCTTTTAATTACCAGTGGTTTTATTTTGCTTTTTTATCTCATTTTTTGGGTGTTTAGAGCACAAGAGCGCAGAAAACAAGAAGCATTAGAGGGCTTAATCACTGAGCGTACCTTAGAGCTTCGCCAAGCTAATGATAAATTAGGCCAAGTGAATTCACAGCTTAAATTAGTGAGTCACTCAGATGAGCTAACAGGGCTACGTAGTCGCCGCTTTTTGTTTGATCAACTCCCTAAAGATATTGAGCACTTTCAACGTAATTCACAGTCGCTGCAGGCACAAGGTAAGTCACTGGTGCTGGTAATTATTAACTTTGATAACTTCAGCCGTATTAACGATGCGTATGGCCCAATTGCAGGTGATAGCTGCTTACAGCAAATGGCTGCATTGTTAAATTCGCGTACGCAGGGCTCTGACTATGTGGCACGTTGGAGTGGTGATGAGTTTTTATTATTATTACGTGACTTTAAATGCAATAAAATAGACAGCTATGCTTCAGAACTTTGTAAAGTAATAGCGGCTAATTCGTTCCAATTACCAAATGGAAAAACAACTAATATCACGGCATCAATTGGTTGGTCATTTTATCCATTACCTTTATTAGGCGGGCAGGTAATTAGCTGGGAAACCTCTATTAACTTAGCAGATATAGCATTGCATCAAGTTAAAAAACGCGGTGGTGATGGTGTGGCTAATATTACGTTTGATGAGCAGCTCGATGCATTTGAGTTTGAACAAAACTCTAATGTTGATCAGCAGTTAGGTATTTTACAAAGTAATGGCTTGGCAGATATAAAAGTGTGGATGCGATAATGCCCGACCAAGGTTATTGGTCAGGCATGGTGAGGTTAACTCTATTTGTTAAGCCAAGCTGGTAATATTGCAATCGACTCAGGGGCTGTAAATGCCGTACTGGTATCGGCGCTTATATCACCGCCTGCACTGCTTAAAATATTATTAAATCGCATAACCACATTATTTGACTTCTCAGCTACGTATAAATCTGTTCCGGTATACATAATATCAACAGGGTTACCCAGTAGGGTATTTGGACCGCTAATAGTGGTACTTATGTTTACCAAGCCCGATGCCGTTGCTACGTTATTCAATACGTATATTTTGCCATCGTCAGCAACTGCTGCGCTACCAACATCAGAGAGTATTAGCGAGCCACTTAGCGAGTCGTAGTCGATGCCGTGCATGTTGCTTGGTGCTGCTACTGCTGTACCTGCATTTGCTGGCATTATAAGCCTATCCTCAACTGCAATATTAGTACTACCAGCCATTAGTTTGCTTTTAACTTCGTCAAATACAGCAACGGTTCCATTTGTTAGTGCTACAAAAGCTCGATCAGTGTTTGCATCGTAATCAACATCCCAAGGGCGAGCATCGTTTGCAAACGTAAGCGTCATTAATGGGCTTGCATCCCCTGTGGTGCAAGTTGAAAATATTGAAATACTTGGAGTATCTGCATTATTTTCTGCAACTAAAATCATACCGCTATCAGAAGCCACATCAAGACCTTTAGGAGATATAAGGCCTGTATTCGAACCAGTAATAATGCTGTCTTGGTTCGTATTATAAGTTTGCCCATCTCTGTTTATTGCCACTTTATTTGAAATAATAATACCGCCAATTGAGGTTGTACTGTTATCGAATGTTGTATAACTATTACCCGCTTTATCAAAAGTTACACTTTCGATAGTTTGACTTGCATTATAGTTGCCAATTTCTGTGTTAAGTTGTGAACTTAATCGACTAATTTGCCCAGTTGTTTCACCTGCAGTGCCCGGATTACTACTTACAGCAACACCTAGCAGCGCCATATTAGCGGTATCACTATCTGAAATATCAGCCATCTCATTTTGTATACCCAGTTTAGTAATTGACTCAGGTTTAATTGTTGAGGTAACTAAATCAGGAGTGATATCGCCGCTCTCACCTGAAAATATATTGCTGAACACAAGAACAGCATCATTTGATTTTTCAGCTACACGTAAGTCACTACCTTCAAGGCTAATATCAACTGGGTTACCAAGCATTGTTGCTGGACCGGCAATACTTCGTGCAACGCTTACTAAGCCCTCTGCAGTTGAAGCATTATTAATTACAAATAACGAACCATCGGTTGCGTCTGAGGCACTGCCTACATCAGACAAAACAAGTTTATTAGTATTTGAGTCATAAACAATGCCGTGAATATTTACAGATATTTGCGTGCCATCATTATTACTTGGAGTAATTGTGCGGCTTGGCATTGCGGCAAATTCACCACCAACAAAATTATCATAAACGGCTACATCACCATTTGTTAGTGCTACATAAAGGCGGTCGTTAGATTCATCATAATCAACATCCCACGGCGCCGCTTCTGTAATAGTTGTGCCTAAAGGCGCTGCATCGCCCGCGGCTGTAGCGCCAAAAGTCGTTACTTGCATAGCGCCAAAGTCAGCAATAAAAACAAGGCCACTCTTTTGTGCTACAGCTATTCCTTTAGGGTTTACCAGTGTTGTGTTAGTACCTGTTATTTCGCGATCTGTATTAGCTGTATAGGTTGCGCCGTCACTACGATTTGCAAGCTGGCAAATAGTTTTAATACTGCCATTTTCGCTGTCGCTTGCTTGCAATAAATTACCTAAGCTATCAAATGCAACGCCTTCGTTAGCTGTTGTATTAAAGGTTTTTAGTTTAGAGGCGTTTTGGTTAATTAAATCGATAGTGCCCGTATTGCTCTCGCCATTGTTTGCCAAAATTAATGTGGCTGATGCAAAACCAGGGTTGCCATTTGTACCGTCGGTACCGTTTTGTCCATCGGTGCCTGCAATACCATCTACGCCGTTTTCACCATCGTCTGAGCTACAGCCTGTAATGCCGATTAATACTGCAAGTGTTAAAGCTGAAAAACTAAGCGTGTGTTTAAGTGTGTTTTTTTGTGCTGAATGAGTTGTTAAATTAGCTTTATTCATCATTTTTACCTTTTAAATATTCCATCAAATGTAGGTAAATAACGCGCTTGCTCATAAGGCATAGACTAAGCGGCACCGATTATTTACATGTTAACCTCATATCAATAACGGCTATAAAATGAAACTGGATGCAAAAAAGTTAAAATTAAAAACAAAAAAAGGAGCCTTGAGGCTAATGCCAGTCAGTTAAGCTGACTGGCATCTTTCTTTTTATGGGGATACTTAGATGGTTTTGGCTTAACCCATCGGGGATATCTTCTATCCTCTCGTCTAGCTGGAAGCTTAAATAAGAGCAGT
>NZ_JACJDY010000024.1:0-75207 GCF_014163785.1 Pseudoalteromonas sp. SR43-7 | reverse complement strand
ATGTTTGGTATTTATGCTGCGTTATCGCCTATTCATGGGGAATAACCACACTACATAGGCTCCGCCTTGCCTAAAAACCAAACATACTGCTGCAAATTCACCCACCAAAGATCAACACGCCCTAGGGATTGGTATTACTTACCAAAGCGCTGGACGGGCTGCACTTAATTTAACGTTTCCATCAGGAGTGCCAGCACCTTTGCCTACACGGCCAACATTTTTATTTTGCCCTGGTTTTACAAGTTCAAATACTCGTTCAAAGTCAGCTATTAAATCGTGTATATCTTCAATCCCAACCGAAATACGAATAAGCGTGTCGCCCACACCCGCTTCTAAACGTGCCTTTGCCTCCATGCCTGCGTGCGTCATAGTTGCGGGGTGACAAATTAAACTCTCTACGCCACCTAGTGACTCAGCTAAACTAAACGTTTTAAGACTTGTTAAAAATGCTGCAGCGTCGTTTATATCGCCTTTAATATCAAAACTAGCCATGCCACCAAAGCCAAGTTGTTGTGCTTTAGCAAGCTCATGTTGAGGATGCGACTCAAGTCCTGGATAGTAAACTTGGCTTACAAAATTGGAACTTTCAAGGTACTTAGCTATTGCTAGCGCATTTTCTTGGTGCTGCCTTAAGCGCACATTTAAAGTACGTAGACCACGAAGCGTTAAATAACTATCAAAAGGCGCGCCCGTAATACCAATATTATTTGCCCACCAAGCAAGCTCATCACCAAGCTCTTGTGTTGCAGCAATAACAGCGCCGCCCACTACATCTGAGTGCCCGTTAATATATTTAGTGGTTGAATGCACCACAATATCTACACCAAACTTAATAGGGTTTTGTAAGGCAGGAGACAAAAACGTGTTATCTGCGGCAACCAATGCACCGCATTGCTTAGCAACATCGGTAACCGCTTTAATATCGGTTAAACGAAGTACTGGGTTACTTGGAGTCTCTATCCAAATAAGCTTAGGTTTAATTGCTAAAATTTGTTGAAGGCTTTCTTCTTTTGTTAAATCTAATACTTCAAGCTTCAATAGTCCGCGTTTTTGTAACGATGTAAATAAACGATAGCTACCACCATAACAATCATGTGGAATTACTAACGTGTCGTCACTGTTAAGTAGCTGAGTAGCTAAATGCACGGCTGCCATACCAGTGGCCGTAATTATGCCGCGAGCGCCGCCTTCAAGCTTAGCAAGCGTCTCTGCTAAAATATCACGATTAGGGTTACCACTGCGGCCATAATCATACTCACGCTTAGTATCAAAGTCGGCAAACGAATAAGTCGTTGATAAATAAATTGGCGGCACCACTGCACCATGATGTTTATCAGCATCAACGCCGTTACGTACAGCAATGGTCGCTTTGTTTTTTTCGCTCATATTCGTCACCTGATTAATTTGGATGTTTAGACGTCTAAAAGAGTAAGTTATCCGTTTTAATAAGTCAAAGTATTTTAAAGCTCTAGATGGCTAAAGTTAGGAAAGGCGTTTGCTAGTACCACATTTTAGCTCACAAAAGTGAGCTTATTTTTACATCCCAAATAGGCTTATTAAGATAGATCGGTATCTATTATTTGACTATCTTTTTTAAATCGATAGAATTTCACGCATATTTACACGCTTTTTATACCGTGTGAGAAATTAATAATCTGAGGCAACGATACATCTTATGGCTAAATGGAATGGTGAGTATATTCACCCATACGCAGAACACGGGAAAAAATCAGAGCAAGTTAAAAAGATCACCGTTTCGATCCCGCTAAATGTATTAAAAGTTTTAACGGATGAGCGTACGCGTCGTCAAATCAACAACCTTCGCCATGCAACAAATAGTGAATTGCTATGTGAGGCGTTTTTGCATGCATTTACTGGCCAACCTTTACCAAATGACGATGACCTACGTAAAGACAACGCAGAAAAAGTACCAGAAGAAGTTAAAAAGATAATGCAAGAAATGGGTTTAGAAGTGCCTATTTTAAACGAAGAATAAATCGTTACCTTTTTAATCAAAAAACCTCAGCATTGCTGAGGTTTTTTTGTTTAAGCGTTATATATTACGCCATATAATTTTCAGGCAAGTCAATTTGCGCAACACCCGACTCTACCGCAGCAAGTGCTACAGCTTTAGCTATACGCGGTAGTAAACGCGGATCCATTGGTTTTGGAATAATATACTGCGCACCAAACTCTAGCTTATCTACGCCTGCGGCTTTTAAAACTTCTGCAGGTACAGGCTCTTTGGCAATACTACGAATAGCCTCAACTGCAGCAATTTTCATTTCATCGTTAATCGCGCTTGCACGTACATCAAGTGCACCACGGAAAATAAACGGAAAACATAAAACATTGTTAACCTGGTTAGGGTAATCAGAGCGCCCTGTTGCCATAATTAAATCGTTGCGTGCGCCGTGAGCAAGTGCAGGATCGATCTCTGGATCTGGGTTTGAACATGCAAACACGATCGGCTTTTCTGCCATTAGTTTTAAATCTTCGGCAGCTAACAAGTTAGGACCCGAAACACCAACAAACACATCAGCATCTGCAATTACATCTTGCAATGTGCGTTTATCGGTATTGTTAGCAAAAAGCTGTTTATATTCGTTTAAATCATCGCGACGAGTATGAATAACACCTTTGCGGTCAAGCATATAAATGTGTTCACGCAGTGCACCACACTTAATTAACAGTTCCATACACGCAACTGCAGCAGCGCCTGCACCTAAACATACAATTATTGCATCTTCAATTGATTTACCTTGTACTTCTAGCGCATTTAACATGCCGGCAGCCGTCACAATGGCGGTGCCGTGTTGGTCGTCATGAAAAACAGGAATGCTACAACGCTCTATTAATGCTTTTTCAATTTCAAAACACTCTGGTGCTTTAATATCTTCAAGGTTAATACCACCAAATGTGTCAGCAATATTGGCAACCGTGTTAATAAAGTCTTCTGTTGTTTTGTGCTTTACTTCAATATCAATAGAATCAAGCCCTGCAAAACGTTTAAACAATAACGCCTTGCCTTCCATTACGGGCTTAGACGCTAAAGGACCTAAATTACCCAAGCCCAAAATTGCAGTACCATTAGTGATAACCGCAACCATGTTACCTTTACCGGTATATTTATATGCATTTGCAGGATCTGCGGCAATTTCACGTACAGGCTCAGCGACACCTGGGCTATAAGCTAGGGCTAAGTCTTGAACTGTTTCAGCTGGTTTTGTTAGCTCAATGCTAATTTTACCAGGTACGGGATGTGAGTGATAATGTAGTGCTTGTTCACGAAAGTCAGACATAACGCGATGGTATCCTGCAATTTAAGTTAAAGTGAGAGGTGGAGTCTTGGGGTACGATACCCTTATTATTTTTAAATTCCAAGCAATATCAGGTCTATCCTGTTATATGCTATATCCTTTAATTTTAAGAGGTTTTTCAGTAACTTTGCAGGATTATATAAACATTTGATAAATAAAAATTCACCAAAAAAGTAAGTTTTGAGGTGTGTTTATGTCTATTAAAATATTAAAAAAATGTATGTTTAACACATCATCACAAACTTAAAATAACAGCCTACTACACTACTTTAAAAACAGATAAGCCCACGTTAGCTACTTTTATCAACCTAGTTAAAATTTGTACTATTTAAAATATAGAGAATATCTATCGATTTGTCTGTAAAGGTTTATGCATACTCAGAATAAGAATAGGAAATAGTTATGCAAGGTGTGATGTAGCTCGAGCAAGCTAAATAAGATAAGAAGTAGTAAATTTTAGACACAAAAAAAGCACCCTAAGGTGCTTTTTTTAACTAAACAGCAATAATTACTTCTTGCTGCTAAGTGCACCGAAGCGCTTGTTGAAGCGATCAACACGGCCGCCAGTGTCTAAAATCTTTTGCTTACCAGTGTAAAACGGGTGACACGCAGAACATACGTCTAAGTGAATGTCTTTACAAAGAGTTGAGCTAGTTTCGAATTTGTTTCCGCATGAACATGTTGCAGAAATTACTTCGTACTTAGGGTGAATACCTTCTTTCATAGGAACCTCTAGTTAAGGCCGCATCGCTCTCCAAACCCGAAGTCTGGCACCATACGTCGTTAAAACAAATTTGTTGGTGGCGGATTCTATCCAACAACCTTCCCCTGCACAAGTATTTATTTATCTTTTCGCTAAAAAAGTGAACAATCTCTTTCTCAAGTACTATTGCTAGTAGGTTTTTAGCGGTATTTTTAGTACATTACAGCATTAATTTTACGGGTTGAGTTGTTATGAGTTTTGTTGAAGTTGCTATTAAAGTCCCGCTTCCACGCACCTTTGATTATAAAATAGAAGAGCAGCTCAGTGGCTTATCAACCCCAATACTTCCGGGCATGCGGGTTTTAGTGCCTTTTGGTAATCAAAAAAAAGTGGCTGTTGTTCTGGGCATTAAAAACAGTACCGACGTCCCTTTAAATAAAATTAAGAATATTATAGAGGTAATAGACGATACCCCTATTTTAAGTGCCCAACATTTAGAACTCCTTAGCTTTACTGCCCGCTATTATTGCTACCCCTTAGGCGAAACTATTCACATAGCGCTACCGAGTGTACTTCGCCAAGGTGAATCGCCAGATAAAACCAGTATTAATATGGTTGCCCTGACAGAAAAAGGTGCAAAAGTACCGTCATTAAAAGCTAAAACACAGCTCAATTTATTAAAGCAGTTATCGCAATCGGGGAAATCATCGTTAACCGAATTAAAAGCTCTTGGCTTTAGTAAAAAAACAATCGATAGCCTAATAGATAAAGAACTCATAACACAAACTATTGAGCACGATAACCAATGGCAAAGTGTTGCTCCAACTGTCGGTAGTAAACCAGTACTTAATAAAGAACAAGCGGTTGCCTGTACGGCAATAAATCAAAGTAGTGGATTTAGCAGCTTTTTATTAGAAGGCGTAACTGGCAGTGGTAAAACAGAAGTGTATTTACAGTGCCTAGAAGAAGTATTAAAACGTGGCGAGCAAGCATTAGTATTAGTGCCAGAAATAGGCTTAACGCCACAAACTGTAAACCGTTTTCGTCGCCGCTTTCCTGATACACCCATTATGCTTTGGCATTCAGCCCTTACCGACAACGAGCGATTGCAAACATGGCGCTTTTGCGAAAAAGGCAGTTGTGCAATAGTTATAGGCACACGTTCGAGTATTTTTCTGCCATTTTTAAAACTCGGTATGATAGTTGTCGATGAAGAGCACGATTCATCATTTAAGCAACAAGATACCCTTCGTTACCATGCTCGTGATTTGGCCGCATACAGAGCTTTTCAGCATAAAATACCACTTATATTAGGCAGTGCTACACCCGCACTTGAAACACTTCACAAAGCAATTAATAACAAATATCAGCTACTAAGTTTAACCGAGCGCGCGCAAACTGCGACAGATAACCAATTTAAGTTACTCGATATGAAAGGCCAACCCGACCAAGCAGGTATTGCACATGCAAGCCTTGCCACTATGCGCCAACACTTAAACCGCGGTAAACAGGTTATGGTGTTTTTAAATCGTCGAGGTTTCTCACCCACTCTTATTTGCCATGAATGTGGCTGGCTAAGTGAATGTAAACGCTGCAGTACCAGCGCCACATTTCATAAAGCGATTGGGCAAATGATTTGTCACCACTGTGGCGATCAATACCCTGTTCCTCACCAATGTCCTGATTGTGGAAGTACGCAAATATTTCCAAATGGCAAAGGTACAGAGCAAATTGAAGAGTTTTTATCGACCGAGTTTCCAGATACACCCGTTACTCGCATAGACCGCGATTCAACTCGCCGTAAAGGCAGCCTTGAAAAAGCACTAGATGAAATAAACCTAGGCGGTGCACGCATTTTAGTAGGCACACAAATGCTTGCCAAAGGCCATCACTTTGCAGATGTAAGCCTTGTTATAATTTTAGACGTAGATAGCGGCTTATACTCATGCGACTTTAGGGCGACAGAGCATTTAGCACAGTTAGTTACTCAGGTCGCGGGGCGAGCTGGGCGTTCAGGGGAACCTGGCCAAGTATTATTACAAACACACTTTCCAGAACACCCACTTTTACAAGACTTAGTTAATAATGGTTACCAAGATTTTGCTCGCTTTGCACTGAGTGAACGCGATGATGCAGACTTACCACCCATTACAAATATGGCTATTGTCCGTGCACAAGGACACAGCATTAAGCTAGTCGTCGATTTTTTGACGGATTTGGTTCCTGTGAATGGGGTATCTGGTATACAATTGCTCGGTCCGATCCCTGCTCCACTTGAAAAAGTCGCAGGTATGTATCGTTTTCAATTACATATTCAAGCGCAAGATCGCCGCATATTACATCAGTACCTTGCGCAAATGGTTGATTATTTAAGTTCAAGTAAACTTGCACAAAAAGTACGCTGGAGCTTAGACGTAGACCCTATAGACATGATTTAGGTTAAGGCCAAAATAACACCATGGCACAGCACGATTATATTAACAAAAAGCCTGCAGGCAGAAACAGTAAAAAAAACGCACCCGCTAAAAAACCATTTCCTATTCTTTTAGCTGTCATAGCCATCTTACTCGTCGGTGGTTTTGCTTATACATTATGGTTTATTAAAAGTAATGCAGATCCAAAACTTGTCGAAAAACAAGCAAACCCCACTGCGCCCGCAAAAGTAGAAGTGGTTATTCCACGCACACCAGAGTTTATTAAAGAAATTAGAAACCACGAGATTCAAGTTGAAGTGAAAGAACTTGAGCAAAAAGGCCCTTACGTTATGCAGTGTGGTTCGTTTAAAACCCACGCACAAGCGGAATCGCTAAAAGCTAAAATAGCATTTGCAGGCCTCATTTCTGAAATAAAACAGGCTGAAGGCAGCAATGGTACTTGGTATAAAGTGCGCTTAGGCCCTTATAAAACCAAACGCCAAGCCGAAAGTGATAAAAACAAACTTAAACGTGTAAAAATAGTCGGCTGCGGAATTTGGGGCTGGACTTGAAAATAAACCATTCACCCATATAACCTCTTCATAATCGTTTTTTACGAGTTGCCTCTGCAGCTCGATGATGAGGAATAACATGACTACTATCGTAAGTGTACGCCGTGGCGACAAGGTTGTAATTGGCGGCGATGGCCAAGTGTCTCTTGGTAATACCGTAATGAAGGGCAACGCCCGTAAAGTTCGACGTCTTTATAATGGCAAAGTAATCGCTGGTTTTGCCGGCGGTACTGCTGATGCCTTCACTCTTTTCGAGCGCTTTGAAAGCAAATTAGAAATGCACCAAGGAAACCTAACTAAAGCCGCAGTAGAAATGGCTAAAGATTGGCGCAGCGACCGTGCACTTCGAAAACTCGAAGCTCTGCTCGCTGTAGCAGACGAAACAGCCTCTTTAATTATTACCGGTAATGGCGATGTGGTTCAACCTGAAAACGACCTAATTGCAATTGGTAGTGGTGGTAACTTTGCACAATCAGCTGCAACCGCCCTTTTAGAAAATACAGATTTAAGCGCTCGTGAAATAGTAGAGAAAAGCTTAACTATTGCAGGCAACATCTGCGTATTTACTAATAACTTCCAAACAATCGAAGAATTATAATAGGAACTATCATGTCTGATATGACCCCAAGAGAAATTGTTCACGAGCTAGATCAGCACATTATAGGTCAGGCTAAAGCAAAAAAAGCAGTGGCTATCGCACTTCGTAACCGCTGGCGCCGCATGCAACTCAAAGAAGATTTACGCAGCGAAGTAACACCAAAAAACATTTTAATGATTGGTCCAACCGGTGTAGGTAAAACAGAAATTGCCCGCCGATTAGCAAAACTTGCTAACGCACCCTTTATTAAAGTAGAAGCGACTAAGTTCACTGAAGTTGGCTATGTTGGTAAAGAAGTTGAGACTATCATCCGCGATTTAGTCGATGTATCAATTAAAATGACTCGCGAACAGCAGACTAAGAA
Source organism: Pseudoalteromonas sp. SR43-7 (assembly GCF_014163785.1). NCBI lineage: Bacteria > Pseudomonadati > Pseudomonadota > Gammaproteobacteria > Alteromonadales > Pseudoalteromonadaceae > Pseudoalteromonas > Pseudoalteromonas sp. SR43-7. The sequence goes on along the minus strand of NZ_JACJDY010000024.1, from coordinate 67,236 downwards.
ATTTAAACATCGCGCCGAAGAAGCAGCAGAAGAGCGCATTTTAGATGCCCTTTTACCACCAGCGAAAGATCAATACGGCGAAACGCAGCGTGATGATAACTCATCAACTCGCCAAACGTTCCGTAAAAAGCTACGTGAAGGTCAGCTAGATGATAAAGAAATTGAAATCGATTTAGCACAAGCACAACCAAACGTAGAAATTATGGCGCCTCCTGGTATGGAAGATATGACCAACCAGCTACAAAGCATGTTTCAAAACATGGGCGGCGATAAGCGCACTAAGCGTAAACTAAAAATCAAAGAAGCCTTCAAACTATTAACGGAAGAAGAAGCCGCTAAATTAGTAAATCCTGAAGAGCTAAAAGAGCAAGCTATTTTTGCAGTAGAGCAAAACGGTATTGTGTTTATTGATGAAATAGACAAAATTTGTAAGCGCGGCGATTCTTCAGGTCCAGATGTGAGCCGAGAAGGTGTTCAGCGCGACTTACTACCGCTAATTGAAGGTTCAACTGTAAATACTAAGCACGGAATGGTTAAAACTGACCATATGCTGTTTATTGCCTCTGGTGCGTTTCAGATGGCAAAGCCATCAGATATGATCCCAGAGCTACAGGGCCGCTTACCGATTCGAGTAGAACTTGAAGCACTTACTGCAGATGACTTTAAACGCATCCTTACAGAGCCTCATGCATCGCTTACCGAGCAACAACGAGAGCTGCTTAAAACTGAGCAGGTATCGATTGAGTTTAGCGACGATGCAATTGAACGTATTGCCAAAGCAGCTTGGCAAGTTAACGAGAAAACCGAAAACATCGGTGCCCGTCGTCTACACACTGTAATGGAAAGATTGATGGAAGAAATTTCATACGATGCTTCTGAAAAAGCAGGCTCGTCATTAGTAATCGACGCCGCTTATGTTGAAAAACACTTAGGTGCACTTGTTGAAGATGAAGACTTAAGCCGCTTTATTCTATAAAACGAATATAAACGTTATACTAAAAGCCTCCAGATTGGGGGCTTTTTAATGGGATATATTAAATGAAACACGTAACAAAAGTGCATTACCACAGTGTAAGTAAAAATCTAGATGTTTACTTTGATGATGACAGTAAAGCTGTATTTAGCTGTGAGTTTTTACGTGTACACTCCCCTTCAGCTGAAGTGCAGGGCCATGGCTCTGGCCCAATGAAGCTAGTACTTAATAAGCAAGCTGTAGGAATAAAAAGTATTGTACCTGTTGGGCATTACGCACTTCGTTTAGATTTTGACGATGGCCATAACAGCGGACTATTTAGTTGGCGCTACTTTGAAAAACTACAACAGCAACAAGATACATTGTGGAGTGAATATTTAGTGCGGGTAACTGAACACGAAAAAAGTAAAGATAGCGTGCCTATAAAGTTTGTTCCTTAAACTTTATAGACCCGCACTATTAGGGGTTATTACACCTTAAACTTATCAATTGCAGTGAATAGAACACGAGCCTGCTCAGAGACTTCTTCACTTGTCTGCGCATTATTAGCAGCATGTCCCGAAGCATCTTGTGCAATATCTCTTATACGTACTACGTTTTTATTTACCTCAGACGCTACCTGACTTTGCTCATCAATCGCAACTGCTATTTGAGTACTCATCTCCATGATAGTTTGTACATCTTCGGTTATATCACCAAGTAGCTCACCCGCTTTAATTGCTTGAGACGCGCTTTCATCTCCTTGCGAGCGGCACTGGTGCATAATACTAACCACCTCTTGAGTGCGTTGTTGCAGGGTATTAATAATCCCCTCTATTTCACTAGTCGATTCTTGCGTGCGCTGAGCAAGTGAGCGAACTTCATCTGCCACTACTGCAAAACCACGCCCTTGCTCTCCAGCTCTAGCCGCTTCAATTGCAGCATTAAGCGCTAATAAGTTGGTTTGATCTGCAATCCCTCGAATTACATCAAGCACTGAGCCAATGGTTTCGCCGTCTTTTTCTAATTGCGATACAACACTTGATGCATTACCTAACGAACTAGACAAATCTCTAATATGTTTAACCGTTGAGTCAACTTCACTGCGCCCTTGCTGTGCGCTTAAGTTGGTTGATTCTGCTTTTTTAGCTGCGGCTTCAGTATTATGAGAGATATCTTGAATAGTTGCCTGCATTTGCGTTGCAGCTGTCGCTACCATGTCTGCTTCATGTAGTTGCTCTTGCATACCAGAGCTTGTTGCTGCGGTACTTTGTGATAAATGCTCGGTTGCTACATTAAGGGTGTTTAAAGCACCATTAACTTCGTTAATTAAGTTCTTAAAATCGCCTATTAAGCTATTAAAGTCGACAGTCATGGTGGTAATTTCGTCTTTACCTGTTTGCTCTATCATCACGCTCAAATCATTATTACGACGAATATCATTAATAGTGTGATAAACCCGCTCAATAGGTACAATAATGGAGTGGCTTGTAAAATAAACTAGCGCTAATACAACCACACCTGCAATCACAAATACCAAAATAGCTAAAAATTGAGCCTGCTCTACACTTTGCTCTACTTGTAACTTAGTGTCTTTAACGATTTTAGAAACAATGGCGTCGCTTTTATCTACACTGTCACGCATTACTCCAAGTGCGCCTGACTCAAGATCTAGCCCTAGCTTAGTTTGGGCCTGCACAAGTGTTTGAAATTCGCTTTGGTATATATCAATCAAAGGATTAATTTGTGCTTTATAGTCGCTTGGCAGCTGTGCTGCAGCTATCTGCTGCTTAAATGTATTAATTCCCTCATTAAAACGCCCTAGGTACTTAATATCAAATCTCAGCATGAAATCTTTTTCTGAGCGTCTTAGTTGCAGCATTGACGACAGCAGTTGGTAATTTTGCTGCTCTTTTAATAGTTGCTCAACTTCATGAACCGAGCTTCTAAGCTTGCCATATAACCCGTCGGTCGGGGTTAAACCAATCTCTTTTTGAAGCTTAACAACAGTTTCAAAATCATTATTATAGCTATTTATTAGTTGCTCAAAGCGCTGGACCTGCTCCTGTGCAATACCTTGGTTAGCCATTAACTGTTGTAACTTTTTTACTTTATCACTTAACTGCTCAAAATCCGTTTCAAATGCAGTTAACGCGTCTTCTTGTTTATAAAACAAAAAGTTTTTTTCATGTTTACGCAATGCTAATGCATGTACGTTGAGCTCTTCTGCTAATTGAATAGTCTTGTTTAAGCTCAAGGTTGTACGTGATTCAAAAATAATCACGCATAAAAGGACCACCATTGCTAAACCAACAACGACTGCGTTTAGTTGTAAACGTCGTTTAATTGTTAGGTTTTGTAAAAAATTCATCGCTAACGCCTTTTTTGAATATGCATTTTTATTATAGCTAATAGATCAAAAGCGACTAATTAATTTAACTTTTTATTATTGGTAATTCTAAACAGTTTAAATGTGATGGCTATAAGGCGACACTATCCCACAAACCTTTATGTAACGATTGTGTGTTATTCCATTGTTGTTTAACCAACCAATCAATTAAAGGCGCGGGATCGCTGGGGTAATTTATCTGCTTGTTTTGCGGCGCGCTATTCCAATCATCAAGGGCTTGTGGGTTTAAATAGTTCATAACATGCGCCATGCCCATGGCAAATAAAGTTTGTGCATTTGCTGCTTGCTCAAACTGACCATCTAAAGGCTTTAATAGTAACTTTTTACCTAACTTAAGCGCTTCACTGGCAAGCTCAAATCCCGCATTACCAATAACGCCACTTGTGTTTGCTAAGTCGTTTAAAAAACCAGAGCGTGAAGGGGCACGTAAATGTATATGTCCAAAAGATTGATTGGTGGCATTTGGGTGATAACAATAAAATTCTTTTTCGGGAAAGTCTTTTAAATAATCAACAACGCTATCTAAGTTTTCGAAAGGTAAATATACCAATACCTTGTTCATTACTGCTACAGGGTTGTCGTGATTATGATGAGCAATAAAAGGCGGTATTATATTATTTGCAAATGGTTGCCAGTGCACGCCTAAGTAGGTAGTCGCTGGTGCATAATGCTTGATAAGTGATTTTCTCAGTACGCCACGACCAAACATAGGTACGTTATCTGACAAAAATGCTGCTTGGTGACTAATGCCAATAACGGGTATACCTGCCCGTTTTGCAGCCCATGCTGTCACAGGCTCAAAGTCGTTAAGTACAAAATCGTACTGTTTTATCTCAAGCGATTTTATATCACTCACCAACTTACAAATTCGCATGTTTTTAAGTGTTTTGAGATTTTTAACTTGCCCATTTTCAGTGCTAAACGATAAACCGCGATACGCTTTATAATCTGAGAATTCGTGCATATCAAAGTAATCTTTATTTGCGCGCCCTGAAAACACATAATCAACATCAATACCGAGCTTATTAAAGCAGCTTGCCATAACCCGAGCGCGCGTTATATGACCATTACCGGTACCTTGCACTCCATACAATATTTTCATGCAGGCACCACAAGTGCTAACGCAAATAAACCACAAAAACTACCAATCGTTGCGCCTATTATAATATCAGCAGGAAAGTGCACACCCAATACCACACGAGACATAGCAACGCCGGTAGCCCAACTAAATAGTAGTAATGCATATTCTGGAAAAAAATGGCTTAATATAATTGCCACTAAAAAGGCAGCAGCACTGTGACCCGATGGTAAACTAAATTTATCGCTCGGTACTATATAGGCATTTGTTACTAAGCAGTCGCATGGACGGATCCGAGCAAATCTATTTTTAGCTAGTAGGTAAATAGGTCTTTCTATAGCAAAACCAATTAATATAGTAACAGGCAATAATTGGTGCTGTTCATTATTACTAAGCCACCACACTGCTAAGCATATTAATATATAAAGCCCACCATCACCGCTTTTAGACAAACCAAAGGCCATTGTTTTAAACCACCTCGGTGAATTGCAATTAAACAAAGTTAAAAATAATTGCTCATCTATCTGAGTTACCTTTTTAAGCATATTATTATTCATCACCATCCCTCATTGCATAACATATGAACACCGATTTAGCTTATGTGTTGTAAATAACAATTGAGTGACGCTTTTAATACACTATTATTGCGATTAATGATTTAGCGCTTGTTTTGCCTAAATTTACTGCGATTAAGTCGTTGTTATTGCTTATAAGGAGGGTATACTGAGATATAAATTAATGTACCTTTTGAGGATAAAATAATGGATTACAGCACTTCTGATTTATGCGACCACTTTGCTGACGTGGTTGACGTGCTAGAGCCTATGTTCATCAACTTTGGTGGTCGACACAGCTTTGGTGGCCGCATTAAAACGGTTAAATGTTTTGAAAATAATGAACTCATCCGCGAATTACTTTCTCAAGATGGTACAGACCTAGTACTTCTTATTGATGGTGGCGGCTCAACTCGTCGCGCACTAATCGACATTGAATTGGCTGAGCTAGCACTTGAAAACAACTGGAATGGTATTGTTGTTTACGGCGCAGTACGCCACGTTGATGAGCTTGAAGAGCTTGATTTAGGCATTCAAGCAATTGCTTCAATCCCTGTTGCAGCCGACAGCGAAGGTGCTGGTGAAGATGCTATAGGCGTTAACTTTGCTGGGGTATCATTTTTTGATGACGACTTTATTTATGCTGATAGCACAGGCATTGTTTTATCTGCAGAAGAATTAGAGTTGGAAGTTGTAGAAGTATAACGTGACTTCCCATTTAAAAGTATATGATGAAAGCGCGGTTAGAACACTTTGCTCTACCCGCGCAAATGAGAAAAAAGCATGGCAATCAATGGCCTTGCTCGACACCCAAGTAAACCTGCAACAAGCACTTGTTGACGCTGCTCAATTTGGTATCCGCTATGTACTTCTGGGTATTTGCGAAGATATCGGCCCAAAAGCAAACTTAGGAAATGGCGGTGCAAACGAAGCATGGCCGGCTTTTTTAAAACGCTTTTTAAACCAACCTCACAATCAATTTATTGCCACTCAAAAAGTGCTTTTATTGGGTGAAGTTAATACTGATGATTTAATGGCGCAAAGCAACCAGCTTAATAATCAGCAAGGCCAGCAGTTAACTCAATTACGAGATTTATGCCAACAGCTTGATGAACGCGTAGAGTCGGTATTGAGCCTTATTTTTAAAGCGGGGCTTGAGCCAATCGTTATTGGCGGAGGTCATAACAATTGCTTGGGAATTATCCGTGCCCTGAGTAAGTCAAAAAATACACCTATTAATGCTATCAACTTTGACCCTCATGCCGACTTTAGAGAATGTGAAGGTCGCCATAGCGGCAATGGCTTTCGCTACGCTTATAACGAGCAACATCTAAGTAATTACCACGTTATTGGCTTACATGAGATAAAAAACAATCAAGCAATTATAGATGCAATGAGTGAAGCTAACTTTACGTTTGATAGCTATCAATCAATACAAGTTAAGCGAAAAATTACACTCACTCAGGCAATTGAAAACGCATTAAGTAATTTTAACGATTTACCACTGGGTATTGAAGTTGATTTAGATAGTATTACTTACATGCCGGTTAGTGCGTACACATGTTGCGGATTTAGTGTGAATGACACTGAGCACTTTGTGCACTTAGCAGCAAACCATCGCCACTCTAAGTACTTACATTTATGTGAAGCAGCGCCTAGCCAGCACCCTAGCGGAGTTGAGGCCGGTGCTGCCCATGTAGGGCAAGTGATCAGTGCACTTGTGAATAGCTATCTACAAGCCAAAGAAAACACTTAGCGCTGTTGAACTAATCGCCACTCTTTTAGCCAGCTCATTAAACCAATACTACTTAGCGGGTGACCAAAGTAATAACCTTGGGCAGCATAACCTTTTAAGCTTTTTACAAACTTAAGTTGCTCAAGTGTTTCTACCCCTTCAAAAATCACTTTTGTTTTTTGTTGGTTATGCATTTCAACCATTCCGCTAACTAAACTGCGTATATTGTTTTGATTACTAAAGTCAGCAGTGAGTGAAGGTGAAACCTTAATATACTCTACCGCTAAGCTTGGTAACTTAGAAAGTAGTACCGGGTTATCACCAAGTCCATCAACACATACTTTTAAGCCTATGTTATTAAGCCTTGCGATCATGCCTCTGCCTTTATCATCTAGTCCCGTAAAAATATGCAAAGGGCATTCAACAATTAAATCGCCAGCTTCCAAGTGATGCTCACTTAAAACAACATCAACAAATTCAATAAACTCTTCGTTAAGCATTTCAGGACCAAATACGTTAATGCTAAGCGGTATAGAAATACCTTCTATTCTAAGCGCCATTGCAAGCTCAGCAGCTCTCTCTATTACAAATTTAGCGAGTGGATAACCAAGCCCTGCAATTCTAATGTCGTCGATAAACCTGTTAGCGGATAAAATCCCTTGCTTAGGGTGCTGCCAACGCAGTAGTAATTCTAAAAACTCAATTTGACCGTTTTCGTTACAAATAATAGGCTGAAAATAAAGCTCTAACTCGCTCGAAAAATCAATATTTGCTAATTCCTTTAGTCGCGCTTGTTGCTCTCGCAATTCAATCATCATTTGTTGATGATAAGGCACAACCTTGCGATCTGGGTGGCTATCGAGTGCTAGGTATGCGTACGATATTAAATTATCAAAGTTGTTATCTTGCTCATTACAATCAACATAACTCGCTCTCGCTTTTACTTCTACAGTGCAGTTAGCAACATTAAATGGCTTAAGCGTTGCACCCAGTATTTGGTCAATAACTAATTCATGTAAGTGTTTTTGATTCGCGAAACTACAAATAAATGCAAAGTTAAGACCCCCTAAGTGGGCTAGCTTTTCTTGCCCAGTTAAAGTCACTATTTCGTCACTTGAAAGTAGCTCTTTTATTCGATTAGCCGATTGCGCTAACAGTATATCGCCAAAGTCGCGTCCAATATGCTGGTTAACTTGCTCAAAGCCTTCAAGGCGAATAACGATTAACGCTGCGCTTATTTGTTTGTTGTCGCACCATGCATAGTAACCTTGGCGTAACTGTTTTCTATCTGCAAAAACTGAAAGCGGAGACTCTTCAATAAATGCATCACCTTCAGGTTCTGGCTCTATAACGACTTCTATTTCAGCACTTTCATCATTTAAAAAGCCAACAATAGCTAATAATAATATTGCTAACACAACCCAAAATAGCGGAACTTCCAATAATAAATGAGCTGAAAATAGAACAACAAATAAAAGACCAGCCATTGAGCTGGTAATTATCATGCTCCAATTATTTCGCTCAAATGCTTGCCATAAGTGAAAACAAAACCCAAAGGCTAGTAGAATAGCAAGCCAAGCCGCACCGCTGCTTAAGATAGCTAAACCAACAGCAGCTGTGCATAAATAACTAAATTTAATACTGGTATTTTTAACAGCAAATAAAGTGGCGATCATCGCCATTAATAGTGCACCACTAAAAAATATTGGGAAATTACTGTCGGTTAGTATGTTCAAATTAACGGCATCCGTATTCGCTAAAAAAGTTTAAACCAAGTTATATGTGAGTAAAAATAATACAAACTAATTAATTCTACCCAAAATCCATAAATTTAACAGTTTATTTACGCCAAATTGGTAACTTAATTGTGATGGATGACTTATTTGCCAATGCGCAATATCAGCTCTTGCGCCAACCTTTAAAATACCACGGTCGTCTAAACCTAGTGCTTTAGCTGCATTTCGAGTAACACCAGCTAATGCTTGCTCAGGTGTTAATCTAAACAATGTGCATGCCATGTTCATCATCAAGTGCACTGAGCATAGTGGTGAAGTACCCGGGTTAAAATCACTCGCAATAGCTATCGGTACTTTATATTGATTAAGTATCTCAATAGGTGGGAATTTAGTTTCTCTTAAAAAATAAAATGCACCTGGCAATAATACCGCTACCGTCCCAGCGTCTGCCATGGCTTTTACACCCTCTTCATCTAGATGCTCAATATGATCCGCCGAAAGGCCATTAAACTGCGCCACCAGCTGAGCCCCCTGTTGATTAGATAACTGCTCAGCATGGCATTTTACTGGGAGGTTATGCTTTTTAGCCGCCTGGAAAACACGTTTGGTTTGCGAATAACTAAACCCAACATTTTCACAAAATACATCGACTGCATCAGCAAGATTATTAGCCACTACCTGATCAAGCATGTCAGTACACACTAAATCAATATATTCATCAGCACGGCCTTTGTATTCAGGCGGTAGAGCATGCGCCCCTAAAAAAGTAGTTTTAATATCAATAGGGTGATGTTCACCTAATAAACGAGCGACTTCTAATATTTTTATCTCGTTTTCTGTATCTAGCCCATAACCAGACTTTATTTCAACGGTGGTTACACCTTCTTTTAACAACGTATTTAAGCGATCTTTTGCATCAACAAACAATTGTTCACGGTCGGCTGCTCTTGTGGCTTTAACCGTACTTGCTATGCCACCGCCTTGTGCCGCAATTTGCTCATAGCTTACGCCTTGCAAACGCTGTTCAAACTCTTGCGATCTTGAACCTGCAAATACTAAGTGAGTATGGCAATCTACTAAGCCCGGCGTTAACCACTGTCCTTTTACACTCAATGTCGGCGTTGCAAACACATCAAAACTAGGCAATGTTGATTGCTCTCCAATCCACGCAATTTTACCATTTTTAATGGCTATAGCAGCATTTTCAATTGCGCCATAAGGGGCATTTATATTGCTATCCATAGTGGCAATATTGGCATCAGTTAAAAGTAAGTCGATTTCTTCTAACTCATAATTTTGTGTTGTGCTTTGCATATCGCAGCCCTTTTTACACCGTGAATAATGAAAATATAGTCTAACAACCCATCTTGTATATACAAGGTAATTGTGTCATCTTATTTATATAGTTTATTTTTAATGTAACCATAAATTTAATGACGACACCTAAATTTGCGCAAATAAAACAATTCATTGTTGATAAAATTCGCAGCGGTACGTGGCAAGAAAACCAACGTGTTCCCTCTGAAAACGAACTAAGTAGTCAATTTAGTGTAAGCAGGATGACAGCCCGCAGAGCACTAAGCGAATTAACCGAGGCAGGTATTTTAACCCGCAGCCAAGGGTTAGGTACATTTGTAGCTACATTTAAATCGCAGTCATCGTTACTTGAAATAAAAAATATTGCTGATGAAGTAAAAGAGCGTAACGGCAACTACACCTGTAGCGTACTCATACTCGAATCAATAAATGCAGTCGCACCTATTGCCATTGCACTTGGTGTTGAGGTTGACAGTGTTGTATATCGAAGTGTACTTGTGCATAACGAAAACGACAGCCCTTTGCAGCTAGAAGAGCGTTTTGTAAACCCTGCCCTTGCGACTGGCTACTTACAACAAGACTTTAGCATGCTTACACCTCATGAATATCTATCTAGTGTTGCCCCACTTACCCAAGCAAGGCATACAGTAGAGGCCATTATGCCAAACAGCGAAATGTGCCAATGGTTAAGCTTATATAATGAAGAGCCATGCTTACAAGTGATCCGACGCACCTGGTCTGTTAAAGGCATTGTAAGCTTTGCGCGCCTTGTATCACCTGGCAGTAAATATCGCTTAGGTGGCCACTTAACATTTAAAAAATAACAAACAATAGCGCTTACTGCGCTTTTTTTATAACAAATCACCTTGTATATACAACAGGAGCAAAACATGAACAACCGACTCGACACAAGTCGCGTAATACGTGCACCTCATGGCGATAAAATAAGTGCTAAAAGCTGGCAAACAGAAGCTGCTAAGCGCATGCTAATGAATAACTTAGACCCTGAAGTTGCAGAGCATCCTCATGCACTTGTTGTATATGGTGGTATTGGCCGAGCAGCTCGTGATTGGCCAAGTTATGACAAAATTATAGAAACCCTCGATAGGCTCGAAAGCGACGAAACCCTGCTTGTACAATCAGGAAAACCCGTTGGTGTATTTAAAACCCACAGTAATGCTCCTCGCGTGCTTATTGCTAACTCAAATCTTGTTCCACACTGGGCAAATTGGGAGCACTTTAACGAGCTCGATAAAAAAGGCTTGATGATGTACGGGCAAATGACGGCGGGTTCTTGGATCTATATTGGCTCGCAAGGCATAGTACAAGGAACTTACGAAACCTTTGTAGCTATGGCAAAGCAACATTTTGCAGGTAGCGCTAGTGGTAAATGGGTATTAACAGGTGGTCTTGGTGGTATGGGCGGTGCGCAACCACTTGCAGCTACAATGGCTGGGTTTAGTGCGCTAGTTGTTGAATGTGATGAAAGCCGTATCGATTTTCGTATAAAAACAGGCTACGTTGATGTAAAAGCAACAAGTCTTGAACACGCACTGCAATTAATAACCGATGCATGTGTTAAAGGTAAAGCCCTCTCAGTGGGTTTACTAGGTAACGCTGCCGATGTATTTAGTACACTGGTTAAAACAGGCATTACCCCTGATGTAGTCACAGATCAAACATCTGCTCACGACCCATTGAATGGTTACTTACCACAAAACTGGACAATGGAGCACGCCGTAAAAATGCGTGAGCAAGATCCAAAAGCCGTAGTAAAAGCTGCTAAACAATCAATGGCAGTCCAAGTTAAAGCGATGCTGGCACTACAAAAAGCCGGTGCCGCCACTACTGATTACGGTAATAATATTCGTCAAATGGCGTTTGATGAGGGTGTTACCAACGCGTTTGATTTTCCTGGATTTGTGCCCGCCTATATTCGCCCTTTATTTTGTGAAGGTATTGGACCATTTAGATGGGTAGCATTATCAGGCGACCCTGAAGATATATATAAAACCGACGCTAAAGTAAAAGAGCTTATTCCTGATGATGCACATTTACATAACTGGCTTGATATGGCGCGGGAACGCATACAATTCCAAGGTTTACCTGCACGTATTTGCTGGGTTGGACTTAAAGATAGAGCGCGCCTTGCACTGGCCTTTAATGAAATGGTTAAAAATGGCGAACTTAAAGCCCCTATAGTTATTGGTCGTGACCACCTCGATTCTGGTTCAGTTGCCAGCCCTAACCGCGAAACAGAGAGCATGAAAGATGGCTCAGATGCAGTATCAGATTGGCCATTACTCAACGCACTGCTTAATACCGCAAGTGGCGCTACTTGGGTGTCGCTTCATCATGGTGGCGGTGTAGGCATGGGATTTAGTCAGCACTCTGGTGTAGTTATTGTTGCCGATGGTACTGATGAAGCTAAAGAGCGTATTGCTCGCGTACTGTGGAACGACCCTGCAACAGGTGTAATGCGCCATGCTGATGCCGGATACGACATAGCAAAAAACTGCGCTAAAGAACAAAATTTAGACCTACCTATGTTAAACGAGGAATGATCATGTTCGAACTTACTCTCACACCCGGATCACTTGATTTAAACACACTAAGAAAAATTAATAATTCACCGGTAAAGTTAAGCCTTGCAAAGCATGCCGAGTCGCAAATAGCAGCCAGCGCGCAAACCGTTCAAAACGTTATTAATGAACACCGCACTGTATATGGAATTAACACCGGCTTTGGATTATTAGCCAATACTAAAATTGCCGACGACCAACTTGAATTATTACAGCGTTCCATTGTACTTTCACACGCTGCGGGTATTGGCGAATACATGGATGACAGCACAGTAAGGTTAATGATCACCTTAAAAGTAAATTCGCTTTCACGTGGCTACTCGGGTATTCGCCTGCAAGTGATCCAATTTTTTATGCAGCTGCTTAGTAGCGAAGTATATCCATGCGTGCCTAAAAAAGGTTCCGTGGGGGCCTCGGGAGATTTAGCCCCTCTTGCGCATATGTGTCTACCTTTATTAGCTGAAGGTCAAATGCGACATAAAGGAGAAATAATTAGCGCTGCACAAGGGTTAAAAATAGCGGGACTTGAACCCCTTACCCTTGCAGCTAAAGAAGGCTTAGCATTATTAAATGGCACACAAGCGTCGACTGCGTTTGCACTACAAGGCCTATTTAGAAGCGAGAACTTATATGCACAAAGCTGCGTTATCGGATCAATAAGCATAGAAGCTGCAATGGGCAGTCGCGCGCCATTTGATGCACGTATTCATGAAATTCGTGGACAGCGCGGACAAATAGACACCGCTCAAGTATTTAGAGAGCTACTCGATACGCACTCTCAAATTAGTACCTCCCACGTCAATTGTGAAAAAGTACAAGATCCATACTGCCTTCGCTGCCAACCTCAAGTGCTAGGTGCTTGCCTAACTCAGATACGCCAAGCTGCAGAAGTGTTACTATGCGAGTCGAACGGTGTAACCGATAATCCGCTAGTTTTTGCCGATGTAGGCGACATAATATCGGGAGGAAACTTTCATGCAGAGCCCGTTGCAATGGCCGCTGACAACTTAGCAATCGCAATTGCAGAAATTGGCGCATTAGCAGAAAGGCGAATTGCATTACTTATCGATTCAAACCTATCCAAATTACCGCCATTTTTAGTTGAAAACGGCGGGGTAAATTCAGGATTTATGATTGCCCAGGTTACCGCTGCAGCGCTTGCCTCAGAAAACAAATCATTAGCACATCCGGCTTCGGTTGATAGCTTGCCTACATCTGCAAATCAAGAAGATCATGTTTCTATGGCAACCTTTGCAGCAAGGCGCTTAGATGAAATGGCCAATAATACCCAAGGTGTTTTGGCAATAGAATGGTTAGCATCGGTTCAAGGGCTAGAATTTAGAAAGCCGCTTGAACCATCAGATAAAGTGCAAAGCGCTAAAGCATTGTTACGCGAGCATGTAAGTTATTATGATAAAGACCGCTACTTTGCTCCCGATATCGAAGCTGCTAATACATTACTAAGTGAAGGTAAGCTATGCGACTTTATAGAGAGCAGTCCCCTGCCTTCAGCATATTAAATACCGTGCTGATAGCTAAACCCTAAGGCTTCAATGGCTGAGCCTAATATTTTTCGCTCAGCCGAATCAGTTCCTGTAAACGTTGGCATTTCACCACCATGTTGCTGACACTTCATCGCGTAGTATTCAGCTTTTGTGGGGTGCGCAGGATTAACAACATTATAAATATTTTGCCCTATTTGCCAGTGCTCTATCACCGCAAAAATAGCATTAATGACATCTTGTTGATGCACCATATTTACCACTTGCTCACTTGATGTATTGAGCTCTTTACCTGCCACAAAACGCCCTGGTTCTCTATTAGGCCCTAGTAATCCAGCTAAACGCAGCACTTTCCCGTCTTGCTCAAGTACTTGCTCTTCAGCTTCATAAAGCTTTATTTGGCGCTCGTTTGTGCATGAAATATCACTACTTTCGCTATATACACCAGGCTCTTGATCGTACACCCCGGTTGATGAGCACAATAAAAAGCCCTTTGCGTTTAGCTCCTTTGAAAGCTTAAGCGCCGCGGTGAGTGTTTCAGGATAATTACTTTCACTGTGCCTGCTACGTGGTGGAATAGCACATACCCAATAAGCATCTTGTAAATCAACTTGATGCCTCAATTGTCCATCTTCAAGTGTAAACTGACGCTCAAAGTCAAACTCGTGTATATCTGTTCTATGCGTTCCTTGTACTTGCCAGTCAGCTTTTTGCGCACTTACGCATAAAGCATGTCCTAACCAGCCTGCACCTAATACTACTAATTTATTACTTTTATTTGTCATTTTTGTATAAGCCTTTATTTTAAACGCATAATTAGTTCTTTCTATCTAACTTTATAGAGATTTTAAGTAAGATATGATTAGATATAATTTCATAAATAATAAAAATATGCGCACTCATGCTAAATAATTTATCGTTACGGAAGAAAATATTATTATTGATTGGTGGAACAATTACCGTTTTACTGATTATCGCCTCAACATTTTTTGTTAAACACATTGCCAATCTCTCTAGAGAAAACATAGAAAACGAAGCACAAAGTTATCTACAGACCGAGCAACTTTCAATGCAAAGTTACTTCGCAATGTACGGTAAAATGGTATCAACCTTTGTTAATAACCCACATTTAATCAACTTTTTTGAAAATTGGGATACTCGCGATCAAGCACTTGAAAGTGCACCTGGCTACAACGAAGTAAACCAAGACTTTGTGCGTTTAAGCTCAAATGACGAAAACATTTTATCGGCCTTTTTTGCCTCAGCAACCACCGGTGAGTACTTTAAAGAAAACGAGCGTACAAGTCACTACAACGGCCAGCCTTATTACGCTTACAAGCGTGGGTGGTGGCAAGAAGCCATGCAAGTTAACAAGCTTTACGTAGGTCCAATCTCTGTTGATTTAACCACAGGCGTAGCATCCGCAGTAGTACAACAACCTGTTTATAACGCTCAGCGAAAACTCATTGGTATGGGCGGTGTTGATTTACAATTAAACAAAATTAACGACATGGTCGAAAATATTCGCTTTAACGGCCAAGGTTATGGATTTTTACTCGATGGTAATCAAAAAGTAGTACATTTTTCAAAGGCCACTGGGCATAAACTTTCAATTACAGATGAAGGTGCAAACGGTAAAGAAGGGCTCGATGCGCTTGAGCAACAATTTACGAATACAGCAGGCTTTAAAGAGTTAAATACACAAATGCGAAATAACCTTGAAGGCAGCCAAATGGTTACTTTTAAAGGTGAGCAGTTTTATGTGGTTTACCATCGTTTGCAGCTAGAGCAGCCTTATATAGATTGGTATGTAGGTCTACTTATCCCAACTACTATGATTGAAGAGCCCGTAAATGCTGCAGTAACCGCTACAACAACGGCGGTAATTATTATCTTAATCATTATATTAGCCATGATTTTATGGGCTACCCACATGATTTCAAAACCCATTACAACGCTTACGCACATTATGCGTGATATAGCATCGGGCGAAGGCGATCTTACTCAAAAAATTGATATTAATAGTCAAGATGAAGTGGGACAGCTGGCCAACCACATGAACACTTTTATTGATAAGTTGCACGCCATGATGCTTGATACCGCAGCGCAAGCAGAACAACTAAGTAATGCAGCGGCCCAGTTAAGAAGTGTTTCTGAGAAAACAAATTCTGAAATTCAGCAAGAGAAGCAGCAAGTTGATAGCGTGAGCGCAGCGGTAACTGAAATGGCGACTACTGTGCTTGAAATATCACGTAACGCACAACACACAAATAACGCAGCTGAAGAAGTACAAGCAATTACAGCTGAAGGAGCTAGCCGTTCTACACAGGCGCAAACAGTAATGACTGAACTGGCATTACATATTGGCGAAGCTTCTAAAGTGGTTGCAGGTCTTGAGCAAGAAAGTAATAACATTGGTGCGTTAGTCGATGTAATTAATTCCATTGCAGATCAAACCAACTTACTTGCACTTAATGCGGCTATAGAGGCTGCTCGTGCCGGTGAACACGGTAGAGGCTTTGCCGTTGTTGCTGATGAAGTTCGTTCACTTGCAAGTCGCACACAAGAATCAACAGACGATATTCGAAATATGATTTCGCGCTTGCAGCAAATAGCTCAACAAGCCTCAGTAATGATGCAACAAGGACAAGATCAAACCGAGGGCTCAGTGCTTCAAACTAAAGAAGTGCTTAGCTCACTTCACAATATTGCGCAGTCGGTTACTAAAGTACAAGACCAAAGTCATCAAATAGCCACATCTACCGAGGAGCAAACTGTTGTTGCTGAAGATATTAATACGAGCCTTTCGGCAATTAATAACTTAGTGAACAGTACCGCTGACCATGCGCACACCCTCGCTGACGAAGCTCGTGACTTAAGTGATTTAGCTGCGGCGCTTAACAAAACGGTTAATCAATTTAAATTATAAAACATTCATTTTATAGTTGTGTTTAAGCGTAAAACTTAAGCGCAACTATAACCCTTGTTTTTAATTTATTTAGCACCATATCTTTACAGTTCGCTGCTATTTTTACTGTAATTGAGTAATACAAAGTGATTTTTACGAACCAGATCAAATTTTTCGATTTTATACACCGATCTTTTTATTGAGATAGTTTGTTGTTTGGCAGAGTCTGGTATAGTAGCGCACGTAATAAACAGTGCTTTTTGAACGGTTTAATACAAAATTGCTAATTAATATGTTCTAAGTGTTACTTAAAAGCACATATTAATTACCAATTGTTAAAAATGGGTTAGCCGATACTCGGCTGACAAAGAATACATTGTAACGGTTTTATCATGATATCTAATTTATTTACCAAGCTTTTTGGTAGTCGCAATGACCGCACTATTAAAAACTTAAGAAAGACGGTCGCGCTAATCAATGCGCTAGAAACGCAACTTGAAGCGCTTTCTGATGAAGATTTAAGAGCTAAAACAGCTGAGTTTAGAGAACGTTACGATAACGGACAAAGCCTTGACGACATTCTACCAGAGGCTTTTGCTGTGGTACGTGAAGCGTCAAAGCGTGTAAATGGCATGCGTCATTTCGACGTGCAGTTATTAGGTGGTATGGTTTTACATCAAGGTCGCATTGCAGAAATGCGTACCGGTGAAGGTAAAACACTTACAGCTACTCTACCAGCTTATCTAAACGGCTTAACAGGCAAAGGTGTTCACGTAATTACCGTGAATGACTACCTTGCTAAACGTGATGCTGAAACCAACCGTGCGTTATTTGAATTTTTAGGCCTTACCGTAGGCTGTAACGTACCTGGTATGATGCCGCAGCAAAAGAAGCTCGCTTATACTGCCGACATTACATACGGTACTAATAACGAATTTGGTTTTGACTACCTTCGTGACAACATGGCTTTTAGCATTGATGAACGAGTTCAACGTCCATTATTTTATGCTGTAGTCGATGAAGTGGATTCAATCTTAATTGATGAAGCACGTACCCCGCTTATTATTTCAGGCCCAGCTGAGGATAGCTCTGAGCTATACACTGAAATAAACACCATCGTTCCTTTACTTGAGCTTCAAGAAAAAGAAGACGAAGAAGGCATTGAAGGTGACGGCGATTACACTATCGATGAAAAATCTAAGCAAGTTCATTTAACAGAACGTGGTCAAATTAAAGTAGAAGAGCTACTTACTGAGCGCGGCTTAATTGAAGAAGGCGATTCGCTTTATTCAGCAGCAAGCATTACGCTACTAAGCCATGTTTATGCCGCCCTTCGTGCTCATAAGCTATACCAAAAAGATGTTGATTACGTTGTAAAAGAAAACGAAGTAATTATTATCGATGAGCATACTGGTCGTTCAATGGAAGGTCGTCGTTGGTCAGAAGGTTTACACCAAGCTGTTGAAGCAAAAGAAGGTGTAAAAATTCAAAACGAGAACCAAACACTTGCCTCTATTACGTTCCAAAACTACTTCCGTTTATACGAAACGTTAGCAGGTATGACAGGTACAGCCGATACTGAAGCATTTGAATTTCAGTCTATTTATGGCCTTGATACTGTTGTTATGCCAACTAATAAGCCGATGATTCGTGATGATCGCGCCGATTTAGTTTACCTAACGCAAGAAGAAAAATACGAAGCTATTTTGATTGATATTAAAGACTGCCAAGACCGTGGACAACCGGTGCTTGTTGGTACTATTTCAATTGAAAGTTCTGAGTATTTATCGCAGTTTTTACGCAAAGAAAAAATTAAGCACAATGTACTTAATGCTAAATTTCATGCGCAAGAAGCTGACATCGTTTCAGATGCTGGCCTACCAGGAACAGTAACAATTGCAACAAACATGGCCGGTCGTGGTACCGATATCGTGTTAGGTGGTAACTGGAACAGTGAAGTTGAAAAACTTGAAAACCCAACTGATGAGCAAATTGCTGAAATTAAAGCAGCTTGGAAAATTCGCCATGATGCAGTAATTGATGCCGGCGGTTTACATATCATTGGTACTGAACGTCACGAATCTCGTCGTATAGACAACCAATTACGTGGTCGTTCTGGTCGTCAAGGTGATGCTGGTTCAAGCCGTTTTTACTTATCGATGGACGATGCGCTAATGCGTATATTTGCCGGTGAGCGCATGACGAACATGATGCGTAAATTAGGCATGCAACGCGGTGAAGCAATTGAACATCCATGGGTTAACCGTGCGATTGAAAATGCACAGCGTAAAGTAGAAGCACGTAACTTTGATGTACGTAAGCAACTACTTGAGTACGATGATGTAGCAAACGATCAACGTCGTGTTGTTTACTCTCAGCGTAACGAACTACTTGAAGAAGGCGATATTTCAGAAACTATTACTGCAATTCGTGGTGACGTACTTAGCAATACAATTGATCAGTACATTGCACCGCAAAGCCTTGCTGAAATGTGGGACATTCCTGGCCTTGAAGAGCGTTTAAAACAAGACTTCTTAATTGAGTTACCTATTACTCAGTGGTTAGCAGATGACAATAAACTATACGAAGAAAAGCTTCGTGAGCGTATTGAGCAGGCGGTTGAGCATTCATACAAGCAAAAAGAAGAGCAAGTTGGCGATTCTGTTTTACGTCAATTCGAAAAAGCGATTATGCTACAGAGTCTTGATCAGCATTGGAAAGATCACCTTGCTGCAATGGATCATTTACGCCAAGGTATTCATTTACGTGGTTACGCGCAAAAGAATCCTAAGCAAGAGTACAAGCGTGAATCGTTTGAGCTGTTCTCCGAAATGCTTGAAAACTTGAAAGTAGATGTTGTAAGCATTCTAAGTAAAGTACAAGTACGCGCAGAAGAAGATGTTGAAAAAGTAGAAGAGCAACACCGTAAAAGTGAAAATGCTCCTCGCGAATACCAACATGAAGAAGCTGAGCACGTAGGTGGCGAAGCGCCAGAAACTGCGACAGTAATGGCTCGTACAGAACCAAAAGTAGGTCGTAATGACCCTTGTCCTTGTAAATCAGGTCAAAAATTCAAACAGTGTTGCGGTAAATTAAAGTAACCCAATATTGTCAGTAGCTTATTAAAAAGCGGCGCTAGCGTCGCTTTTTTTTATGGAGTTTTAAAGTAATGACTATAGAAATTGTACATGTAGCTGTTGGTGTTATTAAGAAAAATAACGCTATATTCATTTGTAAACGTGCAGATGAACAACATCAAGGCGGTTTATGGGAATTTCCTGGTGGTAAAGTTGAAGCTGGAGAAAGTGTGTTTGTTGCACTTAAACGCGAGCTTATTGAAGAAGTTGGACTAACCATTCACAGCTCTAGCCAATTGATGGTGATTGAACATGACTACGGCGATAAATGCGTTAAATTAGATGTACACGTAGTAAGTAACTTTAGCGGTGAAGCACATGGCGCTGAAGGGCAACCTAGCGAATGGGTAGCAATTACTGAATTAGAAAATTATGATTTTCCTGAAGCGAATGCTGAAATTATCGAAAAAATAGTTGCCCGATACGCATAAAAAAAGGGCATAAGTGAGCACAATGAATATCTCAATACAAAATAAGCTAAGCGAACTGTTAGCACTGCCCCCTGAGTTAACTCAAGTTAGTGCGATTGGTAGCGGTCATATAAATAGTACATGGCTACTTACAAGTATTGATAAACAATTTATTGTGCAAAAACTTAATACTGAGGTATTTAAAAACCCTGCTCAGTTAGTGAGTAATGCAAAACTGATTGAGCAGCATTTAAATGCTAAACAACTGCAAAATAATTACCCGCTTGAAATAATCAAACATATAGCTACACAAAACGATGAACACTTAATAAAAATTGATAATGCGTATTATCGCGTCCTTAACTATATTAGTGATAGCTACAGCGAAGACGTTGTTAAAAATACCCAGCAGAGCGAGCAAGCGGCTTACGCCTTTGGCGTATTTGCTCATGCATTACAAGATTTTGATGCGCAACAGCTGCACACTGTAATCCCTGATTTTCATAACTTAGCGATGCGCTTTGAGCAATTAAATACCGCAATCACAAATAACTCTGTAAATAGAGTAAAGCACTGCGCTGACGAAATAGAGTATTGCTTAACGCAGCAGCATTTAATTACTGAGCTTAGTCAGGTAGCTAAACACATACCGCTTAGAGTGTGTCATAACGATACAAAAATAAATAATATGCTGTTTTGTAATACAACTCACAATGCAAAAGCAGTTATTGATTTAGACACCTGCATGGCAGGATTTTGGCTTTATGACTTTGGTGACATGGTACGTACATTTTGCTCCCCCGAAGCCGAGGATTCAACAAATTTACACAACGTTGTTATTCGAAAAGATATATTTTCAGCCATTGTTAAAGGCTATGTAACGCCATTAAAAAGCAGCATGAGTATACTAGAGCAAGAAAGCTTATTATTAGGCGCTAAAATAATGCCGCTTATGTTGAGTGTGCGTTTTTTAACTGATTACTTAAATAACGATGTGTACTTTAAAGTATCTCATGCAGAGCATAATTTAGAGCGAGCACAAAACCAACTCGCGCTTTATAAAAACATACTGAGTAACGAAGAATGGATACACGCGTGCTTAGTCGATGAAAAAATTCAAGATACAAAAAAACCAGTAAGCTAAAAACTTACTGGTTTTTGTTATTTATAGTAATGCAATTACCAGATTTTTACGCGATCTTCTGGTTTGATATACATTTTATCACCTTCTTTTACGTCAAACGCTTCGTAAAACTCAGGCATGTTCGACAAGATACCGATTACACGGTAGTGGCTTGGTGAATGAGGGTCTGTTAATAAACGATTACGTAACTCTTCATCGCGGTAGTTACGACGCCAGATTTGTGACCAACCCATAAAGAAACGTTGATCGCCTGTGTAACCATCTATCACGGGTGCTTTTTTATCACCTAAAGATAGCATATACGCTTTATGCGCAACGGTTAAACCACCTAAGTCACCAATGTTTTCGCCAAGCGTTAGCTCACCATTAACACTTGCATCTTCAAACGGTTTATATTCGTTATACTGTGCAACTAAAGCCGCTGTACGCTCTTCAAATTGCTTAAGGTCAGTCTCACTCCACCAGTTACGTAAGTTACCGTCACCGTCGTATTTAGCACCTTGGTCGTCAAAACCGTGACCCAGCTCATGCCCAATTACCGCGCCAATTGCGCCGTAGTTTACAGCATCATCCGCTTCTAAATTAAAGAATGGTGGTTGTAATATAGCGGCTGGAAATACAATTTCATTGTTTACTGGGTTGTAATACGCATTTACTGTTTGCGGAGTCATGTGCCATTCAGAGCGATCAACTGGTTTACCCAATTTAGCAATCATGTCTGCGTATGCCCATTCGCTATAACGGATGTAATTACCTACTAGCTCGTCTGAGTTAATCTCTAGCTCTGAGTAATCTTTCCACGTGTCTGGGTAACCAATCTTAGGCGTAAATTTGTCTAATTTTTCTTTCGCTGCAAGCTTTGTTTCAGGGCTCATCCACTCAAGATTTTCGATAGCAACGCCATAACCTTTAATTACGTTATCAACTAACTCTTCCATGCGTGCTTTCGCTTCTGGCGGGAAGTTATCTTTAACGTATACCTTACCTAAAATCTCACCAAGTACACTGTTAGATGCATCAACCGCTTGCTTCCAAAGAGGTGCTTGTTCCTCTACGCCACGAAGTGTTGTGCTGTAAAAGTCAAAGTTAAGGTTAACTAAATCTTCGCTAAGTAGCTCTGCATAACCACTTACAAAATGAAATTTTAAGTAGTTTTTCCACGTCGCTAAATCAGTATCTTTGTAAATAGTAGCAAGTGCTTCTAAGTAGCTTGGTTGACGTACAATAATATCACTTGCACTCACACCTGCATCTTTAAAGAATGCAGCTAAATCAAGCTCCCCCATCAACTTGCTTGCGTCTGCTACTGTCATCTTGTTATAAGATTTAGTTGCATCACGGCTTTGCACACGGCTCCACTGAGCATCAGCTAGTGTTTTTTCAAATGCAAGTACGCTCTTGGCAGCTTCTGCTGCATTTTTAACGCCCGATTTTGCTAAAACATCTGTGATGTATTGCTCGTAAGAAGCACGAATTTTAGTGAATTTTTCGTCATCATTTAAGTAATAATCACGATCTGGTAAACCAAGACCCGACTGAGATAAATACAATGCATACTCGCTCGAGTTTTTAGCATCGTTATTTACAAACCAACCAAACGGTAAAGTGCCGCCTTGTTTTTGAATTTTAGCCATTAAACCCACTAAGTCAGCTTTAGATTTAACGCTATCAATCGTATCTAATGACGGTTGTAATGGCGTAATACCTAGCTCATTACGCGCAGATTGATTCATGTAGCTTTTATAAAATGCGCCAATTTTATACTCATCACTGCCTTTTTTAGCGGCCTTATTCGCGGCTGCGTTTTCAAGGGCAATTTTCATCGCTTTTTGTGACTCATCATATAGCTGCGAAAAAGAACCGTAGTTAGACTTATCACCTGGTATTTCAGTTTTTGCTAACCACTGTCCATTTACATGATAATAAAAATCGTCTTGTGCGCGCACTGAACTATCCATATTCGCTAGTTCAATACCAAGCTCTAGTGGCTTTTCAGCGGGTGCTGTTACTACAGGAGTATCGGTTACTTTAGCTTCTTGTTGTTTTTCACCACAACCTACTAGACCAAGTGCAAGCGCTATGCTCGCAGCGGCCATTGTTACTTTGTTCATAATGATTCCGTTTGTTAGTTAGAATTAAATCATACCAATCTGCTTATGTATGGGGTCTATTTAACGTTAAGAAAATTACGCTAGAACTAGGCAAAAGTTTTTGTATCTAGTTGTTCTAAATAAAAAATTTTTAACGACGTTATAGTGCAATTTAATTCGTTAAATTGATCAAAGATTTATGCAGGTTGGTATCACATACCAACTCCATTAAATTCTTGAATATAGCAGGAGTAAAAATAGCACTGCCTGTACGCTTTTACTTAATGGAATGGGTATCAAGGGAGCTTTAAATAATAAAGCACACCACGCAGTATCATAAACCTCATTAGACCAACAATAAAATGGAATATGTAACAAAGTATTTTGAATGCGGTGAGCTGCAAAAATAGCCCTACCAATAACAATATAGTGGGTGGCTAAGGCTAACTTTTATTCTTTCCGTGGAGCGCTAAACGCTCTAGTTTTTCTTTTAATGAAGGGGGGGCAGAAGCCGCTATCGCATTTAAGTAATTAGCGGTTTGCTCACTCATTTTCCGTGAGTTGGTAACTGTAGGGCTGCCCGATTTATTCGCGGTACTTAATCGCTGAGTTGCTTGAGGATTTGCAGTTATTTTTATTTGCCCGAGCTCTGCCATTCCAGCAGCTCTAAAGTGTGAAAGCATATCCATTTTTAAATAATTAAGCCTAAGTGCGATAGGCGCAGATACCGCCTCTATCATTAGCGTGCCGTCTCGGTAATTACTAACTCTGCATTTATCACCCAATTTAGGGCCTAAAAAATCTTTTAATAGTGTTTGCTGTGTATCAAGTGCTTGGCTTTTGCCTGCATAAGCCGATAAACGATTATTTAACCCCGCCATAATATCGGTTAGCGGTTTTGGTGCATATCTATCTTTAGCCATTTTACACCTCGTAAAAACTCACTTAGACCCAGAGATAATACTCTGGGTCTAAGTATACACTGCGTATTAATACTACGCGCCGGCTATTTGCATTTGCTCTATTAGTACTGAGCCTGTTTGAATACCACCACGGCGTTCTATATCACCACCAATGGCAGAAATACCTTTAAACATGTCTTTTAAATTACCAGCAATAGTAATTTCACTTACCGGATATTGAATTTCACCATTCTCAACCCAAAAACCTGCAGCACCACGAGAGTAGTCACCCGTTACGGTATTTACGCCCTGCCCCATTAGCTCTGTAACTAATAAGCCAGTACCCATGGTTTTTAATAGTGCAGTTAAATCGTTATGAGTTTGCTCAACGAGCCAGTTATGTATACCGCCCGCATGCCCTGTTGGGGTCATGTTCATTTTACGCGCAGCATAACTTGCTAATAAATAAGTTTGTAACTCGCCGCCTTGAATTATTTCTCTATCGAATGTTTTAACACCTTCGCTATCAAACGGTGACGATGCCAACCCTTTTAAAATATGTGGGCGCTCAGCAATATTCACACAATTACTAAATACCTGAGTGCCTAAGCTATCAAGTAAAAAACTTGATTTACGATAAAGCGCGCCACCACCAATTGCCGACACCAAGTGACTAAACAATGAATTTGCAATATCTGCTCTAAAAATAACAGGCACTTTCATTGTGCCTAACTTTTGGCTGTTTAATTTAGCTAAGGTTTCAGCTGCCGCTTCAAGACCCACTGCCGCCGCATCACTTAAACCAGCCTGATCGCGAGCAACTGTATAAGCAGAGTCGCGCTGCATGTGTTCGCCATCTTTACCTATTACCATAGTACTAATACTATGACGAGTACGTGGAAAGCCTGCAATTAAACCGTGGCTGTTACCATAAACACGTAATCCCTGATGCGATGAAAAACTCGCACCATCAGAGTTAACAATCCGCTCATCTGCATTTAATGCAGCTTGCTCAGCAGCATGGCAAAGCTCAATGCCTTCCTCAGGACTTACATCCCAAGGATGATATAAATCTAAATCTTTAGGATTAAATTCAAGTAACTCTTTATCAGCAACGCCGTTAAATGGGTCATCAGATGTAAATTTGGCTATATCAATCGCTTTTTCGACTACCGTGCGCAATGTTTTTGGATTTAAATCAGCAGTTGACGCCGAGCCTTTATTATTACCAACATATACACTAATACCTAAGCCGCCGTCTTGGTTGAACTCAATGGTTTCTACTTCACCCATTCGTGTACTAACCGATAAACCAGACGTGCTAGACATCGCAGCTTCTGCAGCTGTAGCGCCTAATTTTTTAGCATGTTCGAGTACTTCTGCTACCGCATCTTTAACTTGCGATATTTGAGAATAAATTGGATCGTTTTGTTGGCTTTTCATAAATTAAGTCCTGAGCCTTAGAGGCATAATGCACGCATTTCTTATATTTAAATGCTAACACACTCAATGCATCACATCAGCTAATATTCCTAAGTATCATATTCATGTATAATGGCAAAAGTTATTTTTATTTAAGAGCACCCCATGGCAAAGAAAAAAGGCAAGCCTGCTGAAATTGAAGAAGAAATTGAATATGTATCAAGAACGGAGCTTAAACGCGAAGCGCAAGAGTTTCATCAGTTAGGTACTGAAATTGCCAAAATGGGTAAAAAACAGCGCGAACGCCTGCCATTAAATGACGATTTAAAAGAAGCGATGGTTGTTGCTGATAAAATAAGTAACAAAAGCGACGCGTACCGCCGCCACTTAAATTACATCGCTAAAACACTGCGTACTGTAGAAAACATTGATGATATTAAAGCGATTATCGATGTGATGCTTAATAAAAATAACCAAGCTGAAGTATTGGTCAAAAAAATTGAGCAATTACGTTCAGATTTAATTGAGCAAGGTGATGACCTTATCAATGAGACTATTGAGCAGTTTCCATCTCTTGATCGTCAACAGATGCGCCAATTAGTTCGTAATGCAGCAAAAGAAGCGAAAGCTGAAAAGCCAGGTAAAGGTTATAAAGAATTATTTCAATACCTTAAAGATGCTCATACTATTACGTATTAATTAGGTTGTCTTAAGTTATATTTTATTAAAAAAGGTGCTTCGGCACCTTTTTTGTTGTAGATCAAACCGCCTTCCTGAGTACTTTTTTATAATCCCTCCTAAATAAATACTTAGGTGCGCGTGATGATTAAACTTCCACAATGGGATGAAACCCTAATAAACAAATATAATGTGTCTGGTCCGCGTTATACCTCTTATCCCACGGCTTTATCACTGCGTGACGGATATCAGCAACAAGACCTACTAAGCGCTATAGAATCGTCAACAAGTCGCTCTCTTTCTTTATATATTCACATCCCGTTTTGTAGTCAGCTTTGCTACTACTGTGGCTGTAATAAAATAATTACCCGTCATCAATCTAAGGCAGATACGTATCTCGACTTTTTAGCAAAAGAAATTACTGCCCAAGCGCCTTTATTTAAAAGCTACACGGTTGAGCAATTACATTTAGGTGGCGGTACTCCCACCTTTTTAACCGCAAAACAAATGACCCGTTTAATTAAGCTTTTAGAACAACACTTTAATTTTACACGCACGACAGAGCGCGGCATTGAAATAGACCCACGCTCACTTGCCGATAATATGCTTGTTGATTTAAGGATGCTTGGCTTTAACCGCATCTCGTTTGGGATTCAAGACTTTAACGATGACGTGCAACTTGCTGTTAATCGCCCACAAAATGCAGATACCGTTAAGCAATTAATTACACAAGCTCGCGAGCTGGGATTTCAATCTATTAATGCAGATATGATTTACGGGCTTCCTCTGCAAACACCACAAAGCTTTAAACAAACTATAGAGCAACTCATTAAGCTAAGCCCTGACAGAGTATCAGTGTTTAACTACGCGCATTTACCAGAGCGCTTTGCTGCACAGCGTAAGATTAAAGATGCAGATTTACCCAGTGCTCATAATAAGCTCACCATGTTTAAAAATACGCTGGAGCAGATGACGCAAGCAGGCTATCAATTTATTGGTATGGACCATTTTGCAAAAACTGATAATGAACTAGCTGTTGCGCAAAATGAAGGCAAGTTACATCGTAACTTTCAAGGTTATACAACCCATGGAAATTGTGATTTATTAGGTTTAGGCGTGTCATCAATTTCACAAATTGGCACCGCCATTTTACAAAATCAAAAAGAATTAAAACATTATTACCACAGCGTAGAAACACAAAGCGGCAGTGCTCTTAATAAAGGAATGCACTTAACACATGATGATGTAACTCGTGCTGATGCAATTAAACAGCTCATTTGCCAATTTGAATTAGATATACAAGGCTTTAGTGAAAAACACGCGCTTATATTTAATGACTACTTTGAGGATGCATTAGTAGCGCTGGCGCCACTTATAAAAGATGAACTAGTCACTATAATTGATAATAAAATTAGCGTAACACCACGCGGGAACTTATTCATTCGTATTATTTGTATGTGCTTCGATGCTCACTTACAAAAACAAATTAACGCAACGCGCTTTTCAAGGGTGATTTAGCCTGAACTCTGGATAATAAATACATCGGCACAAAAAAAGCAGACCTAGGTCTGCTTTTTGTATTTAAGTTGTAGCTTTAATTAAAAACGACTTTATCGCTACCTGGAGCGGCTTTAAACTCGATGATAATTTTAGCGCAATCCGCTTTAACTTCATCTTTAAGTGTTTTTTCAGCTTGCCAGCGAGCCTTATCTAGCTTAAAAATCTCTTTTTTAGAGTATTTTTTACGTGCATCGTGCGTCGGCATTTCTTTAACTACCTGATACATTTTATAAATACCAGGATACTGCGTCGTTAAATCACGCTCGCTTTCAAAGGCATACTGAGACATAAGTACCCAAATACGTAAACAGCCTTCAGAAAACTCACACTGCTCTTCATTCATTGCACGTGCGATTAAATGAATACTATCGGCTAGTTTTGCGTTTCGCTTTAAACGCGACTTTTCAAGCTTTTGCTTTTGTTCAGCCTGCGTTTTAGCAATTAACTTTTTTTGCGCATTTAACTTATACAGCAACTGACCCGCATAAAATGCCAAACCAGCTATGATAGCAGCGCC
Source organism: Pseudoalteromonas sp. SR43-7 (assembly GCF_014163785.1). Classification (NCBI taxonomy): domain Bacteria; kingdom Pseudomonadati; phylum Pseudomonadota; class Gammaproteobacteria; order Alteromonadales; family Pseudoalteromonadaceae; genus Pseudoalteromonas; species Pseudoalteromonas sp. SR43-7. Next base: position 38,602 of record NZ_JACJDY010000024.1, on the reverse strand, counting down.
TAAAAGTAAGGCTAAAATTACCGAGGTACTCATTATTTATCCTTACTATTTGTCGTCTTCATCTAACCATTCGTTGGCTAAATCATCAGATAAGTATTGATCGAAATCAGAACTGCCTTGGCTTTCAAGGTCATCTTCAAACTCGTCTTCGTCCTCATCTTCAATACCAAGAATTTCACATAACGCCTGATGACGGGCAATGCGACTATTAAAGTACTTAGCATCTTTACCTGTTAGCATTTCACCTTTTTCATGACGCTCTACTAATTTAAGTAAACGTTCATCATTCTCAAGTGCTTCTAGCTCTTGTTCAGGTGTAAATTCAGGCTCGATTACTTTTTTCAGCTCAATAGTTGGCTTTAAGTTGCGTTTCATTTCAACTTTAGGCTCCGGCGCGGTTGCGATTAACGGCACAGGCTTTTTACTGCCTACACGCTTATCTTTAGGCGCGTGATTACTATTTTGGCTTTCGCTATCTAGTAAATCTGGCGCATTACGAGAACCGGGCTTTGCGCCTTTGGTTTTTTTAACTCGCTGCTCTTTTAATGCGCGCATTTCTTTAAGCTTATCTTGGCTTAAACGAACAGGTCCGTTTGCTGGGCTTTTGCGTGACTTTTTAGTTCTACTCATATCTTGATCATCTCACTTAAGAGGTTTTGAGCGAAGCGCAAATTAATGGGCATCGCAGTGCTGGCCTAGCCAGAAGAATTCAGTTTGCGCTATAGAGGTTGGGTTTCTCATTTAAAAGCGCCTTAGCTAATTAATCGCTAATTTTAAACGGTGGGTATTGTAACAGGACAAATAAAAAGGCGGTAGAGAAAACATCTCTACCGCCTGCTAATCTGAGCGCCATTATCTGGACACTTCTCCCTTCGACTTTTTTTAGTCTTTATTATTTTTATTATTATCAGTCCGTATTGTTATTATTTTTACGTTCCTTGTTACATTCCATTTTGTTTTTGTTATTAAACTTCCATGAGTATTTTATTATTTTCGGTCATCCTGACACTTTTTTATTATTTCCTTTAGTAGCACCAATCTTGTGCTATGTAGTCATGCCGCGCCACTTTCCTTATAGCTTGTTTCCGTTTTGTTATTGTTCTTTTGCGACAGTGGTTAATTTACTCGTTAATGATTTTGTTACAACTGGTTTATATAACTTTTATTATACTTATTACATTTTAAAACAAAATAAACAATAAAATACAATAGGTTAATGATGAATAAGAAATAAAAAGAAGACTTTTCTCACACTCACGCATGGTCAATGTCTTACATTTAAACGGGTGATATCGTTAATTTTGCACACAAAAAAAGCAGCCCGGGCTGCTTTTTGTAAAACATTGTAGTGTATTTATTATTAATTGCTAAATAAATACGACTTTAGTGTAAACCACCTAAGTACTGAGAAAGTACTTCAATATCTTTATCTGTTAATTTCTTCGCTATATCGCCCATCATGCCATTTAAGTCATTGTGACGAGTTCCATCACGGAATTTTTCAAGTTGAGACTTGATATATCCAGGATGCTGAAAAGAAATTTTTGGAAATTTAGCAAGTGATGAACCGTTACCACGTGGACCATGACATGCTGCACATGAAGGAATCCCACGCTCCGCATCGCCTGCTTTAAAGAGCATTTCGCCAACTTCAACAACATCTTTAGGTGTAGCACCTTCAGTCATGTTCATTGAAGAAAAATAAGCAGCTAGATCTTTCATGTCTTGCTCGCTAAGTGGCATAGCCATAGCGCTCATTACTGGATCCATACGCCCTTCTTTGCCGCCTGACGTCATACCTAATTTTAAATCCTGAAGTTGCTTAAGGATATAATCTGGATGTTGACCTGCAATTTTAGGGTAAATATTAACCGGCGCATTACCGTCTGGGCCGTGACAAGCCGCACACGTTGCTGATTTTTCTTTACCTGCGTTTACATCGCCATCAAATGCTGTTGCGTTGCTTGCTGACAACGCACCAAGCAATATTGTTAAAGATAGTGCTATTTTTTTCATGGTGAATTCTCTGTTTCCGACCCTGTATCATCTACAATCGTGATGTTGTAATACATATATTCTACACGATAATAAATTCTCTGGCACGTTTTCTACACATATTAAGCTTATAATTTACAGGGTTTTGACTTAGATTAAGCTTTAACATGTTTTAAATGTACCATAGGTGCTGTTTTTAGGTGGTTAAATACGCTTTTTAATACATCCTTTATAGTATAAAATACGCGCCCTGAGTGAATTTGGTTTACTCAATGTTATTTTTTTAAGTTTTAGGAGAGCCTGTGCTCAAATCTCGTATCAAATATAATACTGCGTCTTTCGTAACAAGCGCTCCCGACATTACTAAATTACCTGCTGATACGGGAATTGAAGTTGCGTTTGCCGGTCGCTCCAATGCAGGTAAGTCGAGTGCATTAAATGCATTAACCGATCAGAAGCTAGCACGTACAAGTAAAACACCTGGACGTACTCAGCTAATCAATACATTCGATTTAGCGGATGTTGACGATATGCGCCTTATCGATTTACCAGGCTATGGCTTTGCTAAAGTACCAATCGAAATGAAAAAGAAATGGCAAAAGTCGTTAGGTGAATATCTGCAAAAGCGTCAAAGCTTAAAAGGTATTGTTATTTTAATGGATATTCGTCATCCATTAAAAGATTTAGACCGTGATTTAATTAACTGGGCAATTGGTAGTGAAATTCCAGTATTGGCACTATTAACTAAAGCCGACAAACTAAAGCAAGGCCCTCGTAAATCACAAGTACTGCAAGTTCGCCGTGAATTAAGCACGCTTGATGGGGATATTACAGTTCATGCGTTTTCATCATTAAAGGGCACCGGTTTACCAGAAGTAGCTAAAAAGCTAGATGAATGGTTTTTAGGCCCTGTTATTGCTGTACCACCTACCGATGAAACAATCACTGACGAAACAAACCCAGAGGCTTAAACGCTGGCGTTACGATAAATAAAACTGCTTTCCTGCAGATTTAATAAAATAGCCGAGCTTATCAGACTCGGCTTTTTCAGCCCACTGATAAAATACACTGCGTGAAACTCGCGCACTACAACCATACGGTAGCTTTAAATAAGGCACCTTTGAACCTTTGTAGTCTTTTATATACAAAGGCTGCTGAGCGCTCACTAGCCACTGCCTAGCTAAATTATCAATACAACACAACACTTGCCCTTGCGCTGTATTTTCAAAACGCCAATCAACAATAATAAACGGCGCATCTTCAACCGTTATTGTTATTTTTTCGACAGGGGTTTTTAAATAAAATTGCTCACCTTCTTTACACAATACAGAAGCAAACAGCTTCACCATGGCTGGGCGTGTTATTTCGCTGCCATCGTAAAACCATTTCCCTTCATTATTAATAACAATTGGCAGCTTCCCACAATGGTTAGGCTGCCAACTATCAAAAGGTTTGCTTGGCTCGCTTAATCGCTTACTAAGCTCACTTAAAGAAATCACTGTTTTTTAAGTGTAATTGCAAATGTAACAGGCACAGCTGTGGCAATTGAAGGCAAGCCCGCTAACTCTTGCAGCTTTTTAACGCCTTCGGTTACACCAAAATCATCACTATTAATAATAATAGGTGTTAATGATGATACCGTTAAATCACCACTTTGCGTGCTGTTAACGAGTACATCAATTGCCAATGGTTTTTTATTACCATGAAAATCAAGCTCAGCTTTAATACCCTTCAATACATATTGACCAGGCTTTTTGATATTACTTAGCTCTTTAGTTAAATTTGCAGTTAAAACAGCATTAGGGAATTTAGCCGCTTCGAATAAAAATATAGCTAAACGCTCATTACGAATAGGGATTAGAGTTTCGGCTGATGTTAAATCAACATTAACGCTAAACTCACCTTTATCAGAAAGCATACCTTCAAGGTTAGTAAAATGGTGAGCTTCAGCAATCGAATCTTTTTTAATTGAAACAAAGCTTAGTTGGCTTTTATCATTCACTAGCTGCCAATTAGCCTGAGCAACATTAGAAATAACTAAACTTGATAAAGAAAAACCTGCAATAGCTAATGCTTTAAACATAACGCACTCCTTAGTAATAAAATGAAAAGAATAAAAATGATAGCACTTCGATGGTATCACCTGCGATGTACCCAAACCACCTCGAAGTGACGAATGAACAATACAATTGGTATAGCGCAAAAAAAGAATTAATTAGATAGGATTTTTAGGCATAAAACAAAAAACGGCCCACCAAACAAGTTGGTAGGCCGGTATAGCAAACTGGGGAGAAGCTATCAATTTGTTGCACCCTTTCAGATGCATCATCAACAGGATGTCCTACAGGATAGGACAGGCGGGACTTTAGCAAAAGCACGCATTAAAATACAATCATATTCCTGTAAAATAGCTCGAATTGACGAACATATAACTATTTAATACAAATAGTTGCTTAAATTAACCTTATTTTAACTAAAGCTTGCATATAGCTAATTAAATAGCTGTGATTCGCCATTTTTATTAAACATAAAAAAAGCGCCAAAAGGCGCTTTAATTAAAATGCTCAAATTGCATTAATGGGCTTGTTCCCAGTTGTCACCTTCGTCGGCTTCAACAATAAGCGGCACATCAAGCGCTGCAGCTTGCGACATCAGCTCACAAATATGCTTTGTGTATTCTGGTGCGCAGTCTGTTTTAATTTCAAATACCAATTCATCGTGTACTTGCATAAGTAACTTAATCGTATTTGGCGCTTGTTCGTGTACCCAGCGGTTAACGCTCAGCATTGCCTTTTTAATAATATCAGCAGCAGTACCTTGCATTGGCGCATTAATAGCAGCACGTTCGGCTCCTTTTCTGCGCGCCCCATTACGTGCGTTTATTTCTGGCAAATGTAGGCGGCGACCAAATATTGTTTCAACATAGCCATTTTCAGCCGCTTTTTCACGTGTTGTTTCCATGTACTCTAATACACCTGGAAAACGCTCAAAGTACTTATCTATGTAATGCTGCGCTTCATGGCGTGGCACATCTAGTTGACGTGCTAAACCAAATGCAGACATACCGTAAATTAAGCCAAAATTTACTGCTTTTGCCTTGCGGCGCATATCGGTAGTTACATCATCAAGCTCTACACCAAATACTTCAGCGGCAGTTGCACTGTGTACATCTAAGCCGTTAGCAAATGCATTTAATAAACCTTTGTCTTGTGAAAGATGCGCCATAATACGCAGCTCAATTTGGCTGTAATCGGCAGCAACAATTTTATAACCATCTGCAGCTATAAACGCTTCACGAATTCGACGCCCTTCTTCTGAACGAATAGGAATATTTTGTAAATTAGGATCGGTTGAACTCAAGCGCCCCGTTGCTGTAATTGCCTGATGATAAGACGTATGTACACGCTGGGTTTTCTCATTCACCATTAATGGTAATTTATCAGTGTAAGTTGATTTAAGCTTTGATAAACCACGATGCTCTATAATTACTTTAGGTAGTGGATAATCATGAGCAAGCTCTTGCAATACTTCTTCTGCGGTAGAAGGTGCACCTTTAGGTGTTTTTTTGATAATAGGCAGCCCAAGCTTTTCAAACAACAGTACTTGTAGTTGCTTAGGAGAGCTTAAATTAAATGGTTCGCCTGCTATTTCAAATGCTTCTTTTTCAAGCTCAATTAAACGCTCGCCTAATCGTTGGCTGTGTGCTGCAAGCATATTGCTATCTATTGCAACGCCGGTTCGTTCAATATCAGAAATCACACTAACAAGTGGCATTTCTATATCTTCGAATACAGATTTTAACTTTCCATCAGCCGCTATTTTTGGCCAAAGCACTTCATGTAGGCGTAAAGTAATATCGGCATCTTCTGCAGCGTAAGGCGCAGCTTTTTCAAGTTCAATTTGGTTGAAGGTAAGTTGCTTTTTACCTTTGCCAGCAATATCTTCAAAGCTAATATTTTTATGACCTAGATATTTAAGTGCTAGCGAGTCCATATCGTGGCGTGTACCCACACTATTAAATACGTATGACTCAAGCATGGTGTCAAACTTAATACCGTTTAGCGCAAAACCTGCATTCGCTAATACACTTTTGTCGTATTTAAGGTTTTGCCCTACTTTAGCTTTGTTTTCATCGGCCAAAATTGGACCTAGCTTTTGCATTACAAATTCAAGACTTAGTTGCTCAGGCGCACCCGGGTAGTCATGCGCTAGAGGTAAATACACAGCTTCACCCGCTTTTACGGCAAAACTCATACCCACTAATTGCGCTTTCATATAATCAAGGCTGGTAGTTTCTGTATCAAATGCAAATAACTCGGCACTATTTAATTGCTCTATTAACGTATCAAATTGCGCTTGCGTTAAAATAGTTTCGTAATGAGCGTCTTCTACTTTTGGTAATTCAGTCGCTTCGGTAGGTACCGCTAGGTGTGTTTCTGCATCTTTAGGATTATCAAGTAACTCAGCTAACCAACGACGGAATTCGCACTCACCATATAATGCAATTAATTCGTCTTTGTTAGGCTCTTGAAGTTTGAATGTATCAAGGTCAGATTCCACTTCAACATCGCACTTAATTGTCGCAAGTTCGTAGCTCAAAGGAAGATGATCAAGCGCAATTGCTAACTTTTCACCTATTTTACCTTTAATCTCACTGGCATGATCCATCACACCTTGAAGAGAGCCATATTTTTCTAACCATTTAACCGCAGTTTTAGGTCCACAACCTTCAACACCTGGGATATTATCGACCTTATCGCCCATTAGTGCCAAGTAATCGATAATAAGCTCGGGGCCTACACCAAACTTTTCAACTACGGTAACAGGATCTGAAATACTGTCGGTCATCGTGTTTATTAATGTAACGTGTTCATTTACAAGTTGCGCCATATCTTTATCACCAGTGGAGACAAGGACATGCCGTTTTTGCTCAGTTGCAATGCGTGCAAATGTGCCAATAACATCATCAGCTTCAACGCCTTCGATACTAATTAGCGGAAAACCCATCGCTTTGATAATGCTATGTATTGGTGCTATTTGCGTACGTAAGTCATCCGGCATCGGCGGGCGATTTGCCTTATATTCGCTATACATATCGTTACGGAACGTTTTGCCTTTAGCGTCAAATATAACCACCATGTGTGAGGGATCATATTGTCTGATCAAGCTTTTAAGCATGTTGATCACGCCATAAATAGCGCCCGTAGCCTCACCTTTAGAATTAGTTAAATGCGGCGGAGAATGATAAGCACGAAATAAATATGACGAGCCATCAACTAAAATAAGTGGGTTTTCGGGGATCTGAGCCATGGTGAATTTGGATCCTAAATGCAAAAAATTAAGGGAATTATAAGCATGCCATAAGGTAGTAAATAAAACGACTGTGAATTACTGTTTATCGTGTTATTAAAACTAGAGCAAGCTGTGGATAAGTGTGTAGATAACAGCCACGAGCTATTCTTCCAAAGCATTATAAAATGCCTAGAAAATGCTTTAACTGTATGTTTTAATTTAAAAAAGATAATACGAGGTTCTTTTTTTATTATTTTAAACCAATGTGGAAAAAGGTTTTCTAACGACTACTTCTGTTGTTATTCACTTTGATTATTCGCGTCCATTTAAATAACCGGAGGAGTATTCTAGCACAATGGATCGAAGATCATAGCGATCCTTTATAATTTTTTTTAAAGGCAAAGTGATCGCAAATGGCATAAACCGCAAAACGACTTGCACTGCGAATGATTTTTGTACTAAAAATTTATTTTCGCGAGAAATTTTGAGCATGTTAAACTTCATCCGATCGACTTATAAAAAAGACTTTAGGGGCACAAAAGCATGAAAAACGTAGCAGTAATATTAGCAGGGTCTGGTGTGTACGATGGTAGTGAAATTAATGAAGCAATTTTAACTTTATTACATATAGCCAAAAATGGCGCAACGTATCAGTGTTTTGCACCAGATATTGAACAACTTCATACCATTAACCATTTAACAGGTGAAGTAATGCCTGATAAACGCAATGTATTAACAGAAGCTGCTCGCATTGCACGAGGTGACATTAAATCGCTGATTGAACTAGACGTGACTCAGTTTGACGCATTAATTGTACCTGGCGGTTTCGGTGCTGCAAAAAACTTATGCGATTTTGCACTTAAAGGCGCAAAAGCAAATATCAATCAGGACGTCCTTAATGCTTGTAAATCATTTGCAAAAGCAAATAAGCCTGCAGGTTATATGTGTATTGCACCCGCATTGATCCCATTTATTTACGATAACGCCGCACTTACTATTGGTAACGATGTAGAGACAGCACAAGCGCTAAGCACATTAGGCGCTAAACATATAGATTGTGCGGTTGACGGTGTAGTTATCGATGAACCAAATAAGTTAGTTACCACCCCTGCTTACATGTTGGCAGAATCGATTCTTGAAGCCGACGCAGGGATCGCAAAACTAGTTAGTAGCGTATTATCAATAAATTGATTTTGATCTTAGGATCTAAAAAGTTAATTGTATGACTGATTACGCTTATTAAATTGCTTAACAAAAAGCAGTAAATAATTAAATTTTATTGCGTTAACGCAAAAAGTAGTCAGTTTTATTAATAAAAACGGCTCTTAGCATTTTATAAATTGGCTCAGAGAGTTATAATCGGTTTAATTTCCGTCATCTTTAATCGTGATTGATCACGTTCAAATCGAAGTGAGCAAGGCAAAATGAAAAAATTAACAGCTGCAGCATTATTATTGCTAGCAACCACTGCATACGCACAGCCATATGATAACTCTATGACTGAAGATGCAATTAAAGCACGTCTCGCGCCGGTTGGTGCTGTATACCTTGAAGGCGATAAAGCTGCAGTTGCAGCGGCGCCTACAGGTCCTCGTTCTGGTGAGCAAGTATATCAAGGTGCATGTTTTGCATGTCACGGCACTGGTGCACTAGGCGCGCCTAAATCGGCTGACGATTGGGCTCCACGTATTGCTAAAGGTAAAGATACTTTACTTGAGCATGCGCTAAATGGCTTTAATGCTATGCCTCCAAAAGGCACGTGTATGGATTGTTCTGATGATGAGATTAGTGCTGCTATCGACTTTATGACATCTAAATAAGCTCGATTGAAATATACAAAAAAGGTTTACTTCTGTAAGCCTTTTTTAATGCCTAAAATAGTGTATCTAGCTACTGCTTTAGTAGGAATATCAACTTGACGATAAGCACTAAAAGTGAAAGTATAAGGCTAATAACTATACAATAAAAATAGCCGGTTAGATCATTGGAAGATAAACTATCAGTATCGAGTAAATTGGCGTATCAAAATAAACGCCTTAGAGCGCTTCTCGAAAAATACAAACAATCACATCACTTACAAAGTGCCCTGATCCAATTATCAGAGCAGGCAAGTACTGTGGCCGAGCTAACCCTGCTATACCCCGCCATCCATGACATTTTACAAAAGTACGTACCTAGTAAAAGTTTTTATGTGGTGCTGCTAAATCAATACAGTCAATCACTAGAACTTTCTTACTTTTCAGATGAAAAAGATGGTATTGCCGTCGCCCTTAACCAATCAAATAGCTTTGATGAAGGCGCCACGGGTTATGTATTTAAACAGGGTAAAACCACATGTTTTACCAAGCAGCAAATGCAAGATGCTGCAGCAGAAGGTTTATTTAAAGCATTAGGCACTCCTGCCGAACATTGGGTAGGCGTACCGGTTTACCAAGAACATAACATTATCGGTGTATTAGCAGCTCAAAGTTACGATACAAAACAAGGCTATAGCTCACAGCAAATACAATTACTTGAGTTTATGTCGCTTTATTTGGCAACTGCAATAGAGCGTGTAAAAAAACGAGAACTCCTTGAGTCAGAAGTTAAAATTCGCACCCGCGCACTCACTCAAAGTAACGAGGCACTAAACCTTGAAATAGAGCAGCGTAAACACGCACTTCAACGCCAGCAAATTCTATTTAAAATATCTGAGATAGCAACACAAGCTAAAAACCTTGATGACGCTTATTTTAAAATACACGAAATAATAAAAACAATTACCTACGCAGAAAACTTATATATTGCACTTTATGATAAAGAAACAGGGTGGATTAGTTTTCCATATTGTGTAGATGAATTTAAAGAAAATACACAGCCAAGACGATTTGCTAAAGGTTATAGTGAACTGGTAATAAGCACCGAAGAAACACAACTAATACACCCATGTAGAGCAAAAGAATTAATAGAAAGCGGTGTGGTACAACGTTCAGCACCTGTACCAAAAGAGCAAATGGCCACTAGCTGGTTAGGCGCTCCACTTAAAACAGCTCAAGGTGTTATCGGCCTTATTGTTTGCCAAGCCTACGATAACAAACATATTTTCAGCCGAGATGATTGCGAGTTAATTACCTTTGTATCGCATCAAATTGCAGCTGTTTTACAAACAAAGCTCGTCAATCAAGCAATTGCAAAAAGCCATCAAGAACTCGAATTTAGAGTAAACGAAAAAACCAAAGAATTGCGTCAAACTAATCTGCACCTACAAATGCAAATAGATGAGCGAAAAAAAATAGAGCAGCAGCTTTATCATGATGCACATCACGATTCACTAACGAGCTTGCCTAATCGTAGTCTATTTTTAACTCAGCTCGAAAAAACGCTACAACATTATCAACGTTTTCCTGAGCACCACTTTGCTGTTTTGTTTATCGATTTAGATAAATTTAAAGATATTAACGATCAGCTTGGCCACCATGCAGGCGATCAATTTTTAATTAACGTGAGTGAGTTATTTGCCCAATGTATACGCGAGCATGATTTACTAGCACGTTTAGGCGGGGATGAATTTGTTATTTTATTAACGCACTTAACTGAGCCTCAACAAGCAGAAGATGTTGCAAATCGTATTATAGATTTAATGAAAAAACCCTTTTATCTCAAAGGTGAGTCTTTACAAAGTGGCGCAAGTATAGGGATAACCTACTCAAAGAAAAGCTATACGCATACAGATGAAATTATTCGTGATGCCGATGCCGCCATGTATCACGCCAAAAACTCAGGAAAAAATCGTTACGAGTTATTTCATCCGCTATTAACGCAATCAATACCTGCGCAGACTCTAAAAGCACAACATCACCTTGATATATTACCTATGAGTTTTAGAAGCTCAGAAATAATTACTCTTGATGAGCAACATCAGTCTGAATCTTTATTTGAAGCATTTGGTGAACACCCAATACTTGGCTTTACTAGCTTTGATATTTTGAAAAAGTTTGCATCAGATAAAGAGCAGCATCTGCAAGTAGAGTTACAACTATTACAACGCGCCTATGCACAAGCAATTACTGCAAATGTAGCTATGGCATTGGTTCCTTGCTCTGGTTTGCTACTTGAGGAACACGAATTTGTTTTATTTACAGATACGCTAAATAAACAACAAGGACAAAGCCAGCTCTGTTTGCTATTTGATGAGCAAGAAATTCGCCACGCATGTGCAACGCAAATAAAAAACCTCAAAACGCTATCACAACTTGGTTATTCAATTGGTTTAAACAATTTTGCTAAAGACAGGTGCGAACTTAATTTACTAACCGATATTAATTTTGATTATTTACTACTTAGCTCGACCTTTAGTAAACGTGTTTTACAACAAGAAAGTTACGATTTTCAGCTACAGGGCGTGCTTGCAATTACAAAGCTCAAAGCAATGAAGGTCATTGCTAAAGGCCCTTCAATACTTAATTTTAGAGCTTTATTAGATAAACACGGTTTGGCATTTTTTGTAGGTAAACAACACGCTTTAGTATGCTCTGAGTTACCTGAAGTGCAAGCAACTCAGTCTCTATAAAGTTAGCCTGAGGTATTACTCAGGCTTTTTAAACATGGCGCGAAGGTTAGCGACTCTTGCTTGGCCTTTTTCCATGCGCTCTGCTTGGGTATTTGGCGCCTTTTTGTTTTCGAACGCGAGATCGTCCTGCGGTAACTCTTGTACAAATCGGCTTAATTCAGTTTGCGAGGTTTCACCGAATTGACGACGTATTTTTGCATAAGTAAGTGTTAACTCCTGCTGTGCGCGAGTAATACCAACATAAGCTAAGCGACGTTCTTCATCTACGTTGTCCTCATCAATACTTACCTGATGCGGAAGTAAACCCTCTTCCATACCCACCATAAATACATACGGGTACTCTAAGCCCTTTGATGCATGTAGTGTTGATAAGTGCACTGCATCGGTTTCATCTTCTTCTTCGTTACGCTCAAGCATATCGCGAAGGGTTAGCTTGCTAACAACCTCGGCTAATGTCATTGGTTCGTTGTCGGCATCACCGGTCAACATATCTGTTATCCAACGATACAGCTCTGATACGTTTTTCATACGCATTTCAGCCGCTTTTGCACTCGGTGACGACTCGTACAAATATGCCTCGTAATTAATATTACGCACTAAGTCTTTAACAGCTTCGAGCGTATCACCGCGTACTGCGTTATCAGATAGCTCAACAACCCAGCGTGCAAATCCAGCAAGCGCGTTAAAGCCACGCCCTTTTAGTCTGTAGCCTAAATCGTTATCAAAACAGGTAGCAAACAAGCTCACGTGCTTTTCATTAGCAAGCGTACCAAGCTTTTCAAGGGTAACCGTACCTATTTCGCGTCGTGGTGTATTTACGATACGTAAAAACGCATTGTCATCATCTTGATTAACTAATAGGCGTAAGTACGCCATAATATCTTTAATTTCTGAGCGAGCGAAAAACGACATACCGCCACTAATTTTATAAGGGATACGGTTACTCATTAGTGATTTTTCAAAGCCACGTGCTTGATGATTACCACGATATAAAATCGCGTAATCTTTATAGCTGGTTCGCTTCATAAACTTATGTGAGATTATTTCAGCAACCACACGCTCAGATTCATGCTCTTCATCGCGGCACCCTATTACTTTAATCGGCTCACCGTAACCTAGTTCACTAAATAACTTTTTCTCTATGTCATGTGGGTTATTGGCAATTAAAATGTTAGCCGCTTTTAGTATTCGCCCTGCACTTCGATAGTTTTGTTCAAGCTTTATAAGTCTAAGCCCTGGGTAGTCTTTACCTAATAACACTAAGTTTTGCGGGCGAGCACCACGCCATGAGTAAATTGATTGATCGTCATCACCTACCACAGTAAAACGGGCACGCTCGCCTACTAGCAATTTAACAAGTTGATATTGGCTTGTGTTGGTATCTTGATACTCATCCACCAGCAAGTATTTAAAGCGTTGCTGCCAGCGCTCACGAGAAGTGGCGTTATTGGTAAGTAACAAAGTAGGGATCATAATTAAATCATCAAAATCCAGTGCATTATAAGCACGCAGCTGGTTTTGATAGCGCCCATATAACTGCGCGAACAATGCTTTTTGCGGATCACGCGCTTCGCGTATTGCTTGCTCTGGCAGTACTAATTCGTTTTTCCAACTACCAATTTCCATTTTAAGTAGTTTGAGTAAGTCCTTGTCTTTTTTTAGCTCATCTTCGGTGAGTTCACTAAGAAGCTGATTGGTATCTTGATCATCAAATAACGAAAAGCCGGGTTTAAACCCTAATGTACTCAACTCTTTTTTTATTATTTCTAAACCGAGTGTGTGAAACGTTGATACCCATAAACCTTTAGCGTCTTGCTTACCGAGTGTTTGCAGTACTCGTTCACGCATTTCTTTGGCTGCTTTATTGGTAAAAGTAACAGCGGCTATATTTCGCGCTTTGTACTCACATTTTTTCACTAAATAAGCGATTTTATTCGTAATAACACGGGTTTTACCAGAGCCTGCGCCCGCGAGTACTAAGCAGGGACCACTAATATATTTTACGGCTTCATCTTGTTTAGGATTGAGTTTCATAACGACCAAAGAAATTTAAAAGACGCGCAATTTTAACGTAACCATTACAGCGAGCATAGCAATTGCCTTAATTAATTAAGGTAAAGATGATCATGTGTTAAATACCGCGGGTATAAGGTAATATTAGTTATTATCATTTAGGCAATGCCGAAGGGACAAATATGATCAACCCAGCAAAACTTGAAGAAATTGCTAAGCAAATTACTAGCAATATGCCACAAGGCGTAAAAAACCTAGCAGACACACTCGAAGGTAAAACAAAGCAAGTTCTACAAAACAAGCTTGCTGAGATGGACTTTGTGAGCCGTGAAGAATTTGATGTGCAAAGCCAAGTACTTATTCGTACTCGCGAAAAGTTAACCGAACTTGAAGCTAAAGTTTCATTGCTTGAGCAACAACTTAGCGCTAAAACTGACGCTGAATAATTATACCAATTGCATTAAATTAGTGTTTTATTATAGCGATAAGAAAATAGCTCAATAACAAGGCTAAAATTGTGGTACATAGTTGTTCTATATAAATAATTTTTAACGTAGTTAGTGAGTTATTTAATACACTAGGATGATCATTTTTTTAATAAAATTGGTATTATTTTAATGTACAAAAAAGGCAGCTTAGGCTGCCTTTTGCGTTTTACCAAGTTTATTCAAATAGCTCATCAAGTACATAATAAGACAACTTAGCCTGCTGAGCTAAACTCACACTCAGCATTTTTTGCGCAACTTGTTCGCCAGTTATTGGTTTGTAACGCTTTAAAAACGCAAATCGTGTAATAACAGGAAAAATAATACTGCCTATCTTTTCTGCCACTCTAAATTGCTCACGATCACCTAATAATAAAGATGGCTGTAAAATACTTATTTTATCAAAAGGGAGTGCTTTAATATGTTGCTCAAGCTCTCCCTTCATTTTCAAATAAGCACTATTACTGTGTGTATTTGCCCCGCTTGATGACACTAAGCAATAATGCGTAACGCCATTACATGCCGCTAACTGCGCCGCTATAAACTGATAATCAAAATCTACTTTACGCTGAGCGTGTATCGAGCCCGCTCGTTTACGGGTTGTGCCCAAACACGAAAACAATACATCACCTTTAAAAAGCTCAACATATTGAGTTAATTTTTCAAAATCAATAACGTGATTAACTAGCTTTGCATGTGTGACAGGCAGAGCTCGACGGCTTAACGTAACTACTTTTGTATAACGATCGCTATTAAGTAACTTATGGAGCAACTCATTACCGACCAAGCCTGTAGCACCTATTAACACCGCCGTTTCAGTCATGGATTTATTTATTTTCACCCACTTTTTTAAATACGTGTTGTACTGCTTTTTTATAGCTTTGCGTTTCTTCACTCGCGCACGTTACTACAGATTCTAAATCATGAAGATGGCCGTTTTCCAAACCATAAACCCAACCATGAACGCTTAGCTCTTGGCCGCGTTCCCACGCATCTTGCACAATGTTAGTACGGCATACATTACGTACTTGCTCAATTACATTTAGCTCAATAAGGCGGCTCAAACGCTCGCTTTCTGGCATTGCGTCAAGTTGTTCAAGATGCTTTTCTTTTACATCCCCTACATGGCGTAGCCAATTATCAATAAAGCCAAATTTTGCATTGTTTAAAACGGCTTGTACGCCACCACAGCCATAGTGACCTACTACCATTATATGTTTTACTTTTAAAACCTCTACAGCATACTGCATAACCGATAAACAGTTATGGTCAGTGTGTACAACCACGTTAGCAACGTTACGATGTACAAATAATTCGCCTGGTAATAAATCAACTATTTGATTTGCAGGTACACGAGAGTCTGAACAACCAATCCATAAATACTCTGGATTTTGTTGCATAGATAAAATTTTAAAAAACTCAGGGTCTGCTTCACTTGTACGAGCAGCCCAACGTTTGTTGTTATCGAATAAATTTTTTAACTTTCTCATTGCATCTCTTATTAAGTCGAGGACGGAAATTTAATGGACATTAGCAAGAATCAAAATATTACGAGGCGTTAACTGCTTTTCACAAAACGTTTTAACGCTTACTTGATAACCTTGCTGTTGCAAATATAAAGCACGATCGAGCACAAGCCAAACTTCAATTGCCCTTCTGAACACATGTCGAACCAGTTCAACTCGGTCAGTGATTTTTTTCCGAGCCACCCCAACTTCTAAATATTTAATATAATCAGTACCTTGAGGTAATTTCATTGCCTTTTTATCTGCAGCCCATGCACAAAACGATTTAAACGAATCTGAGAATATAGCTTTGTTGACCGAAGGTACGCTTACGTAATATTGCTCGCCAGTGATCGACTTTCTTAGTGCATCAAAACCAAGTCGCCACTCAAGTTCTGTTTTACGTACTTTTTCCAGGCGAGAAGGCGCTGTGACAGTTTCTTGTAATGCGAGCTTTAAATCACGATGCGTTAGATTAAGCTCACTTTTATTTGCAACCTCACTCATTGCACGGTACTCATTAGCCGTAAATAAATGGTAGCAACAAGGTGAAAAGCTAATTTGCTGTACTTTCGCTAAACTTGCTTGGCGCATAAATGCTTGGTGTAAGCCACCGCATGCGTGAAGCGCTACAGCATGCATGTCTGTATTAAAAAATTGAGTGATATCGTCTTTTAATACATCTGCTTGGCTAAAGTGCATTGCTAAGCCTTGTTGCTGTGCACTTTTTTGTCCTTGCTCGCATAAGCTTTGTTGCAGTTCAATACTATGTACATTACTTGCGCCATTAAACGCAAGCATTCGACCTAAGTGCCCTTTACCCGCGCACCACTCTAAAACAGGTTGCTTGGTATTAGGTAGTGCAGATACAAAATCTTGTAACTGTGCAAACTTACGACCTTTAATGCCGTTACTTATCCAAAATGGATAATCAGCTTGAGAGTGGGCTGCGCTAGGTAACTCGCATAACTTTGCAAGTTCATCAAGTTGGCTTATATGTTGGCTAAAAAATTGGTATAGCTGGTTTTGATCGTTATCAAGAACGCTTACCTGATCATCAGTTAGTTCGCTAAGTATGCCTTGTAGCTCTGGCCAAGGTATAGTGTCAAAATCAAATGCAGTGCACTGCCAATACTGACGATGACGCATTAAAAGTGAATCAAGTGCTAAAAATTGCTCAGCTAAAGTCATAACAGCTTAAAAAATAAAAAAGACAATTAATTATATCAGTTTCGTGAATTACCTAAGCAGTTAATTTTTACTAAAAATCAGCCGTAAATACAAAGGTATTGAAATAATACTTACCAAAATAGCTGCCATGAGCATCCACGATAACTGCATCTTTTCAGGTTCTTGGTATTTATAAATAAAGTGAGATTTTACTTCGTCAAATTCGTTTTGCTGTATGCCATATAAGTCCGCAATTAAGCGCCACTTTGCTATCGACATATGCCCTAAACTGGTGGTGGGTGGGGTTATATAACTTTTTAGTACTTCAGCCTCAAAAGCGAGCTGATAAAAGCTTTTACCCGGTGCATAGTTTTGCTGGGTGACTGCAATGGCTTCATCCATGTTCATCATTGCATAACGCCACCCTTTTAGGCTCGCTTGGTAGAATTTTTCGACCGTTTGAGGATTTTTCTTAAGCATGTTTTCGCTGGTAAATAAAATGTCGCTGTATACGTCCATACCATAACGCTGTGGGCAAACAAGTCGATGAGCTACGCCTTGTTGAGTCATATAATAAGGCTCTGTAGTAACATACACTTGCATAGCATCTAGCTTGTTTTCAATCCAAGCCTGGCCTGGGTTTTCGCCATCGTAAACTTTGAGTTTATCCACATCAACGCCACTGCGTTTAAGCATAATAAGTAGTTCAGTGCCATCATTTTTGCTTACCGCAGTGATACGTTTATTAACAAAGTCACGTGGATGAAAAATATCAGACGTGTCTTTAACCATCCAGCAGTAAGGTGAAAATTGCAATAAGGCAGCCATAGCAACAAGAGGTTGTCCATTTATACGTTGCTGTAAAATACCAGAGTGCCCTACACCAAATTGTGCTTCACCACTGGCGACAGGAGCAAAGGTATCAGGTTTCATTGGATTAGCTTGTTTAATAGTTACATCAAGGCCCGCTTCATTATAAAAGCCTTTTTGCTTTGCCATATAGTAGCCAGCAAACTGAAACTGATGTGTCCATTTTAGCTGTAATGTGACTGATTCTTGCGCCGCGATATGGCTACAAAAAAAGCACAATCCAATGATTAATCCTTTAAATAGCAACTAGGTGCCCTCAAAAAGTATGACGATTACCTGTAACTATATGTAAAACGTGCGATAAAGCAAGCACCCTAGTTAGGTGCCTGCCTTTAAAGAAGGATTATACTGAGGCGAGTTTTTCGGCTTTTTCTGCTTGGGGCTTTGATGTTAAAAATTGGCTAAAGCACGGATTTTGTGTTTCATCTTGTACACTGTAACCTAAACGGTTTAAGTGTTCGTTAAACATCTCGTACTGACTCGGCTCAATAGCAAAACCTGCCAGTACATTCCCCATCGAACCACCGTGATTACGATAATGAAATAAGGTAATGTTCCAATTACTACCTAAAGTATCTAAAAAGCGTGCAAGCGCACCTGGATACTCTGGAAATTCAAAGCGAAGTAAGCGCTCATGCAATTGCTCGGGTGCTTTTCCGCCAACCATATAGCGCACATGTAATTTAGCGAGTTCGTTATCCGACAGATCGCAAAATTGGTAGTCATTATTCGTTAAGTCTTGCTTTAGCTCATTAAGCTCTTGCTCGCCTTGGCGCAGGCCAATACCTACAAATATTTGTGCTTCACCAGGTCCTGCATAACGGTAGTTAAACTCAGTAATAGCACGGCCACCTAAAGAAGCACAAAACTGTTTAAAGCTGCCTTTTTCTTCTTTAATAGTAACCGCTAATAACGCTTCGTTTTTTTCACCCAGCGCAGTGCGCTCTGCAACATAACGCAGGCGATCAAAGTTTAAATTAGCACCGGATAAAACAGCCGCTAAATGTAACCCTTTTAAACCCGACTGCTGGCTCCATTTTTTAAGCCCTGCCGTTGCAAGTGCACCTGAAGGCTCTGCTATTGCACGGGTAGATACAAAAATATCCTGCATGGCAGCACATATTTCGTCGCTGGTGACGGTTATAACTTCATCACAAAACTTTTGCGCTAAGCGAAATGTTTCAGTGCCAATAATTTTAACCGCTACGCCATCAGCAAAACTACCAACGCGCTCAAGCTCTACCGGTTTGCCTGCTTTAAGTGCCGCTTGTAAACATGCACTTTCGTCGGCTTCTACACCAATTACTTTTATATCTGGACGCAGCGATTTAATATAAACCGCCATCCCAGCAAGTAAACCGCCGCCGCCAACAGGAATAAACACCGCATCAAGCTCGTTTAATTGCTGCATAAGCTCACGTGCTACAGTACCTTGACCAACAATGACGTCTGGGTCATCAAATGGTGGAACAAATATACCGTTTCGTTGCTCTGTAAGCTCAAGCGCATGTGCTTTTGCGGCATCAAAATGATGCCCATGTAGCACAACTTCACCGCCAAGCGCACGTACCGCACTTACTTTTATTTCAGGCGTTGTTACTGGCATTACAATTGTGGCTTGATGCCCTAAGTGAGAAGCACTTAGTGCAACGCCTTGAGCATGATTACCCGCTGAAGCAGTGATAACCACTGAGCCTTTAGGTAATTTATTTAATTTGTTATACGCACCGCGTAATTTAAATGAATACACGGGCTGTTGGTCTTCACGCTTTAACCAAACATGGTTACCTAATTTAGCACCAAGCTCAGCCATTTCGCTGACCTCGGTAACTTTAGCCAAAGGCTCCATGTTTGCTTGAATAATAGCGCGAAAATAATCGAGCTCTTGAGAGACCATAATTAACTAAGCGCCTCCAATTTAGCTAAGTCACGCACTGCGCCTTTATCAGCACTTGTTGCAAGTAATGCATAAGCCTTTAAAGCAGACGATACATAGCGCTCACGGTCAACTGGTTTGTACGCCAGTTTTCCGCGTGCTAATTGTTTTTGTTTACGTGCTTCAAGCTCTTCATCGCTTAGCGCTAACGTGATTTCTCGGGTTGCGATATCAATAATGATTTTGTCGCCATTTTCAACATAAGCAATTGCACCACCACTTGCCGCTTCAGGCGACACATGACCAATTGATAAACCCGAAGTACCACCCGAAAAGCGACCATCAGTAATAAGTGCACATTTTTCAGCTAGGCCTTTTGATTTTAAGTAGCTAGTTGGATATAGCATTTCTTGCATACCTGGGCCGCCTCTAGGGCCTTCGAAACGAATAACCACGATATCGCCGGCTTTTACTTCATCGTTTAAAATACCTTCTACAGAATCATCTTGTGACTCGTACACGACTGCAGTACCTTCAAAATGTAGCATTTCATCAACAACGCCAGCGCTTTTAACAATGCAGCCATCAACTGCTAAATTACCCGAAAGTACAGCTAAGCCACCATCTTGACGAAAAGCGTGTTCGACACTTCGGATACACCCATTAACACGGTCGTTATCGCCCTCGTCCCAACGACACTCTTGGCTCATTGCTTTAGTGGTACGAATGCCCGCAGGGCCAGCACGGTAAAATTTGCGCGCCGCTTCGTTAGTAGGATCTGTTGCATCCCATTTTTTAACGAGCTCAGCCATAGTTGACCCAGCAACATGATTAACTGACATATCAACTAAGCCTGCTTTGCCAAGTTCACGTACGATTGCCATCATGCCGCCTGCGCGGTGCACATCTTCAATGTGATATTCAGGTGTCGCTGGTGCAACTTTACATAAAAATGGTGTTTTACGAGAGAGCGCATCAATGTGCGACATATCAAAATCAACGCCCGCTTCTTGCGCTGCAGCAAGTAAATGCAATACCGTATTTGACGAGCCACCCATTGCAATATCAACAACCATTGCATTCATAAAGGCTGTTTTGTTAGCAATAGCACGTGGCAATACATCTTGATTATCTTTTTGATAATACTCACGACATAAATCAACAATACGAGCCCCCGCTTCAACATAAAGTTGTTTACGGTCTTTATGAGTCGCAAGCGTCGTGCCGTTACCTGGCAATGCTAAACCAATAGCTTCTAGCAGACAGTTCATTGAGTTTGCAGTAAACATGCCTGAACACGAGCCACATGTTGGACACGCAGAGCGCTCTACTTGCTCTGAATCTGCATCACTTACCGATTCATCAGCGCCTTTAACCATGGCATCTACTAAATCAAGTTTAATATCGATGTTAGCAAGCTTAGTTTTACCTGCTTCCATTGGACCGCCTGATACAAATATTACCGGAATATTTAAGCGTAGTGCTGCAAGCATCATTCCTGGAGTAATTTTGTCGCAGTTTGAAATACAAATCATCGCATCAGCACAATGACCATTTACCATATACTCAACCGAGTCAGCAATTAAGTCGCGCGAAGGCAGCGAATAAAGCATGCCGCCGTGACCCATTGCAATACCATCATCAATCGCAATAGTATTAAATTCTTTAGGGACGCCACCGGCTTGTGTAATGGTTTCAGCCATAAGTTCACTTAACTGATTAAGGTGAACATGCCCTGGTACAAATTGTGTAAACGAGTTAACTACGGCAATAATCGGCTTACCAAAATCGGTGTCGGTCATACCTGTTGCGCGCCATAATGCACGAGCGCCTGCGCGTTTACGCCCTTCAGTTGTTGTTGCACTTCTTAATTTAGCCATAGTTACCTCAGTTTTTGCCGCAGAATAAGCGGGCATTCCTCATTCTAAAATTGGTGAGTAACCGAGTGATTCAGTTACTCGTAAATTGTTTTTCAGTTCGTAATTACACAGCCTGTTGTTGCTGTAAATTTTGTAAAGTGACTTCTTTGACATCCACCAGCTTATTTAACTGGCTGGTTAAAAGGTGAATTGGTTTATCACTATCTACCGTCATGTCTACATTATAAAAACCATCGTCCATATTGAGCTGAAAATGCGTAAGGTCAAAACCACGATGACGCACCACTCGTAAAAAGCGCTCTACCGCTATACTTTGGCTTTTTAATGCAATAGTTAGGCTATGTTTCATTTTGCTTTCTCCGTCATCATTTCGTCGTTAGCAGCCCCAGGTGGTACAAGTGGCCAAACATTTTCTTTATCATCAATACAGGCATGTACTATGTACGGACCTTTACTGTTAACTAATGCAGTTATCGCATCATCAACTTGGTTAGCGTGAGTAATTGTTTGCCCTGGGATACCAAATACAGCAGCTAATTGCACAAAGTCTGGGTTATCCGACAGGTTAGTTTCAGAATAACGCCCTTCAAAAAATAGTTCTTGCCATTGGCGAACCATCCCTAAACGCTGGTTATCTAAAATTAATATTTTTACAGGTAAATTGTTACGACGAATAGTGGCCAGCTCTTGAATATTCATCATTATAGAACCATCGCCCGATACAGTGATAACAAAGTCATCAGGGCGTGCTACTTGCGCGCCAATAGCCGCAGGTAGACCAAAGCCCATTGTGCCTGCACCACCACTGCTTAAATGATTACTCGGATGAGTAAACTTCATGTGTTGTGCTACCCACATTTGGTGCTGACCAACATCGCAGCACACAACCCCTGTTTTTGGCATGCGTTGGCTTAGTTGGTTTAATAAGTACGGTGCAAAAACCTTCTCACCTGGGTAGTCGTAACGCCACGCATGCTTAATATTCATTTCTTTATTTGTGTCACACCAAGCTTTAGGTGTTACAAAGCACTCAAGTGCGGGTAACGACGTTTTTAAATCGGCAATTAATGAAGCTTTAGCAGGTTTTCGCTTACCAACTTCAGCAGCATCTATATCTAAATGGATTACTTTAGCTTTAGCTGCAAATTTAGCTAAGTTGCCTGTTACGCGGTCATCAAAGCGTGCCCCGATACATACAAGTACATCACATTCTTGCACTGCGATATTAGCAGCTTGACCACCATGCATACCCAACATACCTAAGTAATGTTCGTAATCTGGTAATACACTGCCTAGCGCTTTAAGTGTTGATACAGCTGGCATCTGAGTTTTATTTAAAAATTGCATTAGTTCGTCTTGCGCATCAGCGGCTTGTACACCACCACCTACATACGCTACAGGCTGTTTAGCCTCACTCAACAATTGATTAGCAATAGCAACTTGCTTTAAATCTAACTCTGGTAAGTATTCATCAGCTGCTAGCCAAGGTTTAAAAGGGACTTGAGCCATTTGAATATCTTTTGGGATATCGACAAGTACAGGACCTGGGCGACCGCTTTGCGCTAAATGAATTGCTTCTTGTAATATCTCTGCTAAGTCTTCAGCTCGTTCTACCATGTAGCTGTGCTTAGTACACGAAAGCGACATACCTAGTACATCTATTTCTTGAAACGCATCTGAACCAATCGCTGCAGTAGGCACTTGGCCGGTGATCGCCAATAATGGTACTGAGTCCATCATCGCATCAGCAAGAGCGGTTATTAAATTAGTTGCACCTGGGCCCGATGTTGCAAAACATACGCCTAATTTACGTGTGCTGCGAGCATAACCAACAGCTGCAAACCCTGCACCTTGCTCATGGCGAGTTAGGTAGTGTTTGACTGGCGCGCCATACAGCGCATCGTAAATTGGCATAATAGCTCCGCCTGGGTAGCCAAATACTTCATTTACGCCGTGTTTGGCCAATAAGTCGATTGTTAGTTCTGCGCCTGTCATTAATAAACCCTCATTCCTCAGTGACAACCCAATTACAAATTTTACCCTTAAAACTAAAAAGCCCTCCGAACGGTTAAGTGCGGAGGGCTTTTTTAATGCTTAAGTTTTTAAAGCACTACGAAGCCCTCGCGGGGATAATCACCACGATAATAATCAGGACTAGGTTAAGTGCGTTTGTAAGCATGTAATTAATACCAAATTTTGTTCAATTATCGCGAAGGTTATTCCTTCGCTCTCTTTTTATATTAGTACCGCGCTAGGCCCTTTAAGTCAACACCAAAGTTAATCTAACAAAAAGACTAAAAGGCAATTTATCAGGTTTTAAAATTCATTATACAAGCTGGTAGTGGTTTTTTTATGCTCTAATTTTAATCTCAGAAATTCACTATTCTTATATCCCTTATTTAAGGTTTGATTAATTTTTGAGAATATTTTTATAAATAAAATTATTTATCACCTTCAGGTAATGCGTAGGTTCTCTTAAGCGACTCTTAAGTGTTGTTGCATAGCATGGCGTTGTTATTTTAAACGAGCCTAAATATGAACATAACTAGCCAAACACCAGCACAAAAAAAGCCAAATCGTAGTAAGCGGTTTTACATTCACTGTAGTGCAAATGCCTTTGTAGTGATGATTGCCTGTTATTACTGTTTAGTTATAAACATTCCTTTTATTCAAGGTTCGTTTAGCGCCATCACCTCCCTTGCATCTTTTTCATGGCTATTTTTACTTTCAGTGCCACTGCTGTTGTTATGCCTTTTAATTATTTTCTTTTCAATAGTGTCGGTTAGGTGGTTACTAAAACCAATTAACTACCTTTTACTGATAATTTCGAGTGCCGTACTTTACGGCTCATTAAATTACGGCGTCGTGTTTGACTATTCAATGATTCAAAACACGTTCGAAACAGATTCAAGCGAAGCACTGAGCTATTTAAATCCGCAGCTCATAGGCTTTCTACTACTGTTTTGTGCGCTACCTGTTTTTATATTAAGCAAAGTAAAAATACACTTTACCCGCCCTCACCAAGAAGCAATTAGTCGTATAAAACTTATTGTAGCGTGCTGCTCACTAATTGCTTTAGTGGTCGTAAACTTTTACGCCGATTACGCAGCCACTGGCCGCAATAACCGCATTTTGAAAAAAGAACTCATCCCATTTCAGTATCTCTCTAGCGGTTATAAATATATGCGCGATCAGCTGCTGTATACCAATATGGAATTTAAAAATATAGATGCAACACCCACTCTCATTACGCCTAACACCACCAGCGTAACAGTTATGGTTGTTGGCGAAACCGCACGAGCAGAAAACTTTGCTTATCAAGGTTATAAGCGCAACACCAACCCTTATACACAAAAGTATAATGTGACGTATTTTAATAATGTGGCGTCTTGTGGCACCGCTACTGCTGTGTCTGTGCCGTGTATGTTTTCACTGCAAACACGAGATAACTTTGATCGATTAGCAGCCGACAACCAACAAAACCTGGTTGACTTAGCACAACAAGCTGGCAGCGACGTACTGTGGGTTGATAACAACAGCGGCTGTAAAAACGTATGCACCCGTGTTGTTAACATTGATATCCCAACCACCCCATCAGCGCTTTGCGATGGAAAATATTGTTTTGATGAAGCACTTCTTGCTCCACTTAAGCGCAAACTCGCTAATTTAAGCCAAGCTAATACCGTTATCGTCCTACACATGATGGGCTCACACGGACCAACCTACTTTAAACGCTACCCAGAAAAATTTAAGCAATTTACGCCCACGTGCGACAGAAGCGACATTCAAAACTGCTCACTCGATGAATTAGTTAATACCTACGACAACACAATTGCGTACAGCGACTTTGTTAACGCCCAGGTAATTGAGCAATTAAAAGCGCTGCCAAACAACATAGATAAGCAGTTTTTATATGTCTCTGATCATGGTGAATCACTTGGCGAAGCCGGTGCTTATTTACATGGTTTTCCGTATAGCTTTGCACCTAGCACACAAACGCACGTTCCTCTTTATATGTGGGCTGATGAGCATAATCAGCGCATTACTAATACCTGTTTAGCTAATCTAGACAACCGCGCTGCACGCTCACACAACAATATTTTTCACACCCTTTTAAATTTAATTGGCATTAAAAGCAAAACGTATCAGGCATCACTTGATTTACTTGCTAACTGCCAAACAACACCAAGCGAAATAAAACTATGAGTAATAAAACCGTTATAAAACGCCAAGGCTTAATGCGCCTTATTTTTACCTTAAGCCATTCTTTTAACGGCTTAAAATGGATGAGTCGATTTGAAGCGGCGTTTCAACAAGAGCTAGCACTGTTTTCATTACTCGGTGTGTTTGTGTGGCTACAAGAAATTGCACTAAGGGATAAATTACTGCTTATAGCTAGCCTGCTTTTTGTATTGTTTGCTGAGCTGGTAAATACGGCAGTTGAGGTTGTAGTTGATAGAATTGGCAGTGAATACCATGAGCTTTCGGGGCTAGCTAAAGATATAGCCTCTGCAAGCGTGTTTATAGCTATGCTAATTGCCGCTCTTATTTGGTGGGCTGTGTTATGGGCATAAAGCTAACTTTTATACCTAAAATACAAAATGCACTTGGCCCTGTATGGATTTTTGTTGTATTTGCTGTTTTGGCACTTAGCTTTTTAACACTTGCTCGCTTTGGATTAAGTGTATGGCAAGGGGAGCGTGTATTTGGATCGCATGCGTGGTTATCTATATTTATAGGTGGTTTAAGAGTTGATATAGCCACTCTAAGCTACATTATTATGCCCGCATTACTACTTACTTTACTGATGCAAAGCGTAGGGTGGCAAAATAAAGTACGCGGCCTCATTAAAATTTATTTAGTGACGATGTCTGCTTTACTTGTTTTTTTTGAAGTGATTACGCCTACGTTTATAAACGAGTACGACTTACGCCCAAACCGCTTATTTATAGAATATTTAATTTACCCTAAAGAAGTCTCAAAAATGATTTTTTCAGGCTATAAGTTAGAAGTATTTATTGCTGTTATAGCACTTATTTTAAGCTGTAAATTTGCAAGTAAAATATTTAGCAATCAATGGCAAAGCAAGTCATCACTAACAGGTTTAAATCAATCAATTTTAGCGCTTATTTTAGTATGCTTAACTATTTTTGGCGCCCGCAACTCATTAGGACACAGACCACTTAACCCCGCCATGGTCTCGTTTTCTACAGATCACTTACTTAACGACTTAACCCTTAACTCACTTTATAGCGTCGCGTTTGCAGTTAAGCAACTTTCTAATGAGCAATCAAGCCAAGACTATTACGGTAAAATGCCCACCGATGAATTGCTTAGTATTGTGCGTAGTAACATGCAAAATACGCAAGGCACATTTAGTGATGTAACCGCCCCTACAAAAACGTTTCATGGCGCAAGTAATACAGGTAAACCCAAAAATCTAGTCATTATTTTACAAGAAAGTTTAGGTGCTCGTTATGTAGGCACGCTTGGCGGTTTACCGCTTACACCTAATATAGACGCCCTTTATAAACAAGGCTGGGGGTTTGATAATTTATACGCCACGGGCACACGTTCAGTACGTGGAATTGAGGCAGTAATTACAGGGTTTACACCAACGCCTTCGCGTGCAGTTGTTAAGCTTGATAAATCACAACGCGACTTTTTTACCATTGCTGATTTTTTAGCGAAGCAAAATTACAACACGCAGTTTATTTATGGTGGCGAAAGCCATTTTGATAACATGCGCAGCTTCTTTTTAGGCAACGGTTTTAAAAGTATCGTAGATACAAATAACTTTAAAAAAATAGACTTTAATGGCTCGTGGGGCGCATCAGACGAAGACTTGTACGACCAAGCCGATATAGAACTTACTAAGCTTAAAAATCAAAACAAACCATTTTTTAGCCTTATATTTTCAAGCTCTAATCATAGCCCGTATGACTTTCCTGACGATAAAATAACGCTGTACGATAAACAAAAACAAACCCGTAATAATGCTGCCAAGTATGCCGATTACGCACTAGGCACCTTTATCGAAAAAGCTAAAAAATCGAGCTACTGGGACGACACTGTATTTATAGTTATTGCCGATCACGACTCGCGCGTATCGGGTTCAAACTTAGTACCGGTTGATCACTTTAAAATTCCGGCCGTTATTTTTGGAAAAGGTATTACCCATAAACGAGATAGCCAACTAGCCAGCCAGCTCGATATCCCTGTTACTCTACTGTCTTTAATTGGCGCAAGTGGTAAGCACCCTATGATAGGTCATGATTTATCAAAGCCAATTAGCGATAACAAACAACGCGCAATGATGCAATACGACAAAAACTTTGCCTACATGCACGATAATAAAGTGGTGGTGTTACAACCACAAAAACCAGCAACCACCTATACGTATAGCAATAACCAGCTTGTACCATGTGAAAACGATGAGCAACTAGTTAAAAAAGCCCTAGCCCACGCGAACTTGGGTAATTTAGCCTACACAAATGGTTGGTATCATTAACCAAGTGACTTGATAATAAAGCCTTGTTAAAGTAACAAGGCTATTTTTATAAACCGAGTAAACATGAAAATCCTCGTTATTGAAGACTCTGAAGCACTAAGACGCAGCTTGCAAGTTGGCCTTAGCAACCTTGGTTTTACCGTAGATGAAACTGGTGATGGCTCAGAAGGGCTGAGTATGGCACTAAGTGGAAACTACGACCTCCTCGTACTTGATTTAATGCTACCGAGCGTTGATGGCATGAGTATTTTACAAGCACTGCGCAGCAGTAATAGCCAAAGCCGTGTGCTAATTTTATCGGCACGAAGTGAGCCTCAAGATAAAATTAACGGCCTTATGAAAGGCGCTGACGATTATTTAACTAAGCCATTTTCGTTTGAAGAACTCCATGCTCGTGTCCTTGCATTACTTCGTCGTGGTTCACTGCAAAATCAACAAAATACCCTTACCGTAGGTGATTGCGTATTAGATCTCTCGCTTAAAACTCTTCACTACAAGCAACATGCCATTGAGCTCACGCGTAATGAATATAAAATAATAGAATGCTTATTTAACGCCCCAGAGCGAGTATTGGGGCTTGAGCTTATAAGTGAAGCGGTGGTAGGTCAGTTTGATATGCTCTCTAAAAATGCGCTTGAAGCACACATCTCAACCATACGTAAAAAAGTAAGACAGTTTGATGGCGAGCTCCCGATAAAAAATAAACGTGGATTTGGTTATGTCGCAACAACAAAATAAAAATCACTCAATAAAACGTAAACTCGTTAATAATATTAGCGCCGTGATCTCAGTTATTTTATTCACCATATTTTTAACCGTTGATTTAAGTGTTGATACTTGGGTGGAAGATCAGTTTAATCAGTCTTTAACTAATAAAGCTAACTACTTAAAAACCTTAGTTGAAGATGACAACAACGTGGTTGAATTTGATTTTGCTGGTGAGTTTATGTCGGAGTATGAAGCAGCCGATGCCACGGAGTTTTACCAATTATGGCATGGCCGTGATGTGTTTGAGCGCTCGGACTCATTAGCGCTTTATGAAAATGCTAACCTGCCTTTTTTAGAAATGCCGATTAACGAATCTAAAATTATAGATTACGAGCTTCCTAACGGACGTGATGGTCGCGCACTTATAAGTCACTTTGTAGCCCAAAAAGATGATAGAAACCCCACTCACTCTGCTGTTTTTAATACCATGACACTTGCAATCGCAGCGCCGACAGCCGAACTTAATAAAGTACTGATTATTATTGATGTGGTCTTTATTTTAACCTGTGTACTTGGTGTGTTTGGTGTGCGCTATTTAGTGACACGTATTGTAAATAAAGGCCTGCACCCTCTACACAATTTAAACGACCAAATTAAGTTACTCGATATTACCGGTGTTGCGCAAACAATAGAAAGCGACTTTAAAGTAGAAGAAATAGAACCTATACGTAACGAGCTAAATAAGTTTATTACTGTTAATCAGCAACTCTATAGTAATGAAAAACGCCTAACAAGCGACATTGCACACGAGCTTAAAACCCCAATAGCTGAACTAATAAGCCTCTCAGAGGTGGCTATTCGCTACCCTGACGATAAACGTATTAGCGATACCTATACCAGTGATGTGCTTAATATTTCACAGCGTATGAAAACAATTGTTAGCAACCTCTTATTATTGCAGCGTTCAAGTAGTAGTGCTATGCAATTGAATGCGCAAAATATCATTCTAAATAACTTAGTAAATCAAATTATTGATGAGCTGACCTTTAAGCACCCAACTATTAAAACGCGTTTAAATAACGAAATAAGTGACGAGATTACACTTAATGCTGACGAATTTAGTTTAAATACCATTTTGTGTAACTTAATCGATAACGCACTATTTTATGGACTTCCTGAGGCGCCAATTAAATTAACTGCCGTAAATAACAGCACAAACATGATCATCTCTGTTAGTAACAAAGTAAATAAACCACTAAGTGGTGAACAGCTAATTGCTATTTTTGACCCGCTCTATCAGCTAGATTCATCTAGAACTAATAATCAGCGCCATGGTTTAGGATTATCAATTGTACAGAGCTTATGTAACTTAAATGGCTTTACTATTACGGCCAGTAATACCGAAAACAATACGCTAACGTTTATATTAACGTTACCTCTGAAGTAAATTTAGGTTAGTATTTACACTACTAACCTTCGAGATTTTAAGGACAAACCATGAATGCTCTTACCCGTGTTAGCCACTTTTTTATTGTGGCATTACTTATAACATTTAGCTTTAACAGCTATGCAGCACCTGCCTTATATAAAATAGAAAAAAATGGCGTCAGCTCTTACTTATTTGGCACCGTACACGTTGGTGATGCCAGCATGAAAGGCTTACCTAAAAATGTAACCGATGCGATTAGCGCAAGCAAAGAAGTGATTGTTGAAGTTGATATAAGCAAACTTACACCACTTGAAATGCAACAGCGCTCAATGCCATTTATGATGCTAAGTGACGGTAAAACACTGCAAACTGAGCTTTCAAAGCAAAATTATACCAAGCTAAAAGATTACTTTGCTAAAAAGTCGATTGATATTGCTATGTTTAATGGCTTAAAGCCTTGGGCTGTTATGGTGACTATGATGCAAATTGAATTTCAAAATGCAGGATATTCAGATAAAACCGGTATAGACAAGCAAGTGCTTAGTTATGCTAAAGAGCATAATATTAAAATTGGCGAGCTTGAAACCCTAGAGCAACAACTACAAATGTTTGATGGTATGGCGCTACTAAGCAATGAAATGATTGAAGAAACCTTTGAGCAACTAGCCGATATTAATACTTACTTTATCAAGTTAGTTAATGCGTGGAAAAGCGGTGACATGGACACACTAACCGATTACTACAATATGAGTTTTGATGACAGTAATTACGGTGAAATTAGCGAGCAAGTAATGCTAACTAACCGTAATAATAATTGGGTTAAACAACTCACACCGCGTTTAGCAAACGAGCAGCTATTTATTGCTGTAGGCGCTTTGCATTTACCTGAAAAACACGGGTTACTTAAACAACTTCGAGATAAAGGCTTTAGCGTTACTCGTCTTTAAAATAAAAATGGGTTGAGTGAATTCTCGCTCAACCTTTCTGTGAGTTTTTAATGAAAGTCTTCCATTTTTAAGTAATTCTCTATTCCTTTAATTTTGTCTGCCGCATGATGATTTACATAAATTACAGTACTTGTATTGGCAGCACAAATTTTCTCTATTAGTAGCAGTACACGTTGCCTGTTTGCTTCATCCAAGCCTAAGCAAGGCTCATCTAAAACAAGTAACGTTGGATGTTTTACCATAGCTCGCACAATTAACAACATACGCTGATCGCCGTACGATAGCTGGGTGAATGAGGTATTTTGCTTATCACTTAAACCAATAAATGCCAGCCACTGTTGAGCAATATTAATTTGTGCGTCGCTCGGTTTTTGATATAAACCTATGCTATCGTAAAATCCTGAAATAATAGTATTTAAAGCCGATATACTTACGCGGTAATCCATATGTACCGCGTTAGATATAAAACCAATATGCTGTTTTATATCCCAAATACTCTCCCCTGTCCCACGTTTAAAACCGAACACTTCAATGTCATTGTTATAACACTGTGGGTTATCACCTGTTATTAAATTTAATAAGCATGTTTTGCCTGAACCGTTCGCTCCACTGAGCTGCCAATGCTGATGCTTTTCTATAGTCCAATTGAGATTTTTGAATATGCTTACATCACTGTAACTAACTTTAGCATTACTCAATTTAACTAAGGTATTACCGGTGAATGCCTTTTGCTCTTGTTCGGTATCAGGAGATGGCACATCCAATGAGGTATGTTCTAAATGAAGTAGTTTTAGTAAATCACTCAATTGCTCACTGTCTGGCTTTGCTAAAGTATGTAACAAGCAACCTTGGCTTACATAGCCATAGTGAGTAATGAATGAAGGGATTTCGTCTAGGCGGTTTAGTACAAAAACAAAAGTAATAGTTTGGCTAAGTTCTATGAGTATTTTATTAAGTTGCTGGCAAGATTGTACGTCGAGTCCATCAAATGGCTCGTCAAGCACGACTAACTTACTATGGGAGCTGAGTGCTTTAATAAGTAGGAGTTTACGAGTTTCACCCGTTGAAAGATCTCTAAAATGCCTATTTAGTAATGAGCTAAATTTAAATAATTTTATTAGCTGCGCTAATAACTCATCATTACTACTATGCCCTGTAAAAATAAGGTCTTTAACGAGGGAGTGCTTTTCATGCTCTAATTCTTGAGCTAGTAACTGTTTATGCGAATCTGAAGACACGAGCATAAGCTTATTAATACTACTACTTATACGCTTACCACTTTCGCACTTAGCCTCACCGATTAACGCAGCTGTCAGTGCAGATTTACCAGCTCCATTAGCACCTAAAAGTAACCAATGTTCTCCTAGGTTTACTTGCCAATCTAGGTTGCATATATCGTAACGGCTTTTACCTTGCCCTTGTAAGTAACCATTAAATTGCTCAAGCGTAATTGACTGCACTAACTTTTCCTAATAAACCTTAAAACAGCAAGTTAACGCATATTAAAAGAGCTTAGCAAGCTTGTAATCTGCAAAATTAATTTATTTCACTAACAACGCTAATACTATTTAATGCGTCTTTAATTGCTTGCTGGCTTATTGGCTTATGAATATGGAGGTTAGCTCCGTATTCATAAACTCGCTCTATATCATTTTGTGAGGTATTTGCTGTTATAACAATAATTGGCATTACTTTATTAAGATCGGAACGTATTTTTTTAATAGCCTCAAACCCATCCATTACTGGCATGTTTAAGTCCATAAAAACAATATCGTACTGATTTTCACTCACCATCTCACACGCGACTTTACCATTTTCTGCGCAATCATAGCTTAAACCTAATAAGCTAAGTATGCGGGTTAATAACATAGTGTTTAATGGGTTATCTTCAACGACTAAGCACGTTAGCTTGTTGTTTACTTTAAGAGGTGTTGGGAGGGCTTTACTTATTGTCACTGGTAAATACAAAGACACCAAAGCACCATGAGTTTTATTATTTGTAAAAGTAATTTCACCATGCAGTGCTTTTACAACGTATTGAACCCGGGTTAGGCCTGTTCTCAACCCTTGAAAGTGATTGGTTTGTTTAAATGAGTCAAATTCAAGACTGGTAATCTTCTTCGAAAAGCCACTGCCAGTGTCACTCACTGTTAAATGAAATTCATCATTTAAAAGCTTAGCTGAAACAGTAATTTCACCTTTTTGTGTAAACTTAATTGCATTACTAATTAATTCTGTAAGTGTGTGCTGCAAACGTTGATGATCCAATTTACATACACAATTTAACGATTCATCTAAAGAGCTAACTAGTTTTAGGCCTTTTTGCTTACACGCATGCTTGTACGCTATTACTACTTTATTACACGACTCTAAAAGGTTTTCGTCATTTAAATGCGGTACCCATTTACCTGCACTTAAAGCCTGCAAGTCTTGTAATTCATCTAATATGGCTATTAACCTAAGCGCGCAATAGTTAGCTTGGGTTTTAACGCTTTGCTGTTTATCAGAAACCTCTAGCTCCTCAATAGACGTAATAAGTCCCTGCAAAGGTGTTCTAAATTCGTGACTAGCTCTGGCAATAAAATGTTCTTTATTTTGACTTGTTTGATAAACAAAATCTTTTTGTTTTTGTAGCTCTAAAAGCGTGTCTGAAACCTCTTTTTCCATTGGTATAAAAACAAATCTTAACTCAATAAGTAATAATGTCATTGCCAATAACCAGCATAGTATCTCTAGGTTGGCGACCCAATTTACTTTTTTAACAGCTTGAGATTCAAATAAGCTCACTGCCTTATCAAGCTTTGTTAATAACGTTTCAACATACTTTATAGAAAATACTGAGTGGTTTATCTCTCCTTGCTGATACAAAAGCCGCTCTGTTTGTTCTATATAGTCAAATACCGCTTTATCTAACCCTATCGTTTCACCAAAATATAAGTCTACTAACGCTGGATTTAAGTAAATGTATTCGTCATCAGAGTTTTTAGTTAATAATGTTTGATGGGACTTTTTAAATGTATTGAGGGACTTCTCAAGTGACTCAGTATGAGCTGGCGAGTAATTACTGATGTTAAGTATAGCATTACTGTGCCAAGCAATTTTCTGTGAGAGCATACGCTGGCTACCAGCGATGTTAATAATTTTTGCATCAAACTTTTGAACAGAAAAACTATGCTGCATTAATAAAGCAGAGCCACTTATTAATAGCGCTATTGCAATTAGTGCCCATCGATAACGTGTTCTCACGCTTTTAATAATATTGAACATGTATAAACCAGTTTTTTTATATAAGTGTAGACTAATTTTTTAAAACGAAGAATCAGTCAAAATAATTAAGCGAATTATTAATACCCAATAAAAAAGCCCAGCATCAAGCTGGGCCATAGTAGTAAAATTATATTAGCGATTCTCTAATCGATTATAATCGAACATTCCATATTCTATCCCACGATACTTTTTAGCTGTATCGTGCAATATATCGCTGTATTGCCAAAACTGTGGATGAGTACGTCGAATACCAAACTTAGATTTCAAAGCACCATAATCGGCTTCTATTTGCATCATAGGCAATTGCTCGGCAAAAGCATTTACTTGCTGCTCGTTATTTAAATACCAAATAGCTGCGGGGTAATCACCGATAAAGCCAGGAACAATCGTCGCGGTATCTTCTTCATAAGCACGTTGACCATCTTCGTTTAGTAAACTAGAAATATTGTAGTGCGCATTATGATGAATAATAGTGTAGCCCTTATGGCTATCATCTTTTTGCTTTACAAGTACAAAGGAAAGCTGAGGTAACAAGTTTACCGCTTTTGCTGGCATGTTACTTACAACATCTAACGGCTTTGGCACTTCAGTGTAGTTGTATTTTTCACTTAAAACTGGCGCTAAGGCTTCTTTCATCAAAGTATATAGCTCATGCTGTGGATCATCAGTTTTATAGCTAATACCACTTGGCTGACTAAATTCTCGGTTATTTTTAAAGAACTTAGATAAATCTGGTGGTGAATTACGATACCACTGCTTTTTGATTTGATTACGTTTAGCCTCGGGTAATAATGCTAAAAAGTTTTGCTCTCCCTCTAAACGTAAAAAATCCATATACAGGCGTGTCACTAATTGATGGCCTATATTTCCGTACACATCAAAGCCTGCTACAAGCAAATAGTGAATACGCTCAAACAAAGCATAATCTAATATCCAGGTGGTTTTAGGCTCTTGACCAATAAAACCTTTAACTACAGTTGCACTATCAAAATGGCGGAAAATAGTTAGTGCCGCATTTTTATTATGCCCATCACCTTTCCAAAGTAAGTCAGTTGTGAGGTGCTCACCACCTTTAAACATTTCGTTAGCAAGCTCAACTTTTGCCTGTAAATATTTTTTCTCACGAACTGAGTATTTAACCCAGCTAGAAATAGGTAACGCATTACTTTCCTCTGCAGCAGGAAGCTCTAATGCCTCTTCATGTTGCATTAGCATTTCCCCTACAGCAGGGGTCGCAACCTTATCAGGATCAGCAAACGCCACCCAAAAGTGATCGTTTATAACATTCAAAGCAATCTGACCACGACAAACAGGCCCTTTTATAAAGCCCATAATAATTAACTCTGCCTCATCAAGCATAAATTGATACTTAGAATTAATTGGAATAACTTCGAAAGTTTTAAAAGGGTTAGATGCTGCCTTAGCCTCATAACTAGGCATTTTCGTAACCGTATAATCTGGCGCAATAAACTGCTCATATAAACGCAGTAATTTAGCTTCATTAAGCTCAAGAGGTAAATGTGTTTTAGAAAGTATGGTTGTACGCTCTTGCATAAAACGATAATAAACACGGCTAACTTTAGGGTCATCGTATGGGCGACGCGTGTTAATTAACTTTATTTCCTCTCCAGAAGGCGTACTTGAGCGAACTAGTTTGAAAAAGCTTTGTGGGTTTTCTGAAGTAAAATAAATATGTGCTAAAAACCAATGCTCATAAATATACCGTGCTGATAACTGATACTTTAAGCTATCTTGATTTAAAAATGCTTCCCAGCCCGCTATTTTATTCTGATCATATTTACTTGGTGGCTGAATATGTGACATTTTACCACCACCTTTAAGCCAGTTCTGTAAATGATTAAACTCTTCACGCGAAACACCAGGTAAACCATAAGGCATGCCGCCATGAGGTTGATCACTTGCCAATCGATCGAACTCACCCATTGTTGCGCAGGTTTGCGAACGCGCTAACGAAAAGTCAAACTCATCACCTAACACTTCGTTTACTGGCAATTCATGGCTTTGCTTTAACACTAAGCTATTAAATAACACACTGCCCGCTAAGTTAGCTTCTTCACTTTGTATGCGCTCATTTAGCACTGGCGTAAAGTTTTTTTCTCGCCATTGCTGAGTATTAGTTGCATCAAATAATAAACGGCTTGGGGTCGTTGCCAATAAACGAGTTCCATCGTAAACAAGCTCTTTACTCAACCCCCGGTCAATACCTTCAGGGGATGAGAGCTTCAGTTGACATGGTGCATCGTAACAACCATGACAAACTACGCAGCGGGTATCGAGTACAGGTTTTACATTTTGTAAAAAATCAGCACCAGCACCTGTTGTATGAGGCACCATTCTCTCTTGTGTTTGTTCAGGTCCAAAAAGATCATCGTAGTGAGCATTTCCCAAATATGCACAACCACTTAAAATAATGAGTACTATCGTACTTATTAGTATTTTTCTCATTCGTCGTCCTCATCACCTAAATCAAAGGTGGGCATCATATCCATTTGAGGAGAAACGAATGTATTCTGACCTTCAGTATTCAAAACAATACTTAAAAGAGGGCCATGCGTTAATGTTATCTGCGCATCGTGCTCTTGATCTAATATAGCTAAGTACAGAGGATTAGTTATAAGCAACTCATAACCGCTAACAGTAATAGCGACACTGCTATCTTCACTTGGGTTCTGGCAAATTTGAGCAAGTAACTCATCATCAAGTCCAATTGATATTTCAAAATCAGGCTGCTCTAAGTCTCTATTACTTAATGATTCATCTAATAGAAATAAAGGGAGGGTTAAATTACTATCTTGTTCAAATTCCATTGCGTTCTCTGCACTTTCTGACGATTTAATTGACGAGTATTATATCAAACTAGCGAGCAAATTAACGCTAAAGCTAATGTAACTGTGTTTAAACGTCATCCATAACAGATTCGATCACCGAAAATACAGCACCTTGAGGGTCGCATATAACACTAAAACGACCAACATCTGGGATATCTGTTGCAGGAACACATACTTGTCCACCTAAGCTAGCGGCTTTACTAACAATTACATCGCAACTCTCTACTGCAAAATAAATCATCCAATGAGCAGGGGTATCATCAGGCCATTCACTTGTCATTTCAAGCATACCGGCAATTGGTTGTCCATCGACTAAAAATAAAATGTAGTCCATCCCTTCCATAGGCTTTATTTCGCTTTCCCAGCCTAGTAAAGCACAGTAAAAGTCTCGACTTACTTTACTATCTCTTGTTGCTAACTCATGCCAATAAGGCGTATTTAATTCACCTAAGTGCTTACAACCTTTATGCTCATTTCCCTGCCATAGTGCAACAGTTGCGCCTACTGGATCTTTTAGCATAAGCATGCGACCTGCATTCATAACATCATGAGGGCCGGCAATAACTTCAGCACCCAGTTCTTTTGCTTTTAGCGCACAATCATCAACATTATCGACGGCAATGTAAGCCAACCAATGACTTGGGATACCTGCACTAATTTGCTCTTTAGGCATTTCGTACATTGCAGCGATATCATCACCTTGCTTTTGTAGCATGGTGTAGTATATGTTCTCTCCAATTGGTTGATCGTCATACCCCCAATCAAATAAAGATGTATAAAACGCCTTACCGTCTTTCCAATTGTGCGTACAAAGCTCTGACCAACAAAAAATACCATGCGGATGGTTTTCAACTTTACTCATGATTAAGCCCTTATTATTCTAATTTTACCTAAACGAACTCTGTCACATTTTATAAACGAGATAATGGAACAGACTATTAACTGAGATTAGAGTAATAACTAAGCGGAGTCGATAAAAGAAGGGCAAAAATTCGTTATTCAGTTGTTTCATATTTGAGGTTTTTAACGCAGTTAGGGTCAGATTTAACCTCTCAAATGGATTAAATATTATTGCTGACTGATATAAATGATTTACTAAGAAGTCCTTCGATCTAGAGGAATCCCTGAATCACTTTTCTGCAGACGTAAAAAAGCCCGACTATTTCTAGTCGGGCTCTCTACAATTTGAAGCCTGGTACTGTCGTAGTGCCCACAGCGGTGGAGAGTCACATAACAAATGCTACACTATCGTTGGT
>NZ_JACJDY010000023.1:0-86236 GCF_014163785.1 Pseudoalteromonas sp. SR43-7 | reverse complement strand
GCATGTTTAAAGTACTTATGGCAAACTGATGTCTCAGGCATAGCAGTTGTGACTTATGTGGGTTGTGGTGATTTACATAAGATCATAAATTGCTGTGCCTGTCACGTTTTGGGGATTCGTCAGCCGCTAGGGCTGTTAATTAGGACTTTTAATTAGGGCATGTTGACCAAGTTACTTTAATTTATGGCTGCGGATAACGTAGCCTTAAACTCAAGTCTAAAAATACCACCAGTTAAATGTATGCTCTGCACTCATCGCGCCAACAAGTTGTAAGCTTATAAAACACTCTCAAGCTTAAATATTGCGCCAGGCGCTGAACTTGCTCGCGCAAGGAGCGAAGCTTCTAATTACTAAGGCGCATTTTAGGGGGATAAGAGTGTAAGTAATACGGTAAAAAAGCAGTTAATTATTTAGTTACTAAAACTGCGCCTCAAATATGAGGCGCTACTTTAAAACTTACTATTTGGTTTGCATGTTTTTAGCGCGTTCTTCTGCATCTATTAATGCTTGCGATTTAGGCGCGCGTTTTTTCTCTTCTATTTTGGGTTTTTCAGTCGAGTCAGGATCCCAGCTTGAGTCTAACGATAAGTTAGCAAATGGATTTTTACTGTCTGCTTTTTTAGGCTCACTTTGTGGCTCATCAACTGGCGGTGTTGTTTGTGCTTGCTCAGGTGTTGCGCTTTGTTTTTTAGGCATCGGCTTTTCACCAGGTAATGGTGCATCTGGGTTAAATGTACGTACCTCTGGTTCTTTAAAGTCTTGCTCTGTTGTATATGTAGTCGATTGGGCGTCAGATATTTGCTCTGGTACGTGTAAATCTACAACCGGTTCACTCGCTGTTACTGGCTCAGGAGTACTAATAACCGGCTCTACAGTGTTGTGTTCGGCTTCTATTGGCGCAGGCTCCGTTATATGAGCAGTATGATGCTTACGTTGTTTTTTTACAGGCTTTGCATCTGGATCAAAGTCGCGTACTTCTGGCTCATTAAAGCTGCTGGCATTTTTAATACGCTCTAAGGTTGTTTTTGCTGCTGCTTCAAACTGGGCTGTATTAGGCTCAGGTTTTTGTTTTACTTCGTTAAACGTAGCGGTACTTGTTTGCTCTAAAGTATCAATTGAGTTAAGCGGTGTAGGCTCAATTTCGCTTGTTTGCACTTGTGTAGCTACGTTGTTTTGCTCATCTGAAATTTGCGGTGGTGTATGTTCAATATCAGCATTTTGTGTAGTGTTCGTAGGCTCTAAAGGCTCTTCATTTGCCTCTACGCTGCTCTCAACTGGTTTATTATTTTGAGTTACTTCGTTGATGACAACAGGCTCAATCTCTGGCTCTTTTGTAGTTTCAGGTTTAGCTGGCGTAGCAATTTTTTCTGATTTAACTTCAGGTGGAGCCGCCATAGTCGGTTCTGCCATCACTTTACTTTGTTTTGCACGGCGCAGGCGCACGACTATCATAGCGCCAATAAGTACCACTATAACAAGTATTAAAGTGGGTAAAAGTAACGAGCTTGGGCTTTGTGCTACAGGTTGCGGCGCAATTACTGGCGCTGGTTTAGTTAACACCGGTGCTGGTTTTACAGGTACAGGCTTTTCAGGCGTAGGTTGAACGCTTTGCTCTGGCGTCGCCGGTTTTACTTGCTCTATCACAGCTTCGCTTTTTTGCTCTGTAACTACTTGCTCGGGTACTACTGTTGTTGGCTCTGCATCAATTACTATTTCGTTACTATTGGTATTTAGTTGATCGTTTATTTGTTGTTTTTGATCATCAGTTAAATTAAGTGTTTGCTCGTTGATGCTATCTTTAACAGCTTCTTCAGTGGGTTCAATTACAGGGGCAGGTTCAACAATTTTTGGTTGTGGCTGAGTAATAATCGCCGGCTCTGGCTCTATTATCTGTGGCTTTGGTTGTGCTTGAACTTCTTTTGGCTTATTACAGTTGTTTTTGTAATCACGCGCTGCCTTACGATATTTTTGACTCGCTTTATTATTACTATTTTGCTGCATTTCTTGTTTAATTAAAATGCACATAGCTTCGTTGTATGCAGCACTTTGCGCACTATAAAATAGGGCAAAGCAAAGGGTAAATCTAATTAGTTTTGATATCATAAAGTTATGCGCGCTTAAATATTAATAGTTTGATTTTAAGCGCAAAATTGAAAATTATCCAGAGTAATACGACTAATCAATAACCATAAGGCTGCGATATTCATCGTAAGCAAATTGGTCTGTCATACCGCTTATATAATCTTGAATTAATCTACAGCGATAATAAAATTCGTACGCTGCAAAGTGATCAGGCTCTTCTTGCATGGCATCTATTGCGTGTTGATAACTATTTAAGTGCTTTTTAGAGAGCTTTTTAACAAGTCGCGACTCAATTAATAAACGTGAATCGCCATTTAGTGCACGCTTAAAGTCATCGCTGTTTAATTGAAGTAGCGGCTTGTAGCAATCGAGCAAACCATTAATTATGCGATACCCTTGTAGCTCTAATTTTTCAACTTCTTTGTTTGAAAATACATGCTCAAGTGCCACTTGCTTTAGCATTTTGGTTACAGCGTGTAGATGGCTTCTATCTTCTAAAAGTGCTTGGTTAAAGTCGCCATGGTAAATAGGTTCTATATTTTCGATAAAGCGTTTTGCAGCGTGATTTACTAGCGGATGTAAAAGTGCTACGCGCAGGTATATAAAAAATTCGCTGTTAAAGTTATACGGTAGTGCTTTGGCGCGCTCATGTGCGTAGTCAACTGCTTTATCTACAAAAGTTTGGTGCTCTGTGTCGTCTATTGTTAGGTTTATGAGTGCTTTTTTATAATGACTTTTAAGCTGTGTACATAAGAATTCGGTGCTTATGATCCCTTTTTCAACAGCATCTTCTATATCGGCTAGGCAATACGAAATGTCGTCGGCGGCTTCCATTATATAACTTGCTGGATGGCGGCAA
The DNA here is from genome assembly GCF_014163785.1 of Pseudoalteromonas sp. SR43-7. Lineage (NCBI taxonomy): Bacteria > Pseudomonadati > Pseudomonadota > Gammaproteobacteria > Alteromonadales > Pseudoalteromonadaceae > Pseudoalteromonas > Pseudoalteromonas sp. SR43-7. The sequence goes on along the minus strand of NZ_JACJDY010000023.1, from coordinate 83,295 downwards.
TATTGCTCAATAGTGAGCTCTTTTTGTAGCGCTTCAACAAAGTTTTTTTCGCTGTAGTAGTAACCCACTTTCTTCATTAAGTAGTTTTTATTTTGCGGTATATCTTTTGTATCAAGCCCTGCAGGGCGAGTGTATTTTAAAATACCAGCACTTTGGCTGTAAGTTAAATTAAGCGTTTGCAACGAATGAATTATACGTATGCCTTGAGCGTTGCCTTCAAAGTTACAAATATCAAGCGCAAGGTGTTTAAAAACAACACCTATACCGGTATTGGGCTCTTTGCAGCGCTCGGGTGTTACGCTTGCTAGGTTGTTATTAAACCAGTGGTTTATTGCCGCTTCACCAAAATGTCCAAACGGTGGGTTGCCTATATCGTGCATTAGGCAGGCCATTTCTACTAAGCTTTCTAGGGGGCGCTCTAAATCGGTTAAGCCGTAATCTTTTTGTTGTTGGTAGCTTAAATTTGCAAAAATACGTTGCACTATAAAACGACCAACCTGTTGTACCTCAAGCGAGTGAGTTAAGCGCGAACGAACAGCTGCGTTGCGTTCAAGCGGAAACACTTGGGTTTTTTGCTGAAGCCTACGAATAGCGGCACTGTTAATAATCCGGCCACGGTCGCTTTCTAGCGCCATTTGTAAGTTAGAGGTTGTGCGATACATTCGTGCTGGCGTTATTTTTTTACTAAAATCTATGGTCATCTTTATACTTATCCTTTTTACAATTGATGACTGGCATAGTTTTTAGCACATAGTCATTTGTCTTTAATATACAGGGTTTAATCTATCAGTTTGTATCATAAAGTAACAACTTGCTTTAAAATAATTTTTTGAGTAATTGTTGTGCATTTATAGGTGTTTATAATGAAACAGTGGATTTTAAAGGCAGTATCAATTTGCCTAATGTTAGGAATGAACAGCGCATTTGCTGCAAAAGAGCAAACTGTGGTGCTTGTATCAATTGATGGCCTGCGTTGGGATTATATTGAAAAACACGGTGCGCCAAATTTAAAAGCAATGGCCGAGCGCGGTGTTCGCGCACAAAAACTAATACCTGTTTATCCAACTAAAACGTTTCCTAACCATATTTCTATTATTACGGGCTTACTGCCGGTAAACCATGGCATTGTTGATAATAGCTTTTGTGATAAAGCGCGTAAAAACGACTGTTACAGCATGGGCAAAGCATTGGGCGATAGCACTTGGGTGAAGGGGATTCCGCTTTGGAATTTAGCAAAAATGCAGGGACTTAAATCGGCTACTTATTTTTGGCCTGAGTCAGATGCGTTATTTAACGGCATGACACCAGATTACTTTTATCACTATTCTAAATACAGCGATTACCAAAGCCGTGTTGATCAAATTATTCAGTGGTTAAGTTTACCAAAATCACAGCGCCCACGTTTTATTGCGAGTTACTTTTCGCTAGTTGATAGCATGGGCCATGAGTTTGGACCAGACGCACCACAAACGCGAGATGCAGTTAAACAGCTTGATGAATTAATGGGACAATTACAAACTCGCTTAAGTAAATTAGAGCAAGAGGTAAACTTAGTTATTGTGTCGGATCACGGTATGGCGAGTATAGATCCAGATAAAAGCATTGATGTAACCACACTACCTAAAGATGAAAACTTTTTAGTTAAAAATACGGGCCCACGTTTACTTATTTATACCCAGCCTGATGCTAAAAATGCTGATATTGAAGGTTACAAAGCACGCTTACGAGATGCAGCAAACGGTCGTTATACAGTATTAACTGACGAACAATTAGCAGCGTATCATTACAATAAAGGCACCCGTGTAGGCGATATTGTGGTGCAAACTACAGCGCCAGCGGTATTTACCAATGGTAAAAAACCAACCTATTTAGGGACTCACGGTTATGCATATACCGAGGATATGGCAGCATCATTTATTGCTGTAGGCCCTGCATTTAAACAAGGTGTAAGCCTTAAAGAAGTGAGTAACCTTGATATTTACCCAGTACTTGCAAAAGTGATGGGGCTTAAATTGTTAAATAAAGTAGATGGCAATGGTAAAACATTAATGCCAGCAATTAAGCAAAAAGTGGTTGTGCATTAGCTTAATCTATAAGAGCGCGTAAGCGCTCTGCAGGGAAGAACATGTTAAAACTTTAAAGTGGGCTATTTAGCCCACTTTTTAATGCGCTACTTATTTAAAGTTAGCAATACTTGTTTTTGTAGCAGTAACCGTGCGAATTGCATACGCTTGGTTTGTAATACCAAATGCAATACCATTTACGCTCCAGTTAGGGTTAGAGAAGTAATCGTACTGAGTTGCGCTACCGTAAACGTGCGGGTAAGCCATTATACTTGCAAACTCGTTTTGTACGCCATGACCCATGCCATCTACATATACACCGCCAGATGTGTCACCTTGTTTGCGTGAATGCGCTAAACCTTGGTTATGACCAAGTTCGTGTACAAATGTAGTTGCACCACAATCAATTGCAGTGATTGAGTACATACGGCTGCTCATTGAGCTATATAGATTGCCATTAGTGCCTTGGCCAACCCACGCTAAACCACATGAAATAAGCCCATTGCCAGCACTTTGGCCAGTACCTAATACGGCAATCATGTCGGCCTTCCAATCGCTGCGTAAGCCATCTACGTAGCTGCTATTTGTAACCGAATCTAACCAATCCTCAGACGGCGTTACTGCGTAGTCACCTAAGTTTTGTTTGCCAACTAAGCGTAGTGTTATATCAACGCCATTTTGGCTATATACCTGATTACTAAAAGCAATTAGTTGATTTATTTTAGTGTCAATATTACTAGTTGCGGCAGCTGATTGGTCGGTATATAAAATACCGATATCGATTGTTTCTGCTTGCGCAACACTTGCTGCACATAATGCCGCAGCCAGTGCGGTTGTTGTGATTACTTTTTTCATTATTGTATTTCCTTACTCTTGTTGTGGTTGGAACTGTTTTTAACTTGGTTGAGATCATAAAAAGCAGACACACTAAAGCTGCCTTATAGTGCGGCTTTAATTGCTTTTTATATTTTTTGGTTAGCCATCAATTTTTGGTGCAAATATATCGATGCTTTTATCTGATTTGGGCTTTGGTGCGGTTACTTCATGCTCTATGTGGCTTTTATATAAATCGCGTTTTGCTGCAATCCATCCGTACTTACCTTTACTTTCGAATACATAGTTGCCAGAAGGTGCAGTAAATTGGCCATATAAGGCATCTTTACCTACCGTTAAAACGGTATTATGCATGCGACCGTCAACACCCACTATTTTACCAAATATGCTCTTATCGCCATTTTCAGACTCAACCACATTAGTCACTTCTGCGGTGAATGTTTCGGCTGTTTGCGGAATAGCTAAATCAAAATTTTCGCCAGTTTCTAACGCCTGTAAAGAATTTAAATCAAACTCAATGTAGGCTTCGTTATGTAAGTCGGTAGGTAAAACTTTTGCGTTTATAAGCACTTGCTTTGCTTTGTCGGATAGGCGATTTACGGCATCAAATTCCTCAAACGGTAAGCTGTTGTCTGGGGCAACAATGGGTTTTACGGTAATTGGATCTTTACTCATATCAATAGGTGCAGGGGGATGCGTATTGCGCGTTTTTTGTAAATCAATAGGAACAAAATCAATAGCAACAGGCGCGATAGGTTCGCCCGTTTCATCTGCATTAAAAAATAGCCCATAAACTGCAAATGCCGATAATGGTATAGCAATTAGTAAGACGACAGATCTCTTCATTTGTTTCTCTTTTAGTGTTTTTGGTTAACTATTTGTTACGTTTTATATTATTAAATGGATTAGATCAAGATAATAAATGTAACCGAAAAGAATTATTTCTTAATTTTATAATTCCTTATAAAATATAAGGATATTTATTTTTGGTGTGTTTTTTGCTCTTTTTAGTATTGGTTTTTAGTAGTGTTTACGCGGGCTTTGGCTCAGTTACAGGTACTTGTTTGTTTGGTTAAATACAATGGTTAAAAGTGACTTTTTGACGTTAATTACAATGAAAAATAAAAAGTGAATTTATTTCACCTTTTGTAAACCAATCGCTAATTGCAATGTAATTATTGGGCACGTATGTTGTGTGCTGCATAAATGCATTACGAGGAATTTATGAAGGTGTCTGATCAGTTGCTTAACCGAATTACAGCAGGACTTGTGGCTGTAATTATTGGTTTTTCGAGTTCTATTGCATTAATTTATCAGGTAGTGATAACCCTTGGTGGTACGTCCGATTTAGTAGCTAGTTGGATTTTAATGCTCGGTTTAGTGATGGGCACAACGTCAATTGGTTTATCGTACTATTACAAAGTACCTGTTTTAATTGCGTGGTCTACCACAGGAGCTGCATTACTTATTTCAAGTGCCCAAGGGTATAACTTAAATGAGGCTATTGGCGCGTTTATGCTCAGTGCATTGCTCGTGTTTTTGTCGGGGGTTACGGGCTGGTTTGAAAAAATAATGAATCGTATTCCAAGTGAGCTTGCATGCGCCATGTTGGCCGGCGTGCTTGTTACCTTTGGTATCGATGTGTTTAATTTTATGAACGACATGCCTTTAGTAATTGGCTTAATGGTCGTTATGTACTTTATTGGTAAACGCTTTTTTGCCCGCTTTGCTATGTTAAGCGTGCTTATTATAGGTGTATTACTCGCTTGGCAAATGGGCCATATTGATACCAGCGCGCTGCACTGGAAAATGAGCGAATTTGCTTATATTGAACCCGCTTTCCACTTGCAAGCATGTATTAGTATAGGTTTACCACTTTATATAGTTACCATGACTTCGCAAAATTTACCGGGTATTGCGGTTTTAAAAGCACATAAATATAAAGCGCCTATATCTGCATCTCTTAATGTTACTGGCTTTGTAAATATGCTTAGCGCTCCTTTTGGAGCCTACTCTATTAATTTAGCCGCTATTACCGCAGCTATATGTATGAGTGATGAGGCGGATAAAAATCATGATAAACGTTATTGGGCGAGTATAGCGGCTGGCGTATTTTATATTTTAATGGCGTTGTGCGCAGCTACATTAGTTGGCTTGGTAGCAAGTTTACCGCAGGCACTTATTTTAGCTTTGGCGGGCATTGCGCTATTTGGCACCATTGCTAATAGTTTGCAGCAAGCCCTTAGTAGTACTGAATATACTGAGGCCGCAATAGTCACCTTTTTAGTAACTGCATCTAACTTAACATTGCTCTCAGTAGGGTCTGCTTTTTGGGGGATTATAGCGGGTGTGCTAACGCTTATTATCACCAGGAAAGACTAAAAACTGTGAATATGTAAAGCGAAATTATTGCTCATATAGATGATTAAAATAGTTTAACCAAGCTTATTAAAAAGGCTGCAATTGCAGCCTTTAGTTTTACAAACAGGGTTTACCTAATCATAAGTATGATGGCGAGTTACGCTAAACCGATTAAGTATATGGTGCATAACATACACAACACATAAGCTTAAGATTATAGCCACAGATACCGAACTAAACCGGTACATTGCACTATAAACAAGATCTTGGCCTGGCCCGAGTGAATTTCCAAACAAAATACCAAATGTAGTCAATACACCAAAACCAATGCCAGGTATGCCTCCGCCTAAAATATGAAAGCGCGCAAAAACAAACGAAAGTATCCATAAAATAGCCATCGGAAAAAGTAAAAAATCAGAGTGACTATACAAAAATAGTTGCGATAGTAACGCTGCATTACAGCCTATAAGCGTTCCAATTGCTCGCTGCCAACCGGCCATACCTGCGGCTTTCCAGCACAATGAAAATAAAATAAGCACAGAAGCTGCCTGCGCAGATATTGAGTCTTGTAAATCAAGAACCTGAAAAACAACAAAAGAGAGCGTAGCCACGGTTGAGCATAACAATACCTCATGGCGAATACTTTCTTTTGCTTTAGCTGGCATTACTCGCCCGGGCCTTGCTGTTACATCAGGGAATAGGCCATGCATTAATGCTCCAATAATAACGGTTAAAAATATAGCCAAACCATTAGTTAAGATTAACGGATAAATACTGCTTCCTTGATCAACATAGCTGGAAAAATGTAGCTGAATAGAAAGACTGATCACGCCCAAAGCGCCAAATAAAAAGGCACTACCGCTACTCATTTTATGAAATAAAAAGCAGAAAACACCAAACACTAATAATGTCATAACGACTGGCAAGTGAGAAAACAATCCCTGCATTATCAGCACTATAAGTGCGCTAAATGCAGCAGATGCTATAAATTGATTTATAAGCCCACGACTTAACGTAGGTACCATGCCCAATATCAACATAGGATAAACGGTAAAAAATATACCATTGGGCCAGTTCATTAATTTACTAATAGTAAAGCCAAGGGTACACCCACCTGCAATGCGCAGTGCTTGGCGAAGGCCATTGGAGTCTAATTGTGGGCCTTGGCTAACAATTTGAGTCATAAAGCCTCCATTAATAAATGTAGTGTAACCAGCTAATAAACCTGATTTGTGCAGAGCCAAACCATTGCCCAATTGTTGATTCTGGTAATAATTGTACTGTTGCACGTGAGCCACTAGGCATGTTTGCTATTAAGTCTTGATGATTTATGAGTTTTAAGTGAATGCGTTGACGCTGTGCATCACGCACCCAGCGATTACTGGTTTCTGTTGTACTTAGTAAACCATTAGCGCTAAGTTGACCACTGCTAACGCCTGCTTCAAATGTTTCAAGTATTGCGTCGTAAACTTCACCTGGGCGGCTATCAAATACTACGCGCGCTTGTGTGCCTTGCTTCATATTTGAGAGTGACTTTTCTCTAAAGTCGGCAACTAAATCTGCCTTTTTAGCAACAATAGCTAATAATGGGCTGCCTGCAACTGCGTATGCGCCGTCCAATAATTGCAAGTTAGCAACTACGCCATCACTTAATGCGCGCACTTTTGTGTAGGATAAATTTAGCTCAGCTTGCGCTAACTGGTTAGCAGCGTGGCGCATGGCTAAGTTTTTGTCCCCTGAGTCACCTCTAGCTAAAACCGCTTCAGCTAACTGCGCTTCAAGGGCAGCAACATTTGCTTTACTCGCTTCAAAATTAGCACGAATGCTTTCAAGTTCTTGCTCCGATATAGACTTTTGCTTATAGAGCTTTTCGCCTCTGCTTTTTAATAGTTTTTGCTCATGCTGTTTAGCGTTTGCAGCACTTATTTGTGCCTCAAGCGCTTTAACATTGGTATCAAGGCGTTTATTTTGTAATTTGGCATCATCAAGGGCGAGTTGAGCTTGTTCTTTAGCTAAATTATATGGGCCTTCATCGATACTAAATAATATATCGCCTGCTTTAACTGATTGGTTATTACTAACTTGCACACTAGTGACTCGGCCACTAATTTGCGGTGATATTTGCACAACAGGGTGATAAACACGTGCTTGTGGTGTCACAGGCAAAACCATATCGGCCACTAAATAGTAAATAAATACTAAGATAAACCCTATGAGAGAAAACCTTACATAGCGTGCAAACTTTTGATCCGGTGTCATTTTTAGCCTTACTTATTAACTTGAATACATTTAAGGGCGTTTTGCTCCATTTTGATCAAACCAAATGCAATCGCATCTAGTTGCTCAACAGATAAACCGCTGTATAACTGATTTTTTATATCGGAAATAGTCTCTTGCAATGAATGTAAAATGGCACCACTTTGCTCAGTAAAATAAAGTCTTTTACTGCGCTTATCATGTTTGTCTACACGGCGAACAATTAACGATTGCTCCTCTAATTGCTTAAGCGTACGAGTCAATGAAGGCATTTCTATCCCTAAGCTATTAGCAAGCTCAAGTTGTGTTAGTCCCTCACCACGCATACTAATATGCATTAGTGCAGTCCAGCGCGATTGAGTAAGCCCTAAAGGCTCAACCGCAATGGTTACCGCTTCGCGGCATAAGCGATGAACTCGGCCCATATCACCGATAACAGTTAAATCGAGCGTTTCGTGAAAAGGTTTGTGTGTAGGCATAGCCATCCCAACATAGTTAGCAAGCTAACTATTTTATCATTACTTAGCTTGCTAAGTAAATATATGAAAGAGAGGGAAATGGTAAAATATTTGCTAAACCTCACTTGTAAAAATGGTGAGGTTTAGCAGGAGTTTAAAAGTTAAGTAAATTAGCTGGGGAGTATTGATCGGTAAGTACTTTTGTATCTGCGGGCCAATCTTGATCGTTTTTAGTAAATTGCATAAATTGGCTAATCGCTTTTATGTCTATACCGTATTTTACTAATTTAGGGGCGAGAGCATTTACACGCGTGTTAATTTGCGCTTCGCTCGGCATTGATTTAAGTCCCGCTAAAATAATACGATTACTACGATTTTCGCGACTTACATTTATAAAGTCGCCAAATACAGCGTGGTAAGTTGCCGACTCATGTTCATAAAGTTTACTACTTGAAAACGTATTTGCAGCTATAACACCGCCTTCGGCTAATACGCTTTGTACTTCTTCAAAAAATTCTTTAGTAAGCAAATGCTCCGGAATATAGTCGCCGTTAAATGCATCCAAAATAATCCAATCATACTTTTGCTTTTTAATAGCGGCACGTTTTATAAAAATACGGCCATCTTGCACGCTTGATGTCACTAAATCGTTTTCTATAAAGTTAAAGTAATCGCGTGCAACTTTAGTTACTGCGGGATCTATTTCAACATTATGAATTTTTGCAGTGTGGTATAGCTCATGAATAACGTTAGAAAGCGTACCGCCACCTAGCCCTATAATAAGTACATTTTTAGGGTTATCGGCTACTAAAAGGCTCGCAAAAGTCAATTTTGTGTAATTAAAAACAAGTTTGTCGGGATTGTTTTTATACATACAGCTTTGGCTTGTTTGGCTACTTTTAGTATTAAATTTAAGGCAACGTAAGTCGCTCGTTTCTTCAACAATAATATTGCGATAAAGCGAGCGCTCTTCGTGGATAACTTTACTGCACGCAAAACCGGAAAATGCAATTAACGGCAGTAGTAAATATTTAAGCATGAGCAAGCTCCTTATTATTAGCCAAGGTATTAATTACAATCGCGACTAAACCCAGTGACCCAAGCGTTAGAGCAAAGGCGCTAATAATAGTATTTACGTCAAACGCGAGTACAAAGTAAAACGAGGTAATTATAGTACCCAGTGCACTGCCAAGCGTACTTACAAAGTATAAACGCCCAGCGACTTGGCCGCTTTTATCGCTATCTGTTACCAGTAAGCGCACAGAGTAGGGCGAGATCATGCCTAAAATAACGGTAGGTATAAAAAATAAAGCAGTTGACGCTAAGAGTGAACCGTAGCGGCTATCTTCAATATGGGTAAATATAAATTCCATTATTGGCTGCGAAAATAATGTAATAGGCACCACCATAATGCTGGCTATTAAAAATATTAAACCATATTTGGTAAGTGATGCATTTTTAGTGCTGAGTTTACCGCCAAGTAAATACCCAAAAGATAAACTAAGCATAAATACTGTAATTATACTGCCCCAAATATGTACGCTACTACCAAAAAAAGGGGCGAGAATTCTCCCTCCTAAAAGTTCAATCCCCATAATGCAAAAACCGCTGCAAAAAGCTAAAAAGTAAATTAACGCGTTTGTTTTTATGCTCATGTAATTATCGTTATGTAACTTAAGTAGAACACTATACTAACGTGATGACACGGCAGTCGCTAGTGCATTAATTAATCGCTCAGTGATTTTTTAAAAAGAAGTTTTGTTATAAAGTAACACATGCTACAATTTTGTTATACTATAACACTTGCTTAGTTAATCAATCACATGAAGTACTCTTTAATTTATTTAGCCTGCCTAGGAATTAGTGCGCCCAGTATTGCGCAAGATCAAAAAGAAGAAATCGAAAAAATATCTGTCACTTATAAACAAGCTTATCGCGGTGATATTCCTCAAAAGCAAATGCCACAATCTATAGTTAGTATTAATAGTGCTGAGCTTAATAAAAAAGGAATTACTCAACTACAAGATGCGCTTGATTTTTCAGCTAGTATTTCACGTAAAAACAATAGTGGTGCATTGTGGGATAGCTTTTCTATTCGTGGCCTTTCGGGTAACGAAAATATGCCATCGGGCTATTTAGTTAATGGCTTTAGCGGTGGGCGTGGTTTTAGCGGCCCGCGTGATGTATCTAACATTGATTACATTGAAGTACTAAAGGGCCCAGGTTCAGCACTTTATGGGCGATCAGAGCCAGGCGGGACTGTAAATATTGTAACTAAAAAGCCACAGTTTGACTCACAAGGCGAGATAAAGCTAAGCTTAGGCAGCGACAGTTTTAATCGCGTTGAAGGCGATTACACCAGCGGCATTAACGATACCACCGCGTTTAGAATAAATGGCGCATGGCAAGATAGTGACAGCTACCGCGATGAGGTATACACCAATAAAAAGGTGATTACGCCGTCTATATATCATCAAATAAACGCATCGACCAGTGTAACTTATGAGTTTGAATATGTTGACTTAGCTCAGCTATTCGACCGTGGTGTTGTCGTACTCGATAACGATTTTGACACACTACCAAGCTCGCGCTATTTAGGTAACCCAAACGATGGAGACACTCAGGTTTACTCTCGAGGCCACCAAATTACGCTTAACCACGATATTAACGAGGAATTGTCACTCGTTGTAGGTGCAAATTATCGAGACTCTAGCTTAACGGGTTTTTCGTCAGATGCAGAACTTTCGCCATCGCGCCAATCGTTATTTGACGATGGCCGCACACTTACTCGCCAGCAGCGCTATCGCGACTACGAGGTAGAAGATTTAAGTGTAAAGTTTGAGCTAAGCGGCAGTGTAGACACAGCCGGTATTACGCACCATATGTTAATAGGTGCTGATGCATACAAGTACGATTTACGCACTGCGCTTTCTCGCTATCGAGGCGGTAACGGCACTTATACTGTTGATATTTTTGAGCCAAACTACGATGTTGAACGCCCACCAGTAAGCTTGCTTTACGAAAACGACGAAGAGCAAAAGGCGTACGGTATTTATGTTCAAGACCAAATGGATATTACCGACAAATTTAAGCTATTAGTGGGCCTAAGGTTTGACAGCGTAGACCAAGATATTTTAGAAACAAACAGCGGTGTGTTTTCGACCAGCTCTGAAAGCCAAATAAGCCCACGCGTTGGCGTAGTGTACGAACTAAATAATACTATAACCTTTTACAGCAGTTACTCTGAAGGCTTTTTACCACTGAGCGGTACTGATGCAAACGGCGACCCGTTTGGCTTTGAGTACAGCGACTCGTTTGAAGTTGGTGCTAAGTTTGAATACTTAGGTGTAAACGGTACTGTGGCATTTTTTGATGCTTCTAAAAGTAATATGTTAGTAGCAGACCCTGTAAACGTTGGTTTTTCGGCTCCCATTGGTAAAGCTGATAGCAAAGGGTTTGAGCTTGATTTAAGTACCTATATTACCGATGCAACAGCATTTAACTTATCGTACGCCTATATAGATGCCACCACAGCAAACGACATTATTAATGCCGATTGGGGCGTGCCAATAGAAAAAGGCAGCCCACTGGTAAATGTACCAAAAAACAATCTAAACCTTACACTTAGCCATCAAACAGCATTAATGGGTAAAGAGCTTGAATTTGGTGCAAGTTACCAATATACCAGCAGCCGCCTAGGTGATGCCGCAGATTTGAGCTTTAGACTACCAAGTTACCAATTGGTCGGCCTGTTTGGTCAATTAAATTTAACAGATAAAACAGAGCTAAATGTGAGCATTAATAACATTTTTAATGAAGACTACGCTCAAAGTAGCTACAACGCTTTGTGGGTTTATCCGGGGGCGCCTACGCAATTTAAAATGTCGATAGCTTATAATTTTTAATAGCTTAGCTTATTAAGCTTTTAAACAGTTTTCATCCTGAAGCGCCTTAATTTAATAATTAAGGCGCTTTTTTATTTAAATTAAGGTTTCTTAAGTTTTCTTTAAGTTTCGCTCGCTAAGTTACAAACATACACTTTATATGAGCGATGTTTATGCAATTAGCACACCTACCTTCATCACCCGTTTATATTCAAAATAACTCACGCTTTGTTAGTGCTCGCGTTAATGATGAGCATAGAAGTGCGTTAGAAAACACAGTTAAAGAAGGGTTTTTAGTCGCTTACAACGCCACGCTTACCTCTTTTATGCCATTACTTTGCCAATACACGACAAACGAAGGGCAATGCACATTGGGTTTAAGGCAAGCAACTTCGCCATTATTTATTGAACAGTATTTAGCATCACCCGTTGAAGATTTTTTAAATGAGAGTATTTCTCGCAATAAAATTTTTGAACTTGGTAATCTCTGCTCTACAAATCGAAGAGCAACACTGGCACATTTTATTATTGTTAACGAGGCTCTACAAAGTGTAGGGGCAAAACATTTGGTGTTTTGTGCAACCAACAAAGTGCGTGCTTTATTGCGCTTACTTGGTGTTACGTGTACCGAAATTGCACTTGCGAGCAGTTTTGTAGTTGAGAATCCATTAAAGTGGGGCAGTTACTACGCTAACCAACCAACAGTATGTATTGCGAGCCTAGAGCAAGCTCACCAACAAGTATTAAATACCCCAATGCTTTTTAGTTTGATGCAGCAAAACCACTCAAATATCAATTCTTTGGTAAATGCGTTGGTGAATGTATGAATTACTATAATACCCATGCAGTATCGGCATTAATTATTGCCCATAATAAAGAGCAAACACTTGAAATTAACGGTGGTGAGTTTAACCAGCAAATACAAAAAATAGTAAAAATACTACAAAGCTTTAACGGCAAATGTATCGCTTATAAGCTCGATAATACGCCAGCTTGGCTTGTTATTGATGCCGCTACTGCGGTTTTTAATAAAGTGGCTGTGCCAATTGCTCACTTTTTTAGTGAACAACAAACTCAATATGTACTAGCGCAATGTGGCGCTAATATATTTATGAGCGACACGCTAAACCCTTTATTTGGGGAACCGACTGCATCAATTACTTTATTTGATTTTTACACATTATATATTTACGAAATCGCTGTAGCTAACCCCGGCAGTTATTTTCCAGAAACTCAAAAAGTAACGTTTACATCAGGATCGACTGGGCAACCAAAGGGCTTGTGTTTATCTGCAAAGAGCCAAATGCAGGTAGCTCAATCTCTGTGCGATAAAATTAACATTAAAAAGCCTGTGCATTTATGTTTATTGCCGCTTGCTGTATTGCTTGAAAATATAGCCGGTGTGTATGCCCCTTTAAAAAGTGGCGGTACAGTGCATTTAATGCCGTTAAATGAATTAGGCTTTGTTGGAACTACATTAAAACAGCCCGCACAGCTTATAGCTGCTATTGATAAAGTTAAGCCAAATACGCTTATTTTAGTGCCTGAACTATTAGCATGCTTAGTTACTTTTGCAGAGCAAGGGTGGCAACCGCCTAGTTCGTTACAGTTTATTGCCGTAGGTGGTGCGCGTGTCAGCGAAATGCTATTAACCAAAGCGCGTAGCTTAAATTTACCGGTATACCAAGGTTATGGCCTTTCTGAGGCGGCATCTGTAGTTAGTTTAAATACGCCCACAAACGACAATCTCAAAAGTGCCGGCTCTGTGTTACCTCATATTCGAACCAAAATTGAAAATGGCCAGCTTTTTATAAAAGGCGATTTGTTTTTGGGTTACTTGAATCATCAACCTCACAACAAAAACCAGTGGTATGCAACTGGCGACCTGGTCGAACAGCATCAAAATACCTTATTTATTAAAGGCCGCCTAAAAAACCTAATTATTACCAGTATGGGTCGCAACATCAGTGCCGAGTGGCCTGAATCACTATTACTCAGCCAAAGCGGTATTTTACAAGCGGTTGTGTTTGGTGAAGGTCGACCTTTTTTAACCGCCATTATTTACGCCGATTCAAAGCTAAGTAACCCAGCGTTAGCGCAATACGTTAACGCAATTAATAAACAACTACCCGACTATGCACGAATTCAAAAGTGGCATCGTTTAGCTGCCCCATTAAGTGTGCAACAAGGATTATTAACAACAAATAATCGCCCAAAACGAGGTGCCATAAGTAAGCAGTACCATGCTGTGTTTGAGCAATTTTACCGACTTGGAGAAGTAATTAATGAGTGATTTTTTTAACACCCTTAAAGAGCAAACTAAACAAGAACAAAACTACCTGCTTGCAGCGCCGATTATTCAGCGTGTTTTTAAAGGCGAAGCATCACTTGAAGAATACGCCTCGTTTTTAGCGCAAGCGTATCACCATGTTAAGCACACTGTGCCATTAATGATGTCGGTTGGTGCGCGATTAACCGACGATCAAGAGTGGCTGCGCGAAGCCGTCGCAGAATATATTGAAGAGGAAATAGGTCATCAAGAGTGGGTACTTAATGACATTGCAGCCTGTGGTTTTGACAAAGAAACAGTACGGTGTAGTCAGCCGCAATTTGCTACCGAAATGATGGTGTCGTATGCGTACGACTCCATTGCACGTAAAAATCCGTTAAGCTTTTTTGGCATGGTGCATGTGCTTGAGGGCACTTCTATAGCGCTTGCTGATGGCGCCGCTTCAAACATTGCAAATGCTGTGGGTTTACCTAAAAAAGCATTTAGTTATTTAACCTCTCACGGCGCGCTTGATATAGAGCATGTAAAGTTTTTTGAAAACCTAATGAACCAAATAACAGACGAGGCGGATCAGCAAGCCATACTTCATGGTGCAAAGCGCTTTTATCGTTTATACGGCGATATATTTCGTGGACTCGATGACGAACCATTTTTTAAAGCACGTGCACAAGGCAAATTGGCATGAGTAGTTCTTTGTGTGTGCTCACTGGTGCAACAGGCGGAATAGGGCAAGCGATTGCTAAAGCCCTACATGCAAAAGGGTGGAAGTTACTGCTTGTAGGGCGAAATACCCAAGCCCTTGAAGAGCTCAGTAGTGTATGCCCAGACAGTGAAATATTTACTGGCGATTTAACCGACGATACAACACGGATTAACTTAGCAATAAAAGCTAAGCAACTCGGCGGCGTTAAGTTACTTATTAACAATGCCGGTATAAATACAATGCAAAGCTTAGAGCACACAAGTAATGATCAAATAGATAATATACTCGTTACTAATTTGTCGGTGCCTATTAAATTATGCCAGCTATTTTTAGGGCAGTTAGCGTATACCAAAGGCACCATTGTTAACGTGGGCTCATCGTTTGGCAGTATTGGTTACCCGTTTCAAACACTTTATTGCGCCAGTAAATTTGGTTTACGTGGTTTTACAGAGGCGCTTTCGCGCGAACTAAACGGTTCGGGTGTTAAAGTCGCTTACCTAGCACCAAGAGCCACTGACACCACCATTAATAACAGCAAAACCCGTGCGCTGAATAAAGAACTCGGTAATAAAATGGACTCGCCAGAATTAGTTGCTCAAGAGTTATTAGCACTTATAAGTTCAAACCAAACAAGGCGCTTTATTGGTTTTCCTGAAAAATTATTTGCACGCATAAATGGCGTATTCCCAAACGTTGTTGATAACGCTATTGCAAAGCAACTTCCTAAAATTAAACGTTTTTTAAGTTAACAAACACACAAAGGCAAAATTATGTATAAATTTACACTCGCATTTTATTTAATACTAACCTCTGTATTTGCAACTGCAGTACACGCAGATGAAGCGCAAGACTTAACCGATATTCAACAAAAGTGGGCAATTGCTAATTACGAACTTGAAGACGATGCGCAAATAGACGCGTTTACACAACTAAGTGAGCAAAGCGCATTATTTGTTAAAAACTATCCAAGCTCAGCGCAAACACATATTTGGAATGGCATTGTGTTAGCTAGTTTTGCTGGCGCAAAAGGGGGCTTGGGCGCACTTGGTTTAGCAAAAGAAGCAAAAGCGTCACTCGAAAATGCACTTTCAATAGATGGCACTGCATTAAATGGCTCCGCTTACGCAAGCCTTGCAACGCTTTATAGCAAAGTACCTGGTTGGCCAATTGGTTTTGGTGATGACGACAAAGCTGAAAAATTATTTAAACAAGCGCTCGCTTTTAATCTCGAAGGCATTGATACTAATTACTTATACGGTGAATACTTGTATGACGAAGGCGATTATAAACAAGCTAAAGCGCGACTACTTGTAGCGCAAGCTGCTGGGATTCGTGATACTCGGGCAAAAGCAGATAAATATCGTCAACAAGCAATAAGTCAGCTATTGGCAAAAGTAGATAAAAAATTAAAAAGATAAACAGATAATGCATTTATTACTCGTTGAGGACGATCATTTAGTGGCGCAAGGACTTATTCGCTCTTTGCGCCAAGAGAGCTACAGCGTAGAGCACAGTGGCACAGTAAAGCACGCCTTAGAGTGCCTTTCTAGTGGTGAGATTGAGCTTGTTATTCTCGATTTAGGATTGCCTGATGGCGACGGCTCGCAAGTTTTAAAGCATATTAAAGCGCAAAAAAAAGTAATACCGGTGGTTATTTTAACTGCTCGCGGCAGTATTGACGACAAAGTCCAAGGGCTCGATATGGGGGCAGATGATTACCTTGCAAAGCCGTTTGACCCCGCTGAGCTATTTGCCCGTTTACGTGTAGCAAGCCGGCGCATTAACCAAACGCAATCATGCTTATTGCGCTGTGGTGATGTAGTAATGGATACTTCTGCTCATACAGTTAAACTAAGTGGGCAGTCACTTACACTACCGCGAAAAGAATATATGCTTTTAAAAGCGCTGATGGAAAATCAGGGAAGGGTACAATCAAAACAACAACTCGAAAACAAACTTTACCAATGGGGTGAAGAAGTTGGCTCTAATGCCATAGAGGTGCATATTCATCATCTTCGTAAAAAATTCCCTAGTGATTTTATTAAAACCTTACGTGGCATTGGCTACGTGGTTGGTAAGCGTTAGAGTGTATTTGTTTTTCGAGGTTGAAAATGTCTATTCGTAAACGTCTGACCTTAATTTTACTTTCAATGATGGTGCTAACTTGCTTTTTAGCATTAGTAAAAGGCTATCAAAAAAGTATGCACCACGGCGAAATTTTGCTTGATGATGAGCTTAAAATAGTGGCTGGCGTTTTAATTGAGCAACCATTGGCACTAAGCACAGATGCAGTACAAGTAAGTAATAATAGCGCTCAGTTGTTGTATCAAATTTGGCAAAATAATAATTTACTTAGTGGCTCATCGAGTTTAACGAATAACCAAATTAGTTTTAGCGAGGGCTTTCAAACGGCCAATCTAGCAGGGCAGCGTATGCGGGTATTTGTGATGAGTAAAAACACCCGTAAAGTCATCGTTGCTGAACCAATGGCAAAGCGTTTTGAATTAGCTGAAGCCGTTATTTTATCCGCAATGTTACCTATGCTATGGGCAGTCCCTCTGCTTGCTATTTTTATTAGCTTTTTTGTTAAATACGCATTAGCCCCTCTTACCCGATTATCTAAGCAGTTGGCGTCTCGCCAAGCTAACGATTTTACGCCAATTAACTGGCAAGTAACCGATGAAGAAATTAAACCGGTTATTAATCGTTTAAACGACTTATTTAAACGCGTAGAAACTGCCTACTTACGGGAGCGATTTTTTGCCTCAGATGCAGCCCATGAGTTACGTACCCCGCTTAGTAGTTTAAAAATTAACGTACATAATTTGGCTAATAAACAAAGTAATCTGCAAGACCATCAAGAATTACAAGCTATGTCGCAGGGCATTAATCGCTTAAGTAATATTGTCGAGCAAATGCTAATTTTAGGGCGCACTCAGCCTGAACAATGGCAGAGGCAGTTTAGCGAGCAATCATTGCTAGCGATTACTCAGCAAGTCGTATCGGATCAATACGACAAAATAGATGAAAAAAACCAAACCATTAGTCTTGAAGGCGATGATTTTGTAATTAATGGTGATGAATTTACATTAACCACACTCATCGCTAATTTACTTAGCAATGCCATAAAGTACACACCCAATAATGGTCAAATTATAATTAAATTAGTATCAAGTAATAACGGCTTTAGTTGGCAAATTGATGATTCTGGTGCGGGTATGACTGAACAGCAAAAAGAGCGAATATTCAATCGTTTTTATCGAGTAGGAGGTGATCAGCATCCATCAGGCGAGCAAGGTGCCGGTTTAGGTATGGCGATTGTTCAACACATAATTGCTATTTATGGCGCAACTATTCATTTAGCGAATAGCCCTTTAGGCGGACTAACCGTTAAGGTTACTTTTACAGGAGTGAAAAGTGACTAAACGTTTATTTAATCGGTGCCTTTGTTGTTTGCTATTTTTGTCGTTTAACGCGGTGAGTAAAGAGTACCTTATTATTTTAAAAGATCATTTGTTTTATCCCTCGCAAATTACCATTCCCGCGAATAAAAAAGTAAAACTATTGATAGAAAACCAAGATAGCACACCAGAAGAGTTTGATAGCTTTGATCTAAACAGAGAAAAAGTACTCTACCCAAACCGTAAAAGCATTATTTATATAGGACCGCTTAGTAAAGGGTATTACGAATTTTTTGGTGAGTTTTCGCCCAATACAGCAAGGGGCGTTGTAATAGTTGGTGATGAGGAGGCGCAGCATGCTAATAACTAGTTTAGTCATGAGCCTTAATCAATTACTACCTGTGGCTATTTTATTAGTGCTACTACAAGTAGTTAAAAAACAAAGCGCTTTAAAAATAGGGTCTGCTTTATTAATTGGCGCGCTCATGTCGTTTTTGTACATGCAAAGTGCATCATGGGTGAGCCAGTGGTTTGAACACCAAGGGTTAGAGTACTCACAAATAGGGCTATGTATTACTATATTTATAGCCGTATTAGTATTTGCAATAAAACAAAAATCAGCGGCTTTTTATATTGCTGTTATAAGCACAATAACATTGTATTTAAGCCACTATATTATTTACCTCACCAGTTTTTGGCAAAGTAATGATGCAGGGCAAAGCTTATTTATTGGCACTTTATTAGGTGTTGGAATTTGTTTAAGTTTTAGCGTATTGCTGTACTTTTTAATGAATGCAATTAAGCACCGCTTTGGTATGTATCCGCTTTTTACTTTGCTTGCTTTTAACAGCGCGGCTAAGTTATTAGTTGCACTGGATTTGGCAAGCCAAATAGACTTAATTACCAACACCGCAACCGTGTGGGATTTACGCGATGTATTAAGCGAAAACTCTGAGCTCGGGCGCGTACTGCGCGCCCTTGTTGGTTACGAGGCTACCCCGGATCTAATGAGTGTACTTATATATAGTACAAGTAGCGTGATATTTTTATCACTTTGTTATGTTATTTCGGCTTCAATATCTAAGGAACGTGTATGAAAGCACTCAACCTATATTTAGCGCTTAGCTTTACCGTTTTTTGTTTGTTGGTACTTTCAATCCCAGCAAAGGCCGATGGAATTGTTGTTGATAAGGTATATCACCCCTATGTTTTACCTTTTGAGCGAGAGTTTGAATGGCGGTTAGTGTCGCACCAAACAGATAGTGGCAACATACTAGCGCAGCGTTTGGGTGGTGGCGGTGCTATTAACGATACAATGGCACTAGAAGGCTATTTAGTTGGTGAGCGAGATGACAACGGCGACTTTGGTTTAGAAGCTTATGAGCTTGAACTACGCTTGCAATTAATTGAACAAGGTAAATTATGGGCTGATTGGGGGGCATTATTTGAGCTTGAAAAAAAACATAATGAAGATGTGTATGAAGCAACTTCGGGTTTTGTGATCGAAAAAGAGTTTGGCAAAACAAGCTTAACTATGAATGCTTTTTTGGTTTACGAGTGGGGGCAGGATATTCAAAATGAATGGGAAAGCGAGTTTAGAGCGCAATATCGCTATCGCTACCGTTCTGCTTTTCAGCCATCTATTGAGGTGTACGTAGGTGAAGACTTTATTGGTATAGGGCCTGGGTTTATAGGTTTGCAGCGTTTTGATGGACAAAAGCAGTTAAAATGGGAAGCGGGTTTTATCACTGAGATAAGCCAATCAGAAAAAAATCATAGTTTTAGGCTCGCATTAGAATTTGAATTTTAATAACCAATGAAAGCGGTTTTGGTTGTTTATCATTCTGATTGTAGATAGGTACTTGACATATTTTAAAAAATCTATATAGTGGGCTGCAGCTAGAAAGAAAGCATGTAAGCTATAAATCTCCATTTCGATGTTGTATAAGTAATACTTGTAGTACCGTCCTGAAGTTTTTAAAGTACCATCTCATTTTTTGCTACACCCGCTCTTATGAGCATATTTTTTATTTTATATCAGGATATTACAATGTCTAACATCGTATCAGGTACAGTTAAGTGGTTCAACGAGTCTAAAGGTTTTGGTTTCATCGAGCAAGAAAATGGCCCAGACGTTTTCGCACATTTCTCAGCAATCAAAAGCGAAGGTTTCAAAACTTTAGCTGAAGGCCAACGTGTAGAGTTCACTCTTTCACAAGGTCAAAAAGGTCCACAAGCTGATAACATCACAGCTGTATAATTTTACTTTTTAAGTAAAATGAAAAAAAGCGCTTAAGGCGCTTTTTTTGTGTCTAAAATTTGACTCAACCTAAGCTGCACCTATTATTAATGTAAGTTCATCAGTAGGTATCGTTATCATTAAATCCTTCCTTATACTTGTTTTTATATTTATCAGTCATTACGCACAGGCTGAAGATTTCAAGCTCACGGTCTACACTGAGCACTTTTCGCCATACAATTTTGAAAACAAAGCGGGTCAACTTATTGGCATAAACCTCGATATTGTAAAAGATGTATGCATTGCGTCAGACATTACCTGTGAATTTAAAATACTTCCTTGGAAACGTGCTTACAGCTTAGTCCAAAAAGAAAAGCATTCAGGTATTATCTCTATCGCTAAAACATCTCAAAGAACGCCTATTTTTAATTGGGTAGGGCCTTTGGCATCCAGTGAAACATTTTTTTATAAACTTAAAAAAAATACTCAGTTAAAAATGAATAGCTTAAATGAAGCTAAGCAGTTTTCACTTGCTATCGTAAGAGGGGATATTTACGAATCCATAATTAAAAAAGTAGGGTTTGAAGCAGGTAAAAACCTTTTGTCCATAGGTGATGAAAAGCAATATATGCACTTGTTTTTAAATAGTAAAATAGATTTGATTTTAGGCTCTGAATACACCATTGGTTATCAACTTTCGCCTTTTGGGTATAGTGAAGACGATGTCGTTAGGCTGCAGGAATTACCATTACCTGAGATAGCAGGTAACTACATCGCGTTTAATAAATCAGTACCCAATTACATTGTAGAGCGTTTTAATAGGGAGTTTGAAAAGCTTAAAAAGAAGGATAACTTTTCGGCTTATAAAAAACGTTATAAGCGCTAATGTTAGTGCCTGTAAGGCAGCCCTTTCTTTTGCTTTATTTTTAAAAATGCAGCTTGCAGTGCTTCTATTAAATGCATATCTGTTTTTTTATTTGCAGCTAAATAAGCATCAATTGTTAGCTCATCTATTTTATAAATAAACTTTAAGTGTGCTGGTTTGAGCTTTAGATAATCACTCATCTGCTGCATGAACAAAGGATCATCTACAATTAAATCTACTTTTTTAGCTAGTAGTAAAGAGTATGACTTTTGAATATCAGAGGTTAAAACAACTTCAAACCCCAGTTTTGCGAGGGTTTGTGTTGAAAAGTCATTGCGCTGCATAGCAATTTTGTACACTTTGGCTTGTTCAGTAGTGTTTATAATAAGATCATCTCGCTCTGATAGGCCAATAAAGCCTAGTTCAAAACGTCCTACAGGTCCTATCCAATAAAATTTGTCTTCTCGCTCTACAGTGCGTGCAAGGCTGTATATAAAGGTATTTTTAAGCTCATCAGCAATTTTATAAGCACGTGCCCAAGGGTACATTTGAATGTTAGGTGTTAGATCAGCCTCAGCAAATATATCTCTAATAAATTGAGTGCCTTCACCTGCTACCTCACCATCAATCAACACCTGGTTTGGCGGTGCTAACTCTGTAACAACAAGGATGGGTTCTTTTGCTTGAACATACACAGAACAAATTAAAAAAAGAGAATAAAGAATATATTTCACAATAGCGGATCGTTAGTCGGTTAGCTTAAGTAATATAAGTGTGGATGAAAATACGAAAAACACAAAAAATATTTATGTGACTTTGTTACTAAGATATTGGTTTATTTGAGTTATGTATAACCATAAATAAGGTTAAATAGCTTGAAGGTTGGAAGTGTATAAATCTGGAAGGCCTAAAACGATAAAAGGGCCTTGCGGCCCTTGGTGAAGTATCGTTCAAGTCAGATAGAGCTTTAACCCCTTAAAGCGCTATCCTCTTGTTTTGCAACACCGGTGTTCATCTCAATAAGTTTCTAAGCTAGCGAGAGGAAAAACCCAGCAATTGCTGCGCTCATAAGGTTAGCCATAGATCCTGCTAACACTGCTCTGAGCCCTAAGCGTGCGATATCCTTCCGCCGACTAGGCGCCATACCGCCTAACCCACCTAGTAAAATGGCTATCGATGATAGGTTAGCAAAGCCACATAGAGCAAAAGTAACAATTGCTTGTGTGTGTGCGCTTAACGTATCACGATAATTTATAAAGTCTAAGTAAGCAACAAACTCGTTCACTACTATCTTTTGACCAATAAAGCTGCCGGCTATAATTGCCTCATCCCATGGCACACCTAGTAACCATGCAACAGGAGCAAATACATAACCTAATATTTCTTGAAGCGTTAATGTTGGGTAATCAAACCACCCACCAATACCGCCTAATAAACCGTTTAGTAGTGCAATTAGCGCTACAAAAGCAAGTAACATTGCACCTACATTAAGTGCTAAATGCATACCATTTGCTGCACCTGATGCAGCTGCATCAATTACATTTACAGGCTTATCTTCGTCATCTAAATCTAAATCAGCTAAGTTATCTTTAGGCGTTTCAGTTTCTGGCACAATCATCTTGGCCATTAAAAAACCACCTGGAGCAGCCATAAAGCTCGCTGCTATTAAATACTTAAGATCTACGCCGATAATAACGTAACCGGCCATTACAGAGCCTGCCACAGTGGCTAAGCCACCTACCATCACTGCAAACAATTCCGATTTAGTCATTGTTGCTATAAATGGCTTAACTATCAGCGGTGCTTCAGTTTGACCAACAAAAATATTTGCCGTTGCTGAAAGCGATTCTGTGCGAGAGGTTTTCAATAATTTTTGTAAACCGCCGCCTAAAATCCTAATTATCCAATCCATAATGCCAAGGTGATATAACACAGCAACAAGTGCTGAGAAAAACACGATAACAGGCAAAACTTGAATCGCAAAAATAAAACCTAATGTGTCTTGTGAGGCAAGTGGGCCAAACAAAAAACCAATACCGTCGTTTGCATAACCAATAACCGACGATACGGCTGCTGACATGCTCGTTAACACATTTTTTCCTGCTTCAAAAAACAGGACAAAACCGCCGATAACTACTTGCATCGCAAATGCTATACCAACGGTTCTTAAATTAATTGCCTTGCGATTAGTTGATGCCGCAAAGGCAATGCTTAGTAGCACACACATGCCCACTAAGCTCATAAATGTTGTCATACAAATGTTTCCCGTTGTTATTCTTGTAGTAAATATTTTATCTTACTTTTTATTATATCAATCGCAACGCGGTTCATACCGCCTCGAGTCACAACTAAATCTGCGTTATGCTTAGAAGGCTCAATAAATTGATAAAACATCGGTCTAACAGTTGCTTGATACTGCTCAACAACAGATTGTAATGTTCTGCCTCGTTGCTCCATATCACGTTGCATACGACGCATTAAGCAAATATCTAAAGGCGTATCTATAAACACCTTAATATCAAATTCTTTATTAAGCGCTTTGTCACTCAATAATAAAATACCTTCAACAATGAGTATTTTAGCAGCAGGCACTCGGCGAGTTTTCTCGCTACGTGTATGCTGTGCATAATCATACGTTGGTACTTCAACTGAATTTCCACTACGAAGCTGTGTTAAATGCTCAAGCATTAACGCATGTTCAAATGCATCGGGATGGTCGTAATTCGTTTGCGTACGATGCGCCATCGGTAAATGCGACTGATCCTTGTAGTAAGCATCTTCTTCAATAATGGCGATAGCGCCTGGTTCAAGCTCATTAACCAATTCATTGTATATAGTTTGGCTAAAAAGAGATTTGCCCGACGCAGACGCGCCTGCAATAGCTATAATAGTAGTTCGTGTCACTAAAGTTCTCACCCACACAGAAGGATATATTGTTGGTAGATCACAATAGCAAAAAAGACACGATTAATCTCTTTTGCTTCGCTTAAGAATGCAAATTTATAATGTTTAGGTTTTATGAAACAGGACTTTTGTCCTGTACGGAAAAATCGATCAGCGGATAAAGTAACCACCTAGAATCAAAGTGAGGTCAAAATGGCAAGAGCAATTATCTTAATGGCAGATAGCCTAGGAATCGGTGCAGCACCAGATGCAGATAAATTCGGCGATCTTGGGGCTAATACATTCGCTCACTTACTAAAAGCATATTACGACGAAACAGGCGCTGCATTATCGCTTCCTAACCTATCAAAACTTGGGTTAGTGGATGCATGTGAAGCTGCCGGTGGAGAACCGTGTTTAATTTCAGACCGCCAAGCTTCTCAAGGAGCATGGGGTTACGCTAAAGAATTATCTAGCGGAAAAGACACGCCATCAGGTCATTGGGAAATGGCAGGAGTACCTGTGTTATTTGATTGGGGATATTTCCCAAAAACACAGCCAAGTTTCCCACAAGAATTTATAGACGAGTTTATAGCTCGTACTGGTATTCCTGGCATTTTAGGCAACTGCCATGCATCGGGAACAACCATTTTAGAGCAGCTAGGTGAAGAGCACGTAAAAACAGGTAAACCAATCTGTTACACCTCAGCTGATAGCGTGTTTCAAATAGCCGCGCATGAAGAGTCATTCGGCCTAGAGAAGCTTTATCAAGTTTGCGAAATCGCACGGGCGCTACTTGATGAAATGAATATAGGACGAGTGATTGCGCGGCCATTTTTGGGTTCAAATAGCCAAGACTTTGCTCGAACGGGTAATCGTCGCGACTATTCAGTGCTTCCGCCAGCACCAACATTGCTAGATGTGTTAGCAAAAGACGGCGGCGAAGTAATTAGTATTGGTAAAATTTCAGATATTTACGCGCATCAGGGCATAACCCAAAAGCATAAAGCACCTGGGCTTATGAACTTGCTAGAAAAAACCAGCGAAGTAATGAAAAGCGCACCAGAACACAGCTTAATCTTTACTAACCTAGTTGATTTTGATGAAAAATTTGGTCATCGCCGTAACCCAGTAGGTTATGCAAAAGCATTAAAAGAATTTGATGACTATTTACCAACTATACTAAAACAGTTAAACGCAGATGATATATTAATGATCACTGCAGATCACGGTTGTGACCCAACCTTTCCAGGTTCTGAGCACACTCGCGAATACGTACCGGTTATTGCATATAAACCAGGTATGAGTAACACACCTCTAGGTGAACGCAACAGCTTTGCAGATATCGGTCAAACACTGGCACAGTGGTTTAACTTATCTGCGCTTGATTACGGCGACAGCTTTTTAAATGAGCTAACAACGCCAAATAAAAAGGAAAACAATTAATGAGTACTCCGCATATCAGTGCAAACGTTGGTGATTTCGCCGAAACAGTATTAATGCCAGGCGATCCGCTACGTGCGCAATATATTGCTGAAAACTTTTTAGATGATGCAGTACAAGTTACAGGTGTTCGTAACATGTACGGTTTCACTGGTACTTACAAAGGTAAGCCAGTAAGCATCATGGGTTCAGGCATGGGCATTCCATCAATGTCTATTTATGCACGTGAGCTAATTGTAAGCTTTGGCGTTAAAAATATTATACGTATTGGTACGTGTGGCGGTATTGGCACAGATATCAAAATCCGTGACGTAATTTTTGCACAAGGTGCAAGCACAGATTCAAACGTAAACCGTGCACGTGTTCGTGGCTACGATTTTGCTGCTATTGCTAACTTTGACTTACTTTTAAACGGTGTAAACGCCGCTAAAGAGCTAGGAATAGAAGCAAAAGTAGGTAACGTATTTACAACCGACACTTTCTACCAAGCAGACGACTCGTTCTATAAAGACTTAGACAAGTTAGGCATGCTAGCAGTAGATATGGAAACAGCCGGTTTATATGGCGTTGCAGCTGAATACGGCGCAAACGCAATGGCATTATTTACAGTAAGTGACCACGTAATCACCGGTGAAGCAACACCTGCTGATGAGCGTCAAAGCACGTTTAACGAAATGGTTAAAATTGCATTAGAGTCAATAGCTTAAATAATATATAACAGTTCCTTGGTAACGTATTCACTAAGTTTTGGAGACACGCCCAAAGTGAAGTGAGACTAACCTCCAAAGCCGCATTTTATGCGGCTTTTTTTATGCCTGAAGAAATGGGTAGCATTTAATTCAACCATTTAAAAACTTCGTTTTTAAATGCCTGCAAGCAGCGCGTCTACAGGTAAATTAAACTGCTGAGTGTAAGTTTCTCAGGTAGGCACTAAGCTTGCTCGCGCGAGAAGCACTTAAGCTAACTACTCTAAAAGCGCAGCGTCTCTAAACCTCTTTGTGAAGTAATCACTTTTGATCTTAGCTCTACGCTAGAGCTGAGTTTGTAGAGCGCAGTTAAGCTTCTGATTACACAACAAACTTTACCTTTAAAAACATAAAAAAGGGCCAAAGCCCTTTTTTATGGTGTTGCGCCTAATCATACAGGCGAAATTCTGAGTGCTTAAACAACTTCACCAGCCACTATCGTATTAAAGCTGTCGTTGTCATGCAGGCTTGCAAATGCGCTCTCGTGTAATAATTCATTACGTAAGTTTGGAGAGTATTCAAGTGCCATTTTAATATCGGCTAATGCATCGGCATGCTTATGTGTTAGTGCATAAGCACAGGCTCGTTGCCAATAGGCATAACCATAGTCACTATCTATATCAATAGCTTGGTTACACAGCTCAATGGCTTGTGCTGTTTCATTAATTTCTAGTAGTGCATCGGCTTTATAAGCAATGGCTTCCACATCTTCTGGTTTGCGATTGAGTATTTCATCAAAAATTTCAATTTTATTTGCAAAATCACTTTCTAGGTTTGCGCGCATCCACAACGAATGAACTTCGTTAGTCACCGATATGCGTTCTTGGTTGCTGAGTATTTCTTCTGAGCGGACGCGTAGTTTTTCTTCAAGAATTTTTAATCGGTCTTCATACTCGTCTGTAATTACACTCACACGCGTATTTACAATATCTTCTACTTTGTTTTTAACATCGCGCAACGAGTTCCAACCCACTAAAACTAAAATCGACGCCGTAGCGGTAATTATAAAAAACACATTATTAATGGTATCTGTAGTGTACGTTAATGCGCGATCGGCAGTATCAAGCTGCGCATGAGTAACCTGCTTAGTTACATCTTCACGAAGCTTTTGCTGATCTTGCCTAACTGCTTTTAGCTCATCTAATATGTAACGTTCCATTAGCGGCTTATACATAGGCTCTTTGAGTTGTTGAAGAGCTTGTTGCTCTTGTTGTGCTGTAGGTGAAGCTGGTTGCTTTTCAGCAGAGTTCACTATGCCCGAAAACAAAGTTAAACAAACAAAAAGTACAGATAGGTAATAACGCATTGGTACGCCTAATTAAATTAATTACTGTAATAACTTTAACATGCAGGGCTTAATGGCACTAGGGCGTGTTGTTCTTTGTGGATTAAAATTGACCTAATTTAGATAGGAGCAATAGTTGTGAGAATTTTTTAGCCTAGTGAGCTTAGCAATAATAGGGTAAAACGTGAGCATATTACCCATGCTCAGGTAATTTGAGTAAAAATAGGCAAAAAAAACCAGCTCAAGGTGAGCTGGCAAAAACTGCTTAAAACAACAATATGTCGTAGGGATTCACAGGAGAACAACTTCATACTAACTGAATATTTATGAACAAATACTTAATTCAATTCAACTAGTTAAAAATATAAGAATACTCAAAGTATTCGGTTTATAAAGTAAAGGTGCATTGGGCTTAAGTAATGCACCTTTATCATTATAACTATCTAACTACAATTTCATGGTGAAGGGGGGTATTCCAATGTGCGCTTTAGTAAACTAAAGCCACTTTCAAACCCTTCACATACTATTACGCCGAAATTTTTCAATTCGATCACAGGTCTAGTAAAAAGATTAAGGTTAATTCACCGATTTTATATTTTATTTTGCGTAATGCTTTATATGAGCGCCATCTGACTTTTCACTATTATTTTAAACGCCACTTTAAGCTTATTGTTAAATACATCATTAACGTAAGGGCAATCAAAAATATAAATTGGAGCAATCGTTTTAAATAGTATGTTGAGGCTGGCGTAGCATAATTTATACGCCTATATTAAGGATACTTAAGCACTTAGGTAGGCACGCTGAGTAAAAAGTAAGCCTATTAAATAAATATAACCGTTACTTTTTAAAAAGTTATAAACACATAAGCAATAATACTGATTGATTAAGTATTTTACCTTTCTATTATAAGGATTTCACAATGAGCAAGCCAACAGCGGGTAAATGCCCTGTTATGCACGGTAGTAATTCAGTTGTTTCTAAAGTAAACACCGATTGGTGGCCTAACACACTCAACTTAGACATTCTTCATCAACACGATACTAAATCAAATCCATACGGCACTAATTTTAACTACGCAGAAGCATTTAAATCTCTAGATTTAGACGAAGTAAAAGCCGACTTAAAAACCTTTATGACCGACAGCCAAGATTGGTGGCCTGCCGATTGGGGCCATTACGGTGGTTTAATGATTCGTATGGCATGGCACTCAGCGGGTACGTACCGTTTATCTGATGGTCGTGGTGGCGCAAGTACCGGTAACCAACGTTTCTCGCCTTTAAATTCATGGCCAGATAACGCAAGCTTAGATAAAGCACGCAGACTTTTATGGCCACTTAAGAAAAAATACGGTAACAAACTCTCATGGGCCGATTTATTTATTCTTGCTGGTAATATGGCATACGAATCAATGGGTCTTAAAATTTATGGTTTTGCGGGCGGCCGTGAAGACATTTGGCATCCAGAAAAAGATATTTACTGGGGTGCAGAAAAAGAATGGTTAGCACCAAGTGATGAACGCTACGACAATGTAGAAAAACCAGACACCATGGAAAACCCATTAGCCGCAGTACAAATGGGCCTAATTTACGTTAACCCTGAAGGTGTTAATGGTATACCCGATCCACAAAAAACGGCAGATCACGTACGTGAAACATTTGCTCGCATGGCAATGGATGACGAAGAAACCGCAGCGCTAACAGTGGGCGGCCATACAGTAGGTAAAACTCACGGTAATGGTAAAGCAGAGCACTTAGGTCCAGAGCCAGAAGCAGCAGACGTACACGAGCAAGGTTTAGGTTGGAACAGCACCAAAGAAGGCGGCTTTGGTCGTCATACTGTAACTTCTGGCCTTGAAGGTGCATGGACCACACACCCAACTACATGGGATAACGGATACTGCCACTTACTTTTAAATTACGAATGGGAACTTACTAAAAGCCCAGCTGGCGCTCATCAGTGGGAGCCTGTAAATATTAAAGAAGAAGACAAACCAGTAGACGTAGAAGATTCATCAATTCATTTAAACCCAATGATGACCGATGCCGATATGGCCATGAAAGTGGACCCTGCGTACCGTAAAATTATTGAGCGTTTTTATAACGACTTTGAATACTTCTCTGATGTATTTGCACGCGCATGGTTTAAGCTAACTCACCGCGATTTAGGTCCTAAAGCATGTTACTTAGGTAAAGATGTACCAAGCGAAGACCTAATTTGGCAAGATCCTATTCCAGCAGTTGATTACACATTATCAGACGATGAAATCACAAGCTTAAAAGCACAGCTACTTGATTGCGGTGTAAGCGCGAGTGATTTAATAAATACAGCGTGGGATAGTGCGCGTACGTATCGTGGTTCTGATAAACGCGGTGGCGCAAATGGCGCACGTATTCGTCTAGCACCACAAAAAGATTGGCAAGGTAACGAACCTGCGCGTTTAGCAAGTGTACTTAGTGCCCTTGAAAAAGTACAAGCGGGTTTATCTAAGCCAGTAAGTATGGCTGATTTAATCGTATTAGGTGGCACAGCGGCTGTAGAGCAAGCTGCAAAACAAGCCGGTGTTAATGTAACAGTACCATTTGCACCAGGACGAGGGGACGCAACAGACGAAATGACTGATGCAGAATCGTTCGATCCGCTTGAGCCTGTTCATGATGGATTTAGAAACTACCTTAAAAATGACTTTAGCGTATCCTCAGAAGAGCTATTGTTAGAGCGCAGCCAATTAATGGGCTTAACAGCACCAGAAATGACTGCACTTATGGGCGGCATGCGTGTACTAGGCACAAACTACGCAGGCACTAAGCATGGTGTATTTACTGATAATGTAGGCACGCTATCTACCGACTTTTTTGTAAACCTAACCGACATGGCTAACAACTGGAAGCCACTAGAGCCAGGTATATATAATATTGTTGAGCGCAAAACAGGCACCATTAAATGGACTGCCACACGCGTAGATTTAGTGTTTGGTTCAAACTCTATTTTACGTGCCCTCAGTGAGTTTTATGCACAAGACGATAATAAAGAACGTTTTGTACATGACTTTGTAAATGCATGGGTAAAAGTAATGAACGCAGACAGGTTCGATCTTAAATAATCTGTACGCTAAATAAAAACGGGGGAGTATTGAATACTCCCCCGTTTTTTATGCGTTTTAATTTCACGGCTAGATAAGCCCGTTTTTTTTAAAGCAATAAAACTTATAAAAGTGCAAAAAGCTTTTGTAGTTGTGGCATATATTCGCTCACAAGTTCAAGGTTGTTTTCGCTTACTAAAGATTCTGTAGACTCCTCAGCTGCGCTTGATGATTTACCAAACGAACTCATTAATGAGCTTGCGCCTTTATCTTTAGCACTTTTCATACTTTGAAAACCGCCCATTACTTTATTAGCAGTTTCTTGATTATCAGCAGAAAGGCCCGACTTAAGATTTTCGATATAAGCCATTGATACTTCAGAACCTACAGTTACTAGCTGCTCTGGCGTAAAACCGTAACGGTTTGTAACACTCGCAAAGCTTTTGTATAGGTCTTGTTCTTTAATCATGCTTAATGCACTGTTAGCTAAAGAGCTTTGTTCGCCAACACTTTGATCTGCAGAACCACCTAGCATACTTGCTAAATCTAAGTCTTTTAACGACTCTTGGCTGCTTGCCCAGCTAGTCACAGCTGGCAGTGCTTTCATATAGCTTTGAAGTTGACCTTCGTTAATATCCTCTGCAAGGCTTGAGAAACTCATCGCTAATAAGCTAAGTGATACAAGTATTTTTTTCATTGAGCATTTCCTAGTATTAAAGTAGTGCCAATTAGAAACTAATAAGCAACACTTGCCAATACAAAATAAAATATTGGCTGATTTATAGTACAATTTATGAGAATTTATTTAAGTTCTAAGAATTTAGTCGATTCACCACAAGCTAATGTACTGATGATATAATGTATTTTTGACAAATAGAGCTGAACACAATGTTAACAATTTCAAATACTGTCACTATCGATGAATGGGAACTAGAGCTCACAGCTATTCGTTCGCAAGGTGCCGGTGGTCAAAATGTTAATAAAGTAGCAAGTGCAATTCATTTACGTTTTGACATTAACCGCTCTAAACTACCTGACTTCTACAAAGAACGCTTACTTGCATTAAATGATACAAGAATTACCAAAGACGGCGTCTTAATCATTAAAGCGCAAAGCCACCGCACCCAAGAGCTAAATCGAGAAGATGCCCTTAAGCGTTTAAAGGATTTAATTCTTAGTGCTACGGTAGTTAATAAAGCGCGTCGAGCCACCAAGCCCAGCCGTAATTCACAGCGAAAGCGCATGGACAAAAAAACCAAACATGGGCAAAACAAAGCGCTACGCGGCAGCATAAAGTTTTAGCTTTAAATGGTATTAATAAAGTAGAGAAGGGGCTTGATGTTTACATGCAGGCACTATTTTTACACCGTGTTGCTTGTATAAAAATATAAGTGAGGGCTAGCCTCACTTATAATAACTATTAATATTTACTTAGCCATTTCTAAATCAGATTCTGCATCTGCCAACATTGCAAACTCTTCATCAGCGCTTTTAGCAACTAAGTGTTTTGAGCTGTAGCCAAAGTAATATACGGCGCCCACAATAAACAGCATCATAGTGTATAAAAATGCACGAGGGTCGAACGCATACACACCGGTTAATGCTATAAGCGAAAGCACTAAAGCAATACTTGAAGTTACTACACCACCAGGGGTTTTATACGGGCGAGGTAAATCAGGTTGTTTAACGCGTAGCAAAATATGGCTCAGCGCCATCAATGCATACGATACAGTTGCACCTACTACAGCCATTGCAAGTATTAAATCACCCTCGCCACTGAGTGATACTAAAAAACCAAATACGGCAGGTACAATCAACGCACGTGCTGGCACTTTGCGATTAGTTGTAATCGACAACGAACGCGATAAATATCCGGCTCTAGATAAAGCAAACACTAAGCGACTATAACCATAAATAATAGAGAAAAACGAAGCAACTAAACCCGCAAGCCCTAATATATTTACTACAGTTGCTAAGCCCTCACTACCCGATGCATTTAATGCATCAACCAAAGGTACAGCACTTGCGCCCATTGCAGCAGCACCGCCAGCACCAGGCACTAAAACAACAACTAAAAAAGCAGTAAATAACAAAAAGATCATTGCACCAATAATGCCTTTTGGCACATCTTTAGCGGGATCTTTTGCCTCTTCCGCAGCAAGCGGTACACCTTCTACCGCTAAAAATAACCACATGGCAAACGGTAATGCAGCCCAAACCCCGTACCAACCTAAAGGTAAAAACTCACTGGCTCCCACTGCATCAGTTACGGGGACGTCAAATAAGCGTGATGCATCAAAATTTGTAATTAAAACAAAAGCCGTTGCAATAATAGCTAATATTGCTAAACCACTTATTACCATCATTACTTTAAGTGCTTCTCCTACGCCTGCTAAATGAATTCCCACAAATAGTAAGTAAAATAATGCATATACCCATGGTCCATTAAATCCTGTGAGGGCTTCAACTGCAGAGCCTATAAAAATAACAATAGCAGCGGGTGCTAAGGCGTATTCAATTAATACCGCAAGCCCGGTTAAATAGCCTCCCGCAGGCCCCATAGCTTGGCGCGCAAAACTATAACCACCGCCTGCTGCAGGTATTGCAGCTGACATTTCAGCAAGCGACAATACCAGCGCTAAATACATAACTGCCATTAACACTGCAGCAATGGCAAAGCCACCCCAACCCGCTTCGGCAATACCAAAGTTCCAACCTGCAAAGTCACCCGATATTACATACGACACACCCAAACCTGCGAGTAATAACCACCCCGCAGTACCTCGTTTTAACTGTCTTTTAGCAAGGTACTCTGTATTATTAGTAGACATAACCATTCTCCGTTGATGTTTAGTTTTTATTGTTTTATTTCATGTGTTTTTAATTAAAATTACTCAGCAATTAAAAAGTTAGTGGTTGAAACCTGATGCTCAATTACATCGTCTTGTGTACGGTCTTTTAAATTAACCCCAGTTAGTTTTAGTTTTTTAGCTTCACGTAATAAGTACAGCGCACGCCTAGCCGCTTCTGTATAAGGTAGGCCTGCTGGGCGAATATTCGATATGCAATTACGACATGCATCGTTAAGTCCTGTTTTAGGCTCCCATGTTAAATACAAGCCAAGGCTATCTGGCGAACTAAGTCCTGGGCGCTCTCCTATTAACACCATAACTACCTGCGCATTTAGCAACTCACCTATATCGTCGCCAATTGCTACTCGACCTTGTTCAACCAAAGTAATGGGGGCAATTTTAAATTGCTTGTCTGTTGTAAGGTGCGCTAATAGCTCTGTTATAAATGGGCATGCATTTTTTTGTACCGCTAACGAGGAGAGTCCATCAACCACTACAATCGCTAAATCGTATTTAGCCTGTGTAGTGTGCTTTTGTTTATTCATATAGCTGAGAAGTATTTGCCTACCATTTTCATCAAGCTTGCGGCCTAAATCGGGTCGCTGAAGGTAAGTAACCCTGTCAACGGCTTGGCTGTGTAAATGCAGGGGAGGGGCAACCTCTTTTAGAGCGCTAATACTGCCTAGTTGCTCAGCCATTTTGTTAATATCAAGCGGAAAACTCACCGCATCGCGCGCTTGTGCATGAGATAGCTGAAAAGCCAGCATTTCTGAGGTTGGCAAACTTATACCCGCACGCCCAAGCCCAATACGGGCGTCGGTAAAACGGCGTAAATCACTCCAAGGGTTATGCACTACATTACCGTTATTTTTATGCTCGTTTACTGAGTCATCTAAAGGAGTGCTCTGTTTTGAACGTGATTTCATGAGCCACCTCCAGTAATTGCACCCAGAGGTTTAGCAAAAGCAGGAGGCAAGGTATCTGAAAGTGTAATATCGGAAGTGCTTTGCATTATTTTCATTTTGCTTAGCCATGCTTCAAACTCGGGGGCAGGTCTAGAGCCAAGTACACGGCGAATATATAATGCATCATGAAACGACGTAGTTTGGTAATTAAGCATTATATCGTCAGAGCCAGGTATTCCCATTACAAACGAGCAACCAGCAACACCTAATAGCGTAAGCAAGTTATCCATATCGTTTTGATCAGCCTCTGCATGATTGGTGTAACACACATCGCATCCCATCGGTATGCCTAGTAACTTAGCGCAAAAGTGATCCTCAAGTCCTGCTCGGGTAATTTCTTTACCATCAAACAAATATTCAGGGCCAATAAACCCCACCACGGTATTTACCAGTAACGGGTTAAACTTACGAGCAACGGCATAAGCGCGAGCTTCACACGTTTGCTGATCAAGCTCATGATGCGCATTTGCTGAAAGCGAACTGCCTTGCCCAGTTTCAAAATACATTACATTATTGCCAACAGTGCCACGCTTTAAACTCAAAGCGGCATCTTGCGCTTCAGCCAAGGTATTTAAATTAAAACCAAAACTTGAATTAGTAGCCTCTGTGCCACCAATCGACTGAAATACCAAATCAACCGGTGCGCCAGCTTCTATACATTCAATGGTGTTAGTAACATGGGTGAGTACGCAGCTTTGGGTCGGTATGGCGTACTTTTGAATAACATCATCCATTAACGTCATTAACTTAATGGCTTGGGCAACGTTATCGGTTGCAGGGTTTATACCTATTACTGCATCGCCATTACCGTATAGCAAACCATCAAGCATGCATGCAGCAATACCATTAATATCGTCAGTTGGGTGATTTGGTTGTAAACGTGTAGATAAATGCCCGGGGAGGCCAATAGTATTTCTAAAAGCACTCGTAACATGGCACTTTTTAGCAATTAATATAAGATCTTGATTGCGCATTATTTTGCTAACTGCAGCAGCCATTTCCGGCGTAATACCTTGCCTTATACTTGCAAGTACAGCAGGTGTTGCAAAGTCACTTAAAAGCCAATTACGAAAATCGCCTACGGTTAAATGTGCAATAGCCATAAAGGCATTCGCATCGTGCTCGTCAATAATTAAGCGTGTAATTTCGTCATCTTCGTAGGGAATAAGTACCTCATTTAAAAATGTTTTAAGAGGTACATCGGCCAATGTCATTTGTGCCACAGCACGTTCTTGTGCTGATTGTGCAATTACGCCCGCTAAGCGATCACCCGAACGCTGCGGTGTAGCTTTAGCCATTAACTGGGCTAAGTTCTTAAATTTATAAGTGTGTGTACCTAAAGTGTAACTGTACGCTTGCCCCATGATTTACTCCACATAACTAATATGATCAACCTTGGTATAGGTTTTGCTGCATCTTTAGCTATAAATCAATATTGAATAGTTACAAGACAGCTTATTTTGTACCAAGTAACTATCGAATTTCGGCAAAAGATTATTTATTAATCCAATTCAATTGGTTACACACGCAAAGCGGTGTTAACTTAAGCATAATGAAAGTGTAACGAAAAAGAGCATCCCCGATATGGCGCAGCAAAGTAGCTTTAACGCACCACTAAAGAGCAAGGTGCAAACACACGATATAGACGAGCAAGCGCATAGCCTTACTCAATGGCAGCAAAAATACGATCAAATGAGCGACGGCAGCTTTTATGGTTGTATTGAAGAAACGGATTACGCCAATATTCATGTGTTTAAAGAATACACTGAGCGAGCGCTTCGTCAGCAATGTAACATAGCCCCTAATTCGGTTTGGCTTGGCATTCCTTGTCAGTCACAGCAAAGTAAAATTAATGGTTTAAGTGTGGCAAGTAATCAATATATGTGCCGTACAAGTGATAACGACTTTGAGCTGATAACCTCTGAGCAATTTAATATTTACGGTTTGGTAATCGATTGGAACTCAATTGAATATATGGCGCAGCTCCAAGGCGTAACATTGAAAAACCTCGTATCTGCACAATCAGCTCGTTTATCAGTGAGCAACTCATCTTTGCAAACGGCAAGACAAATAATTAATAGCATGGTTGTAGGCAAGGGCTTCGGACTTAGAACCGAATCACAGCAAGATATGCTAAACATGTTGGCACTACACTTATTACAAGCAGACAATCCGCAGCAAAATATTGCGCCAAGTTATAAACACCGAAAAGCCGTAGTAGATAAAGTAAAAGATTACGTGGCCACAAATCCACAAAACCCAATAACAATAACCGAGCTGTGCGAGCTTTCCTTTGTAAGTAGGCGCACACTTCAGTATAGCTTTGAGAGTATTTTAGGAATTAACCCTTTGCGGTTTTTACGTTTAACACGCTTAAATAATGTAAGGCGAGAGCTAAAAAAACCAAACCAAGATAAGCCTATTTCAGTAATAGCAGCCAATTGGGGATTTTGGCACGCGGGACAATTTGCTAAAGATTACACGCAACTATTTGGTGAAAACCCATCACAAACAGTTAAAAATAATAGTTTTAAAGGTTAAAAATGACACTTCTAACTTGAGTATAAGCACCTGTAGACGTGCAGCTTGCTGGCGTTTAAAAGCACCGCTTTTGCATTTAGTCGGATGCATTAGTAAACAAGTAACTTAACCACCACCGAGAAGTGAAGGAGAAAACAAGGAGCAGTGACTAACATTACTCGTGTTTTCTTTGTGTAACGCACAGCGCCTCGATGGTGAAATATCATATAGCTTAAAAAAATGGACTTTGTCTGCTCATTTACTCCTCTTTTTCTTCTCTTTGTGCATTCATATTTTAAGGGCTGTTATTCACAAAGAGGTTTAGAGGCGCTGCGTTTTTAGAGGATTGCTTGGGAGTGAAAATAATAAAGAACTAAAAGTAAAAGCGAGGTATAAAACCTCGCTTACTATATTCAAAAGCCCTATTTGATCGGTGCTAATTAAGCCGCGATTAAATAGGACTCTTGTCCTGAATGTTTGTTGCTACGTTTAAACGAGCCTTTGCCTTTTTTAGCTTTAACCACTTGTGGTTTAAATAATTTAGAGGTGACCATCGCCGCTAGTGCATTGTGGTTTATAACGCCTCGCCCTGTGTCTACCGCGCTGGTGTTTGCGGTTTTTGCTTTAGATTTTTTAGTCATATATTTCCTATAAACTAATGGTTATTTTAAGTTAAATAATAAAGAGGCTTTTATATTAGCCTATTTAAGAGATGGCGATTGTAGGCTTAATTTTCAACCGCGCAAGTATTTTTAACATCCATTTGGTAGTTTTTTAATAATAAAAAAGCATAAAAAAGCGCAGTTAATAACTGCGCTTAATATTACTTTAGTTTACTTTATAAATTAAAAGCTAAAGCTTACTTTTGCGTAATACGTTCTGCCGTCAAAGCCGTATGGCAATGCGCGTACAGGGTATTTAAATGCGCCGTTGGTGATAAAATTAAGTACTTCGTCGTCGCCTAATTCATCTGGTGTTTCGTCAAATACGTTATCGGCACCTACCGAAAGCGCAAACATGTCATTAATTTGGTAACTAACATTTAAATCAACTAACACAGCAGACTCAACCGTACTTGTTGGTTTAAATGACCCCGTAGGCGAAAGCTCACCAGGTAATGAAATATGGTCGTTACCAAAGTATTTTACATCTGTTTCGCCAAAGTAGTTAAAGCGAATGGTTGATGTGTAGGCATCGCGTTCGTAGTCAAACGTAAGCGTTGCACGTTCGCTCGGTTGTCCGTCGGTAAAAAAGCTACGTTGTAAATCGTCAAAAGCAACCGCTTCAGGAATACCGTCTTCTGCGTTTACGCTGTCTATTTTAGTATCGTTTAGGTTACCTGCAAAGGTTACTCCTAAATTACCGCCTTCAACTTCAGTGCGGTACGATGCAATAATATCAACACCTTGCGTAGTAGAATCAACCGAGTTTGAGAAGTAGTTAGCTTGCACTGCACCAGTTGCTTGTAGCGCTGCAACCGCTTCAGAGCTAAACGATACGTCGTCAGCGGTAAGTAAGCTGCCAAGTGTAATACGGTCTTCAATTTCAACACGGTAAAAATCAACCGTTAACGAAAGCTCGCTTGTTACATCGTAAACAAAACCTGCGCTGTAGTTTGTTGATGTTTCAAGCTCTAAGCTATCTACGCCTAACGCACTTGGGAAGGCTGTACCGGTGTTTGCAGTGAACGACTGC
Source organism: Pseudoalteromonas sp. SR43-7 (assembly GCF_014163785.1). NCBI lineage: Bacteria > Pseudomonadati > Pseudomonadota > Gammaproteobacteria > Alteromonadales > Pseudoalteromonadaceae > Pseudoalteromonas > Pseudoalteromonas sp. SR43-7. The sequence goes on along the minus strand of NZ_JACJDY010000023.1, from coordinate 44,470 downwards.
GTTAACGTGCCGTCTGAGCCTAAGTTAGTTGTAAACGCTGTATAACCACTTTGTTGAAGTGATGGTGCTCTAAAACCAGTAGATACTGCACCACGTACAGCAAAGTCATCTGAAAATTCATAACGTGTTGCTAATTTACCAATTAAATCATCCCCAGCATCTGAGAAATCTTCATAACGTAGCGCACCACTTACGTTCCATGCGTCGGTGATCATAGTTTCTACGTCTACATAAACTGCGTAGCTGTTACGGTCGCTGTCGTTAGCCGCTTCAGGGCGAAGGCCGTTATAAGCCTGAAAACCACACTGTGCAAATTGATCCGGATCGTTTACTGATGGGTACGAAGTATCCATATTTGCTAACCCACACGCGTATGATGCTTCATCGCCAGGCACTATTTCGTAGTTTTCTTTACGGTATTCGGCGCCTACTGTTACATATAAAGGCTCACTACGGCCAATATCTAAAATACCGTTTACATCAAGGTTAATCGTTGTTTGATCGAATCTAAAACCACCTGAGTAACCGCCAGTAGGCCCTGAGTTTGCTGCAATGTCGGCATCGCTTGCATCTGGGTTATTAAATAAATACTCAGCCGCGTAAGAAGCATTTAATGTATTGCGTGATGTAAAATCGTATTGGTTTTCACCATAAACAGCAGATACATCGTAAGTCCAATCTGTGTTTATATCGCCTTTAAACCCAAGCGCGACTGAAATATCTTGTGCTTCGTTATATATGCGCGGTAAAAAACCATCACTATATACTTGAGTTACGTTTTTAGAGGCTTCGTTAAAGTTACGGTAAAAACCATTACCCAGCGCCGTGCGCTCTGAGTAGCCACCAAACGAGTAAAGCTCGCCGTCGCCCATTGGTAATGCCATGTTGTAAAATAACGACGTAAATTCACTTTCTGAGTTACCTTGGCCCCAGCGTACATCTTCACTTAGCGTACCTGGTTCAACATTAAGCGAACCCCCCGTATCGCGCTCTGCGCGGTTAGTGCCATCGGCATCACGGTACTCAAGCGATAGGTTAATAAAGCCGCCTTCGTTACCTAATTCAAAACCACGGTTTAAACCTGCTGAAATAGTGTCGCCGTCACCTTCACTTGTGCCGCCGTATTGTACAAAACCCGTTGTAATACCGGTTGAGTTATTAAGAGATAAGTTAATTACGCCTGCAATAGCATCAGAGCCATATTGCGCTGCTGCGCCATCGCGTAATACTTCAACGCCTTTAAGGGCCGTTAGCGGAATGGCATTCATATCGGTACCCGCAGCGCCTGCGCCTACTGTACCGTTAAGGCCAAAAATTGATTGGTTATGACGACGTTTACCATTTACTAATACAAGGGTTTGATCTGGTTGTAAGCCACGAAGTGTTGCGGGTCTAAATAAATCTGAACCGTCTGATACTTGTGTACGCGAAAAGTTAAATGAAGGCGCTGTCGCTTGAAGGCTTTGGCCTAATTCGGTAAAACCACCTTTAGTTAAATCATCTGCGTCAATTAAATCAATAGGAGAAGAAGACTCTGTAGAGGTGCGGTTAGATACACGCGATCCTAATACAGATATTTGCTCTATGTTTTTAGCAGCTTGCACTGGTGCTTCTTCAGCGTTAACAATGCTTGGTGCGCTAAACGCGAAAGCAACGGCTACAGCAAGTGTGTTTAAACGGTATATTGACATAGTGGCGACCCTGTTTTTTTGTATTCTTAATAATATGTGTGTGGTTATGATGCTCATAACCTGTTGCAAACATCCTAGCAACATATGCAAACAAAAAGAAATGAAAAAAACTAAATATTTGGTCTAAGTATGCAAATAAACTTCAAGATAAGAAAAAACCACATCAAATTGGTTAAAATACGTGCTAAGAAGGGATTGAACATCAAAAAATAGAGTATTTAACACTTTATTTACAATGTGGTTTTGTTCGTTATTTTACACTTTTAAAGGTAATAGGCAGCGAATGGTCGTACCTGTGCCTAATGTACTGTTAACTTCTATTTTTCCATCGTGATCGCTCACCATAGCGTATACAAGTGTCATACCCATACCGGTGCCTTTTCCGACTTCTTTTGTTGTGTAAAAAGGGTCAAACATATGCGCTATTGTGTCTTCACTCATTCCACAGCCATTATCTTTTACCTCAATACAGATATTTGTGTCTAGTTCAAAAATATTGACTTCAATAATGCAGCCTTTTTCTAAATCAAGCTCGCATGCTTGCCAAGCATTCATTAATAGATTTACAAAAATTTGATTAATTGACGATAAATTGCACCAAATAAGTGGTAGTGGTTCAAACCGCGTTTTTATCTCGCATAGTTTGAGTTTGTTACTTAATAATCTTAAAGCATTATTAGCACCCGTTGTTACATCGGTTAGTTGCTTATCTTGCGAGGAGGATGGGTGGGCAAAGTTTAATAAGTCATGCACAATTTGTTTTATTCGTTTGAGTCCTTCAACGCTGTCGTTAACTTGTCCCTGCAAATTGTTATAAAGCCACGCATACGGATACTGTAAATTGAGTATGTCTATTTCGTGTTTAAAACGGCTCTCTTTAATTTCATTGTTTAAGTATTGCTCGTTAAGTTTTAGCAACGTGATAAGCAAAGGGGTAGAATTTTGTAAGCTTTCTATATTACTCATTGCATAGGCAAGCGGGGTATTTATTTCGTGGGCTACGCCTGCACAAAGCGTTCCTAAGGTTGCCATTTTTTCGGTTTGCACAAACAGCATTTGCTGGTGTTCTAAATCGGCTACTTTTTTTTGTAGTTCATTATTTATGGCAACTAAAACGGTGCTTTTATCTTTGAGTAATTGTTCTGCTGCCAAGCGCAGCTTTTGTTCGTTTAAAAAAGCACGTTCAAAATTACCATCTGATCCATTCATTCCTTTCATCCATATAGATAACTTTATACTTAACGTTTAGTCGTCTGTATGCAAATTTGCAACTTTAGTGCAGCCAAGTCCTAATTTTATGCATGAGTAATTATCCACTTATTGCTAATAACTCCATTATATAAATACCACTTAATATAAAAGGTAGTCACAAACACACCATAGAATATTTTTTTAAGCTATTATTTAACCAGAAGTAATTTAAAGGCGACTCAATGACTCAAGTAACACCAAGCACACCAATAAATCAGGTTGATGTACTTTGCATTGATGATGATGAAATAGTACTACGTACGTTAACACGACTACTTGAAGTAAATGGCTTAACGGTTATTGTTTGCGATAATCCGCAAAACGCATTAACACTTTTTAAAAATCATGAGTTTGGTTTAATTATTAGCGATATGCGTATGCCGGTAATGAACGGTGCCGAGTTTTTAGAAAAAGCGCGTGCGCTGGCACCCGACACCCAACGCATTTTATTAACCGGTTACGCCGACATACAAACCACCTTAGCGGCTGTTAATCAGGGCCAAATAAATGGTTATATTCAAAAGCCTTGGCAAAACGATTTATTACTTCGTAGCATTAGAGATAGCCTAGAAAAATTTGCACTAAAAAAACAAAATCAAAAATTAGAGGCACAAGTTAAAGCGCAAAACCAAGAGTTGCTAGAGCTTAATAATTCGCTTGAACAACGGGTAGAAAAACGCACCTTACAAATCAAACAGGTTTTAAAAAAGCTTGAAGACGCCAACGAGCGCGAAAAACAAGAGCATAAATCGACCGTAGAGCTGCTATATAATTTCGTTAACGCAAACCCTTACCTAGATGGCAACAAAGCACAAAATATTGCTAATACCTGCACACAAATAGCACTTTACTTAAACTTGTCGCAAAAAAGCATTGATCTTGCCCCTATGGCTGGTTACTTGGCGCAAATAGGCTTGCTTGCTATGGATCCTGATCTTTATAAAAAACCAGTTAACCGCTTAAACGAGCAACAACGCAAAACCTTTTATACTCACCCAAGTACTGCACAATTAATGTTAATGCCAGCAATACATTTACATGACTTGTCGGATGCTATTTATTATCAGTTTGAGCGCTTTAACGGAAACGGAATGCCCAAAGGCCTTGCCGGAAACGACATACCAATAGGCGCTATGGTGCTAGGTTTAGCGCGCGACTATTGGGACGCGTTTGAGCAGAGCAATGCAAGTGATGAAAAGCAGCGCCACGATGATGCACTCGAAAGTGTAAAACTTTATAGTGGATCGTTTTATCATCCTAAAATTGTACGTGCACTTGAAGCAAGCCATGCAAAACTACACGAACAAAAAAGTTCAGCAGGATCAGTGCTAATTTGTAACGCCCATGAACTCAAAGATCAAATGGTACTAGGCCATGCTCTACACAGCCATACGGGCATAATGTTGCTGCCCAAAGGTCATGTATTTGGCAGTAAATCGATAGAAAAACTCCAACAGCTAGAATCGAAAAAACCAACTCCGTTCAGAATAATGGTGAAAACTGCTAAATGATTGATCTAAACCGCAGTTTTTTTCGTTACAATGTGCATAAAATAGATTATTGAATTTGCTTGAAGGAGCACTCTGTGTCGCGATTTTCTGCGGTTACTGACAACCCCCATGATGGGCGTTTTAACCAAAAAACGGGAATACTGCTAACTAACCTAGGCAGCCCTGATGCACCAACAGCGGCTGCGCTTCGTACATATTTACGCGAATTTTTATCAGATCCACGCATTGTAGAAATACCACGCTTGGTATGGATGATAATTTTACATGGCATTATTTTACGCGTACGCCCTAAACGTTCGGCTAAATTATACGAGAGTATATGGACCGAAAACGGCTCACCACTGACCCACATTACTCGCCAGCAAAGTGTAAAGTTAAATACCTTATTAAAAGAGCAAGGTTATACCAATACTGAAGTCGTAATGGCAATGCGTTATGGCAACCCTTCAATAGAGGCAGGCCTTGAAGAGCTTCGTAATAAAGGCTTAACGCGTATAATTATTTTACCAATGTACCCGCAATATTCTAGCCCAACTACGGGTTCTACGTTTGATGCTGTATCGAGCGTACTGCGTAAATGGCGCTGGGTGCCAGAACTACATTTTATAAATGGCTATCATAAAAACACCCGTTATATTGAGTCGCTTGCTAATAGTATTAGTGAGGATTTAGAAGCGAATGGTATGCCACAAAAAATTGTTTTTTCGTATCACGGTATGCCTAAATTGTTTTTAGATCGCGGCGATCCGTACCATTGCCTATGTTTACAAACCACGCGTTTAGTTGTCGAAAAACTAGGCCTTGATAAAGACAAAGTAATTAGTACTTTTCAAAGTCGATTTGGTAAAGCAGAGTGGTTAAAGCCTTATACCGACGCAACTCTTGCAGCCTTACCTGATGAAGGTATTACCGATGTAGCTATTATAAGTCCTGCTTTTAGCGCCGACTGCCTAGAAACACTTGAAGAGCTAGAAGGTGAAAACCGTGAAATATTCGAAAACGCAGGCGGCGAAAAATACCGTTACATAGCGGCACTAAACGACAGAGACGACCATATAGAAGCTGTGTTTGATGTTATAAAACCTATGTTGTAACCCAAGCTTACTAAAGCTAAATATATTACGCATTAAGCGGTGTTAAAATTAACACCGCTTTTTTGTTTTTAATGCTTTTAAAATATTTAGTTAATTAATTCACAAAGAGGTTAAGAGGCGATGTGCTTTTAGAGTAGTGATAAAACATAAAAATACTGGTTTTGGCTTTTTCATTTACTTCTCTTTTACTTCTCATTGTGCAAATAAAAGCTTTTAAAGGGCTAATTATTCACAAAGAGGTTAAGAGGCGATGTGCTTTTAGAGTAGTGATAAAACATAAAAATACTGGTTTTGGCTTTTCTCATTTACTTCTCATTGTTCAAATAAAAGCTTTTAAAGGGCGAATTATTCACAAAGAGGTTAAGAGGCGCTGCGCTTTTAGAGTAAATGATACATATTGGCTGATCTGGTTTTTCTCAGTTATTACTGATTACCTTATCTTTGTGAAAGAAATTATTTATATTTTTAATAGTAATTAAAATAAATAAAAATGTACGTTTGAGGGGAGGCAATAACTAAGCAACAGCAATTAAACGCTATCGCTTAAAGTATAAATCAATCGCTTTTGTGAGGAGCTCGTCGAGTTGTTCTTCAAATTCTTCAATATTAATATCAAAGTGCTTTAAGTAAGCCCGAGCTTGAGCAAGTGATAAATTGCGGCTGTTAACGCTGTATTGTCGCTCGTCTATGGTTTTATCGTAACGTGGTAAAAATACAAATTGGCCATAAAAGGGGGATTTAATATGCTTGTTTGCAAAACGACAAAAATCTTCAATATGCTCAGCACCCTTAGGTCCAAGGCAACCTGGCTCAATGCGATACATTAAGCGAATTTTTTTGTCGTCATTTATTTGCATTTAAAGCCTTTATCTAAAAAACAGTACGCGTACTATTTTCCCATCTTTAATTTGATAACTCGAAATAAGTTCTGAGCGTTTATCAACTACGTTTTCGTCAGTTGAACAGGTTTCTGAAAGTTCGTGATCAATCACTATATCACCGTGCACTATGCGCTTAATTGGTGATGAGTGAATACACTTTAACTTTTTAAACATTAGCCCGTAACGTTCTATTAGTTTTTCTTTACCTTTAAATAATAGCTCATTAGGGAAAATATAAAACTCAACATCTTCGGCATATACACGAAGAAACTCTTCAATGTTACGTGCGTTATATGCTTTAACTAGCTGCTCTACCACAGCAAGTGATTCGCGCGATTGTTTAGCTTTAGTCTGCTGCTTAACTGTAAGTGCTTCTTTTGCTTGCGTTACTGCTTTTTCAGCTTCCGCTACAGCCACTGCTTTTTCTATTTTATTTTTAGGCTTTTCAGCAGGTTTAATTTGCTCGTCACCTAATACTTTTGAATCGTCTGGTTTAGTCGCATCAATTGTTGGCTTTTTAAGCTCTGGCGCTTTGTATTCAAGCGTATTTACTTTGTCGTCAGTGTTGGTTTGAGTTACTGATTGCTCATTTTCAACTTTTGGCTTTTCAACGCTTGCTTGAGCTTCAACTTGCGGCTCTTTTTGCTCTGCAGCATAAGTAATTAGCGCAACGGTAGTGACTAATGAGGCTAAAATAATAGATAACGGTTTCATAACTTTCCTAAAATGAACACTAAATACGTGTAATACCAATTACATTAAATAGGCGATCTATTATAGCGTTAAAAAATAGCGCAATAACAACGCAAAAATTGTGACATATAGTTGTTCTATATGAATAATTTTTAACGCAGTTAGTGAGTTACTTAATGCAATAGAATGATCATATTTTTGATAAAATTAGTATAAGGGTGCAACATAGCAAATTTTAACGTTATCGGGTAGTTAATACCACTACTGAAGCTTACCAGTACTGCTCTACCGTAATATTGCCGGGGTTTTTACGGCGGTTACGCGTAAAGTTTTTATCGAGAAGTAGCGCGGTTGTGTCTTTTACCATTTGTGGATTTCCGCAAATCATAAATTGCGCGTTACTAGGCTCAGGGTTTAATTTTACATATTCAAACAAGCGGTTGCTCTCAATTGCGTTAGTAATTCGCCCACTTAAGCCTTGTAATGGCTCCTCTCTACTTACAACAGGAATATAGTTGAGTTGTGCTGGGTACACTCTTAATAGCTCGTTAATAAGTGCCTGATAGCTTAAGTCGTTATTAAAACGTACGCCATGCACTAAATTTATAGTTTTGTATTTTTTCCATACATCGGGCTGTTGTAAAATCGATAAAAAAGGGCCTATGGCAGTGCCAGTCCCTAACATCCAAAGCTGATCACTTTGTGGTATTTCATCAAGGGTAAAAAAGCCGGTTGCATGTTGTTCTATTAATACGGTGTCGCCAGGTTGTAATGTAGCTAAACGAGGAGAGAGCAAACCGTCAATTACGTTAATAAGATAAAATTCGAGATCGGGGTTTTCAGGGGCATTCACATATGAATAAGCCCGAGCAATGCGTTTGTCGCCATCCATTATTGAAAGCTTTGTAAATTGACCAGCTTTAAACGGCTCTACGTTTGCATTAACGGTTAAGCTAAAGAGTGTATCGCTCCACCACGTGACATTTTTTACTGTTGCTTCAACCCAATTAGACATAGTTACCTCTTGGTTTAGCTATTAAAGTTTTAAATAATTCACTCCATCAACATTAGCATTAAGTGACAAAGACTTACAGGAGAATATGACTAGATTTAAAGCAGTGAGGTATGCAGAATTTACCAATAAAATAATGTGAATAATTAGCTTTGCGATAAGAGTCATTAATTGCATAAGAGAAAGCGATGCTGCAGTAACTAAGAAAAATTAAGTCAAAAAACAGTGTTTTTTATTTTATCACTTACTTTAAAAGCGCTGCGTCTTATATCACCATTAGTGAATTATTTACTTGAAAAACTATTGCACTAGGAGAAGCCAAAGAGGAGCAAATGAGAAGAGCCAAGCCAGAAAACGAGTATTTTATCACTGACTCTAAAAGCGTAGCGTCTCTTAACCTCTTAGTGAATTATTTATTTAAGCCTTTATTAATTAATTTTATAGTTAAACTCAAATTCCACACATAAAAAAACGGCGCTAAATTTAGCACCGTTTTTATAAGCAATAAGAAAAAGTTTACGCTTTTTTCTCTTCACAACTTGCTAGGTATTCGTCAAACGTACCTTGGAAGTCGATTACTTTTTTATCTTTAATATCAATGATACGTGTAGCTAATGACGAAACAAACTCACGGTCATGGCTTACAAAAATAAGCGTACCTTCAAAGTCTTTCAACGCGTTATTAAGCGCTTCAATGGCTTCCATATCCATGTGGTTAGTTGGTTCGTCCATAACAAGTACGTTAACGTCTTGCATCATTAACTTACCAAATAACAGGCGGTTTTTTTCACCACCAGAACAGTTACGCGCTTTTTTGTTTGAATCGTCAGCTGTAAACAACAAACGGCCTAACATGCCACGAACCATTAAATCGTTGTGCTTAGCTGTACGCCATTGCGACATCCAATCAAACAAGGTTAAATCGTTATCAAAATCTTTAGTGCTGTCTTGCGGGCAATAACCAAAGCTCGCATTTTCAGACCATTTAATTTCGCCTTCATTACTTTTAAGCTCGTCTACTAAACAGCGTAAAAATGTAGTTTTACCCACACCATTTTCGCCAATTACAGCAAGCTTAGCGCCAGCTTCAAGTAAAAAGTCGCCGCCGCTAAATAACGTTTCGCCATCAAAACCATGGCCAAGCTTATTAACTTCAAGCGCCTGACGATACATTTTTTTACCTTCGTCAAACGAAAGCGATGGACTCATACGGCTTGAAGATTTAACTTCATCAAGCTTAATTTTATCCATTTTTTTAGCGCGCGAACTTGCTTGTTTAGCTTTTGAAGCGTTAGCACCAAAACGGTTAACAAAGTCTTGTAGCTCGTCAATTTCAGCGCTCTTTTTAGCGTTTTCAGCTAAAAGTTGCTCGCGTTGTAAGCCCGCAGCTTCTAAAAATTTCTCATAGTTACCAGGGTAAATACGCAGCTCACCGTAATCAATATCGGCCATGTGTGTACATACCGAGTTTAAAAAGTGACGGTCATGCGAAATAATAATCATCGTACATTTACGTTTGTTAAGCTCGTTAGCAAGCCACGTAATTGTATGAATATCCAAGTTATTGGTAGGCTCATCAAGTAGCAAAATGTCAGGGTTTGCAAATAACGCCTGTGCTAAAAGCACACGTAGTTTCCAACCTGGGGCAACGTTTGCCATTAAACCGTAATGAAATTCTTTATCGATACCTGCTTCAAGCAAAATTTCTTCAGCGCGGCTTTCAGCTGTGTAACCGTCCATTTCAGCAAATACACTTTCAAGATCGGCAACTTTCATACCGTCTTCTTCGCTCATTTCTGGTAACGAGTAAATACGTTCGCGTTCTTGCTTTACTTTCCAAAGCTCTACGTCACCCATAATTACGGCATCAACTACGCTAAACTCTTCAAAAGCAAACTGGTCTTGGCTTAGGTTACCTACTTTTAACCCTGGAGTAATAGATACATTACCCGCACTTGGAACAAGCGCACCGCTTAAAATTTTCATGAAAGTCGACTTGCCGCAGCCGTTAGCGCCAATTAAACCGTAACGGTTACCGTTACCAAATTTAGCTGAAATGTTTTCAAACAACGGCTCTGCGCCAAACTGCATCGTAATATTTGCGGTGGAGATCAAAAAAGGTAATCCTAGATTAGTACTGACAGGAGTACGCTGCAGCAAAACGCCACAAACAAGAACCAGACAATAGGGTAAATTAGCTGGCGAATTATACAGATCAGCCACAACGAATGAAAGATAAAAGGCAGCTAATTTATAACCAAGTAAAAATAACGGCAATTCTCGGTTTTAAGTCACTATTTTTAACGTATGTAGCGTTGAATGTGCTTACAGCCACAATGTAAATAATTACTAATGCCAAGCAATATTAAAGAGGGGGCGCCAAATAGCTAAGTTATTAGCCATGCTTTAATGCACAGGTTGATAAATTGACTTTATAGCCGCCTTATTTTTGGTAATTAACTGATTAACAGTCGCCACGTCATCGAGTGTTAGCGACTCCTTGCTTAGCATAAAGTGCACATTGTTAACGTTAATCGGTGTAATAGTTTTTACCTGCGAAATTGAGGAGTGTTTTTTCACAAAGTACTGCGCAACCACAGAGTCTTCAATAACATAGTCGATTCGTTTTTTATCTAACATGCTAAATCGATTATTTGCTTGAGCAGTAAGCACGACCTGTTTAGAATACTTGGTTGTGAGTTGTTCAAGCTCATCACCAAAAAAGCTTCCTCGGTTAATACCTGCTGTAAAATCTTGACTAAAAAGATCAGCCAAGCTGGTTACATCAGCCGAATCTTTATGTTTATAAAGCAGCATTATTTCTTCGCGATAAGGCAAACTAAAGTGCGCATATTGAGCGCGTTGCTCTGTATAACTTGCCGCGTAGGTTATATCTACTCGACCATTTTTAAGCTCAGCTTGAACACGCGAAAAACTCGGAAAATAAGTCCATTTAATACAAAATTTTGAATCTTTAAAAATAGCCCTAACAGCATCCACTTCTGTGCCTAAAAATGTATCACCTTGTTTTACAAGGTAAGGCGGCCAATTAGTTTCGTTAGTGCCCATTACCAATGTTTTAGTGCACGCAAGGGCGTTAAACTGAGTAAATAGCAGCGTTGTAAACGCTAAAAATAAAGTTTTCATTACGCTCCTACTATTCAAACAGCGCTTTTAGTGCTGTTTTGTTTTTATTTATGTGCTCATTAATTGTTGCAAGCTCAGTAACCGACACCGTTTGTTTGCTAAACATTAAATAAATATCGTCTTTATTTACATGTTCAATATTGGTTACTAATTTGATATTTGAGCCTTTTTTGCCAAAATAAGCCCCCACTAACTCGTCTTCAATAGCAAAATCAATACGTTGTTTATTAAGCATTTCAAAGCGTTTACTGGTTGCACTGGTGTATTCAATCTGCTTTTTATATTTAGTTTTATATTGCTCAAACTCCTCGCCGTAATAGCTTCCAAAGTTAGCGCCAACAATAAAGCCTTGTTTAAAAATGTCTTCGAGGTTTTTAACGCTATGCTGATTATTTTTGTTTTCGTATAAGCGCATAACCTCAGTTCGGTAGTTATCACTAAAGTGCACATATTTAGCGCGTTCATCTGTATAACTTGCAGCCCACTCCAAATCAATACGGCCGTATTTAAGCTCAATAAAAGCCCGCTTAGAATTTGGCAGTAACTTAACTTCAAAACAAAAAGGGGAGTCAGCAAATATAATGTTGAGTGCATCAACCTCCGAGCCTTGCAGCTTACCGTTAATGCCCATTACATAAGGCGGCCAAAAAGCATCGTGCGATGCCACGCTAAAGGTTCTTTCACAAGCAAATACATTAAATGGAGCCGTAAACAGCAAACATAAAAATACGGTAATTAATTTATTCATTACGCCTCATAGTTATTATTTTGCTCATTATTACAACAGTATAAACCAGCTTTTGTATTTTAGCGGCACGGGTTTGAGTGAATATGTAAAAACCATCCGTAATTATGAGAATGCCTAGTATGCAGGTATTTATAGAGGGGGGTATTACATTCGCGTTTACTGCTCAAGTGAGGTTGCCGAAGTTTGAACTTATGTTTTTAAATATATATTAAGAGCTTGTACTTAGCATTTGAAAATTAAAGTAAAATTTACATAATTGTTAAAGTAGGCATACATTGATGCTAACTGCATCGTTTTTGTTAGCTATATAACTAATAAGCCTATATTTATTTTTAACAATCATGTAGATTGTTTCTATATGAATACTAACTTAACGAAAGTTGGTTATAAACAAATAAACCAAGGATCGGTATTATTGAGCCGTTCCATATGGAAATACTATTATGCGGTTGAAAGAAGCCCTCAGCGTTTTATCAAAGTCATCTCCTTATGCTGTTTCAACAGAACGCGACAGTAAAAATAAAAGTCAGCTGGATGATGTAAAAGAATATTTGTACATCAAAATGCCAATAGCGGTTGATGTAGAAAAGAAAATATCGAGCTTTTCGTCAAGCAAGCCGGAAGTATTATTTTTATGTGGTAGTAGTGGTGATGGTAAATCCGAGATACTGACCGATTGTAAAAAACGATTTAGCAATCGCGCTCACTTTCACTTAGATGCAACTCACAGCTTCGATCCTCGCGAAAATGCAATTCAAACTCTAGACAAGGTTTTTGATCAATTCGAATCTGACACGATGCCGCTTGTTGTTGGTATTAACACCGGTATGCTAGGAAATTATGCTGAAGAAGGCTCAAACGAAAAATTTAAACGTGTAATAAATAATTACCTCTCAAATAATACCTCAACTGAAGATATAACCTTTATAAACTTTGAAGATTACCCTAAATTTCTTATAGATAAAGAGGGTTATACTTCTGAATTTGCGCAGAAATTACTTCAAAAACTAACAGTAAATGATAATAATATTATTCGTCAGATTTTCGACAAAGAAAAATTAGAACAAACGAGTCAAGCTAGTAAAAGGCTTCAAGCTAATTACGCACTCTTGAGCATCCCCGAAGTACAAAAGACAATAATTGAATTACTGTTTAAAGCTCGCTTAATGCGAGATCAATTCTTAACTGCTCGAGCATTACTCGATTTTATTTTCATGCTGTTAGCTGGACCTGGTTATCTTTTCGATAACCTTTTTTCAGGTGGCGATAATGAGCTGGCAAATAAAATAATTGAGTTCGACCCTGCCCATTCAAGAACAAAAAAAATAGATCGTTTTATATTAGCTAACGATCTACATCTACCAGATCAAGAGTTTACTGAATTCAAAGAGTCTTTAAAAAGCTTAGGAATAGAGATGCTAGAAAGCAGTCTTTCTTACTTGCGTTTATTTTACATTCTTAAAGGAGGTCATTTCTCTAATAATTATCATGTCAAATTCGAACAAGATTTCAATGAAGCCCTTATAGAACAATACATAAACGTGTACCAACTACACAGAGATTTTGACAATAGCCCAGAGCATAAAAAACAGATTAAAGATTTTTACAATAATACGCTTCGCACCGCTATACGAAAATACAATAACCGCAACGCGCCTAATTTAGATAAAAGTCATTATTTAATATCTGAGCTAAACGGCTTCCAACTAGTCTCAGAGCTAGAAATCAAGGCAGATTTAAAGAGTATTGCAAACTTCTTACCAAAGTCATCTGCAAGTTTTACTGCTTTTATTAAAGTGCAGGAACAATCTTTAACAATCCCAGTAAACATTAACTTATTACGGTTGATGAAAAGAATCGCCGATGGTTACCGACCTAATAAGCACGATAAAAATACAGTTGTACTCCTCGATGAACTAAACGATGAAATTGCAAAAGTAGCAAATCAAGCTCAGAAGTTACACATCATTAAAGGAAGTAAGCATTTTTCTGTTAAAAATGCAGGTGATGAATTTGCAGTTGGAGGGCTATGAGATGCTTAAAGAAAAATTAAATGTACCTAATAACAACGCATTCAGCTCATTCTTACCATTAAGAACAAAGCTTGCACATTATAATTTTTGCTGGGACAGTACGTTAAGTTATTTCGTACATGCTTTGTATGGAAAGCAATTAACTTCAGACAGTGACAAAAGTTTTAAAGATGCATGTGAAGATCGCTTTTCAGCCAAATTAGATGAGCCTGATTTTTGGCTAGTTCTCGAAAAAATGTATTTTGATAATGAACAGTTGTTCAAAATATCCCCTGAGCTACTTGTTCTTAAAGTATTAAAAGGCAAAGTAGATACTAATAGTAAAAAATTGGGTGACATGTTTGTCGGTCTGTTAAATGGTTTAACACTCGATAGCTCTTCAGTTAATGACTTAAATTTTTTAGAAAAAGAAATCAAGGAAGAATTTGATAGCTTTTACGTTTCAGGAAAGTCAAAAACAATGCTCAAAACAGAGTCTGCCTATTTGCCGTTTCTAAGTGAATTATTTAAAAAAGACTTAGAGTTTTTAAATAAAAGGCCTCACTACTTACTCAATAACTTTAACTCTGTTATTCGCTTATATGGATTTTTATATATATCGCAAATGGCGTTGAATATAAAAAATTGGACTCATGGTGCCCCTTCAAGTAAGCCCTGCTTTTTTATCATTGATAATGAAAAGGCTGGTGACGAGCGTTCACAAGTTAAAAGCTTTGGTTATAACCAGCTACATGAATATCTAGAATACCTGTTTCCATATTTATTTATGAATGAGGCTATACAACCAAAAGGTGAGGTTAAACCCCTTTGGCAACTATTTGAATCTATTAGCGAAAACGATGTTACTCAGTTGAATCAATTTGGTCGTGATTTTGTAGAGGACCGAATGCAACGCAAATGGTACAACATCGAGCAAAACTGGTTAGACTCAAGCGATAAAAAAGAAGTATTACAGCAATTACTTAGTTTATCTCATGCTCAGTTCGATAAAAAAAAGGGAGACTTAACTGAATATAACGACAACGTCGTCAAGGGAACGCTGGGTAACATTTTAGATCCATTTATTCAGCGACGAGGTCGTGCAGGTCAAGTGCTAACGTTTAACCAAGATTACATAGTACTACTTACAAACCTTGCCATTGGCGAGCGCGACAAATTACGTTTTCACGAAATTATTAAAGAATTTGAAGCAAGGGGCGTGTTTTTTGATAAACAAAGCCAGCAATCTTTAATCGATTTTTATGAGCGAATGGGTAACGTAGAGCGAATGAGTGATAGCGGAGATGCAGTATATGTTAGAAAAACAGTTTGAAGACTTTTTAGTTAGCCACTTCAATGTTTGGGCTGCTGAAGAATTAAAAGTTGGTTTCCGTTATCAGTTCACAAGCCCTGATAGTGATAAAGGATATGCTCTTTATCAAGCCTTTATGAAAATTGCAGATAATAGCGTAACTGTAAAAGGTATTGAGCTAAAAACAGTGCAGTACGGTGATGTTGAATTAATACCGGTATACGAAGGTGAAAACTTTACAGAAAACTACATAGCGCATTTACGTGATGTTGTTTCAGCTATGGAAGGTGAAACAAAAGGCACTGCCTTGTTAATCATCCATAACTCTATGCTCGATACATTAAAAAACTCTACTGAAGATGTTGCTCAGCCTGGCGTTGTTTGGGACCCAAAAAATATCAAGCTACTGCTACATAAAGAAATAGATCAAACTGATGAAAAAGCTAAAGTTTCTGAATGTTTACTCGATTATCACTTTGATGAAATAGTTGAAGACGAAGCCACTATGTTTGGCTTTGAAAAGCTCTACTATGCAATTGCTGATGGTGACTTACAGTTTCATGAACTTGGCTTGTTAAAAGATGACCAGCTTTCACAAGAGGGTTGGGAAGGTGATCAAATCAGCTTGCGTTTAAAAGAAAATAAAGAGCTAAGCGATAAACTCGATTTTATCACTCATCATTTTCCAAACGAACTACAAGACAAACTAGCTACCTTAGACTTTAGCGAAAAGTTTATAAAAGAGCATTTTCCTGAGGGGAATGTAGAAAAGTATAAAGAAAGCCTCGATATAGGTGAATGCTTTACAGAACAGCAAAAAAATAGAACTAATTTGTTAGAGCTTGAAAGCGAAAAAGCGCCTTACATTGAACTACTTGCAAAAGCAAAGTCAGAAAAAGGAGCTGGCGTCAGAGAGCGTCACCTAATATTAGTTTTAGAGCCAGAGCAGCACACATTTGAATTAGAGCTTTGCTTTATCAACCAAAAGTTAAAAGATAGCTTTTGTAAAATTCAACAAAGCAAAGAGCTGCCAAATGTTGATATAACAATTAAAAACCCCGGCGGAATAAGAAGCAGAGCAGTACTTACAAGTAGTTTTGACGGACAAGCTCGCTATTTTAACTTTCGTGTTAAAACCGACAAACCAAAAGAAACTCACAATTTTAAAGTATTAGTTATTAGTAAAAATGACTTTTACATTGACGGTTTTAAGCACACTTACTTAGTTGATCCTGCAAAACAATGGTTGACGCTGCAAACCGATGAGCAGTCATTACAAATAAGTGATTTAACAAACACCAATGTTCTGGCAGAAAACAACCAAGTATTTGATTCAAATGCAGTAGGCATTGTTGATTTTAAAAAGCTAGCAACTGAATCTGATGAAATAAACTTTACAGTGCAAGGCGCGATTAGCCAATTAACATTTAATGTTGAAGGAGAAGTATCAACCGATACTTTGTCATTACCTTTATTGTTAGACCAAGGGCGCTTTAATCATTTATTTAATGATGAATACTTCGGGCAATTCAATCGTAGTAAAAATAAAGTACTTATTGACGGAAAAGAAGTCGCACCTAAAGCTAAGCGACTCACGTTATTGCAAAATGAAGCTGAGTTACTCGATAGCTTAACCTTAGCTAAGCTTGCTAATAGCAATGATATTAAACTACGAGACTTAGAATCACATTATGCTGATTTGTACTTTACTTACCGTGATTTATTTGATTATTTAGCACATACAAAATCGTTGTTGAGCTTATCGGGCTGGGGCAAAAAGCTTAGAGCGCTTGCCACACAAGTTGTTGAAATTTATCAAACTGCTATTGATGAAATACCCTACCACGCACCACTTTTAGAGCAGCATAAGTTACTTGTGAATATTGGCTTTGCAGATTTTGATGAGCAAACCTATATTACGCCATATCACCCACTGGTACTTGCTTATAATTGCAACTTGGCAGACGTATTAAGTAAAGATAAGGATGCAACTGGCAGTTTTAAAAAATTGCCTCCAGTTACTATTCAGCGCTTAACCGCACAAGGGCTTTTACCATTTGTTTATGATCCTGTTCATGATTTTTCGTATAACCACGCAGAAAAAGAAAATGTATTCTGGTCAAAACTTGTTCCACAACAAGAAAGTAGTTATGACTTTGTACGTACGCTTGTTAAAGATAAAGTAGGCAAATTTACCACCGCCTTTAAACATTTATTTGTAGCCGCTAGTAAAACAACGCTGATTATTAACTCTGTCAACAATCAGCAAAATAAAGAGCTATTTTTAGGTCTGATTGACTACATCAAGCTTAAAAAAAATAAAGTTACCAATATTCATGTAAATTTATACGACGAAGCGCAGTGTTATACCTGGTTTGACAGGTTTGCAGACATGGCAAGCTATGATGACTTAAAAGAGCTCTGTGAGTTAAACAAAGGCGCTGCCCGCGAGCAAGCCGATAGCATTATTGATTTACTAAGAACGCGTTTAACGTACAGTAAATTTGAGCACGAAAAAGGCCAAAAAGAGCAGCACTATGCACATATGTCGTTTTTTAAAAATAACGAACGTGTGCAAGCAACTGACGTTGATTTATTAAAACAAGAAACCGGTGTTGTTTGTCATGGCTTAATGCCAGGTGAGTCTGCATCAAATAAAAATGGCAGCTATTACACATCGTTTGGCCTAAAAGGCATTGATGTTGATAGTGCACCACAATTAAAGCTAGTTGCTAAATATAGTGGATTAATAAAGCCTGCAAAACGCCACCATGAAGAGTATAGCGAGTCTAAATCTCAAGCACTTGTAGTAACAGAAAACTTTAAAACGTTATTAGAGCGCTCTTACGAGAACTCAATTTGGACCACAATAATCGATCCTAAAGTAACCTTAGAGTTTTTTGAAAATCAAAAGAACATGGTGCTTATTCACTATTCCGATAATTACACAAACTCAGTTAATTACGATGCAATAACCGTAACTAAACAAACCGATCTATACCACAAAGTGCTCGAAAACGACGAGGGCGGTATTATCGAAGAGTTTAATGCGTTTAATGGTGAATGGTTGTTAAACCTAGTCACGGCAAACGACAACGAGCGAAAAGAAAAACGCGGCATTATCTGCGCCTATAAATACGTTAACTGTTTAGTCGCAGACTCAGATATTACCTGGGTACCACTTTCTATTGCTGAAGTGATTCGTGTGGCAGGTAACTTAGGTCTAAATATGGCTGATAGCGATTTATCGCGCCACGCACAGGGCTTTAAAAAAGGTGTTATCTCAGACGATATTTTATTTGTAGGCTTTAAAGGCCAACAAATGATTTTACTGCCTGTTGAAGTTAAAACAGGTAAGCGCCAAACCCACAGCAAAGGTGTAGAGCAAGCCAAAGAGCTAAAGCAATACTTTGAAGCACTTCTTGGGCAGCAAACACTCGCAGGGCATTTATATCGTGGCTTATTTATGCGCCAAGTATTAATGCAAATTGATAAGTACAAACTTTATAAAGTATATAAAGAGGGTTACTTCAATAGCATTGAGCAACGCAGTGCGCAGTGGCTACAAGGCGATTATGAACTTGCAGAACTTTTAGATTACCCAGCAGGGTTCTTATTTGTAAATGTAGAAGATGATAACTTTACAAAAGCATCATTCTTAAAAGTGCACAACATACTCAAAGTAGAGCTACCAGCGGGCAATTTATCTCACTGGGTTAAAACCCCAATGCAGAATTTATTAGCCGACTTAACTCCTGCTAAATTGCACCATATTGATGCGCAATATATTTTAACTAAGAGCGCAACAACGCAAAAAGTAGTACTTGAACAAAACGTTAAAGCTGATGAGCAAACTGAGCTTACAAAAACGCAAGGCACAAAAATTACTGCGTTAGATGATGTATCAGCAAGTAACAACGATAGTAAAAGAGCAGAGCAAGCAAACCCTACAGAGGTTAAAGAGGCAAATACAAACAACTTAGTCGTGGCTGCACTATCGTCACGTAAAAAAATGAGTGAAAGCGATTTAAGCGATATCTATCAGCAAATTATTGATTGTTACTACAGCCATAACATTACGTTACTCAAACCAGATAATGTTGAACCTTACATTGAAGGCCCAGCCTCTATTTTATTTAGAGTCGGGTTAAACTTAGGTGACAAGCCTGAAAGCGTATTTGCCAAATCGCAATCACTTAAGCTCGCGTTAAAACTTGAGCAAGAACAAGACGTAGGCTTTGGCATAGATAAAGGCTGTATTACGATTGATGTACCAAAAAGCCAAGAGCAACGTTACTTTGTAGACCAAAACGACATTTGGCCAAATTGGCAGCGCCCACAAAATGCACTTGAAGTACCGCTAGGTGAAGACCGTTTTGGCGAGGTTATTAAACTTAATTTTTCATCCTCAAACTGCCCGCATTTACTTATTGGTGGGACGACCGGCAGTGGTAAGTCTGAAGCCCTAAACACCATTTTATATGGCATGGTTGAGCATTACACGCCAAGTGAATTAAAGTTGATGTTAATTGACCCTAAAGGTACAGAGCTTAACGACTTTGAACGTTACTCACACTTAATAGGGCGTATTGGATTTGATGATGAAGACGCACTAGAGCTGTTAACTCAAGCAGTGGCTGAGATGCAATCGCGCTATGCGCAATTTAAAGCGCAAGGTGTACGCTCACTGCCAGACTACAACGCTAAAGTAACGGCAGAAGATCGTATACCTTGGTGGGTATTGGTGCTTGATGAATACGCCGATTTAACATCAGACAAAGACATGAAAAAGGATATTGAAGCTCAGCTCAAGCGCTTAGCGCAAAAAGCCCGTGCTGCAGGTATCCATTTAATTATTGCCACACAAAAACCAAGTGGTGATGTAATCAGCACAAATTTACGTTCTAATCTCCCCGCACAGCTCGCACTGCGAGTTAAAAATGGTACTGAAAGCCGTGTAATACTCGATGAGCAAGGCGCAGAAGTACTCAACGGTAAAGGGGATGCTTATCTTAAATCAGAAGGTAAGTTGGTTAGAATACAGTGTGCAAGAGTTAATTTCTAAGGGGGTGTTTTGTGACAATAGTAGAAGCAATAAAGCAAGTTTTGTATCTTTATAAAGATGGGTTGACATATCCTGAAATTTATAAAAAAGTTATAGAGCAAAAGTTGTATACATTTGGAGCAAAAGATCCTAAAGCAATAGTCCGTAGTAAGCTGAGGCAGCATTGTTACGGAGTCGATTATCCATCAGCGAGTCCATCGAAACATTTTGTATCAGATGGCGCAAAAGGTAATAAAGCTTTATATAAAATATGGGATGGTAAGAGTCTACCAAAGCAAAAATCATCAAGGCCAATCGATCATGAGGCACCAGAAGAAGTAATTGATGACTACTATAAATCACATATAAAAAATATAGAAAATCAAATCATGGACGGAATATACAACTCAGATCCAGGCTTTTTTGAAAAGCTACTATTGAAGCTGCTAATTGAACTAGGCTACGGCTGGGATAAGGAAAGAGCAGGATTTCATACCGGAGGACCAAATGACAGAGGTGTTGATGGGGTTATTTTTGAAGATCAGTTAGGGTTAGAACGAGTTTATCTTCAGGCTAAAAGGTATGGTAAAAGCAAAAGCATAGGACCATCAGATATTCAGCAGTTTATAGGGGCAATGAATACAAAAAATGCTAATAAAGGTGTTTTTATTACGTCATCCTATTTTACTAAAGCAGCTAAAGAAGAAGCTAATGATGCTAGGAATATTAGTTTAGTGCTCATAGATGGCGAAAAACTAAGTGAATTATTAAGAAAAAACGGATTGGGCGTTTCAGTTTCAGAGACGTACAAAACTTATACAATAGATAGCGATGCATTCAAAGATAACTAGGATAAATAATGACTTTTAATGATATTTTCTTGGACCATGGACCACAGTTTGACTCTGCGATTTCTGGTACTTTTGGGTCTTTTCATACAGAAAATAGTTATGAGGTTAACTATTTACTTACTAGTATGAATTATCAGGAACTAAATAAGCTTCAAGTTGCAGCTGAAGCTTTCGATTTTTCACAAGTGAACTTTGATGAAATGATTCAGCGTGAAATAGATACGAAAAGAGTTAATGAAGAGATAGTAGGAGACTATCTTGAAAAAGACTCAAATAGGGCTTTATTTTTCCCCCCAATAATCGTATCAATAGTTGCTTTCGATGATGATGATAAACCACTTCATAAATACGATAGCTTTGATGAAACGATTGTCGACAAAGGAAAGTATAAGCAGTTTACCAAAATTTGGGATAAACACTTCCAAATAGAGGTTCCAATAAATGATAATAGTTTTGATTTCTATAAACCTGAAAATACACCTGAGATTAAAATTCATAAAAACGCTGTAACGCTCAGATTTGATTCGAAACTTGTAAAATTCGTTATCATTGATGGTCAGCATAGATTTAAAGCTTTAGTTACATATATGGAACGGTATAAAGAGCAAAGGAAATTTTTAAACCTCCCTATTTGCGTTTGTTTTTCGCCAAAGGCCATAGCAAGCAATGGTGCTGAAGATATACTGGATACATTGAGGAGTATGTTTGTAACAATTAACAATAAAGGTAAGCAAGTAAGTGGACACTATTTAGATCTTCTAAATGACGCCAGTTTAGCTTCACAAACAGTACGAATTCTAGCTAATTCTTGGAAGAAAAGTTCAGATGACCCGACAAAATCCTATTTACAGTTTATAGAGTGGAATCAAAGAAGTGAATCAAAAGCTCGTAGAGTAAATAGACCTCAATCGATTACCACGGTATCGATGCTATGTGAGTCTTTAAAACAGTCGGTATTTTCAGAAAATAAAGAGCGATCCAATCTTCATGAAATACTTAGGTTAGCAGAAAATAAAGCTGAATTAGAAAAACATAATGGAACTCATATCTATTCAATAACAGAGAGCAGCTTTGATATTGAGCAAAAAGAATGTCTCTATAATCTTATAGAGAAAAATGTAGTTCCATCACTTGAGCTACTTTTAACAAAACCATCAGTTTTTAAGGCTAAAATTGATAGCTATATGGGGGCAATTGATGAATATAATGATAAATCAAAAGCTTCAGAGTCTGGCTACAAAAGGTTTATTACCCAGTTATCAAAGTTTTCAGATGTCGACAAGAGTATACATACCGAGGAAAGCAAAAAAGTCAGCGATCGTTTTAACTTAGAAATCGCAAATAATGAGCACTTAGAAAACTATACTAGATTGGTTTTTAATCAGGCTTACTTAAGGCTTTGGTCGGATATTTTGAGCTCAAATACACTTTTCAGAGACAACATTGAATCTTTTACAGGAACATATATATCTGCATTAGAAGTAGTTGGTTTTAATGAAAAAAGAAAGTTATTTTCAAAGTCTAGAAGGTTTAATAATTTATTGCTTTATAAAGCTCGCAAGCCTAATACAACAAAGGCGGGTAAAGAGTCATGGTATAACTTACTGGCCATTTCCTTAAATAATGATGAAGCTAAGGATGTTATAAAAAAATGGCTTCTACCATTTGAAAAAAGTGATGATGCTTTAGATAATTTAAACAATATAATAAAGTTAGCAACGGAAAGTTTTATCGATAAAACAAATGAAGAGTTACTTAAAGATCTTTCTGCCAATTGGAGAATTAAAGATATCCCTATACCACTTAGAAATGAAATTGAGGAAATAGATAAGTCAAATGATATACAGAAATTCAAGATGAAGATGGTTGATATATCTCAAGCTGAATTCCGAGATAGAATGGATCAATTATCAAGTGTAGTTGGATTTGATGTAGAAAAAGTAAATGATTTATAGTGAAAATCTAGAGGGTGAATACGAACTTTTAATTGTTCCTTTTGAGCACTTAGAAACATTCAAAGTTGCTAAAGAATTAAAAATGATAAACTCTAATAGTGTTTATACGCTCAATTTTAATGCTACTTGTGAATGCAGTATTGAGTTCATTGGAAATACTATTCTTAAAAAGCATGATAGTATTGTTAGTATCGAAAGTTTTGATTTAATTGAAAAATATTTAGAGTCATTTCGATATGAAGAAGCTATTGAATTAATCAAAAGTATAAGTAAAAGGACTCACTCTCAGGTTGCGAGAAGGTTTTATACTAATTTAGAAGAGCTAATAAAAACGATTAGCTTTTTTATGAATACGGTGTTACTTGGTTCACCCTTTATCCATGGGGCTAGTTGGGTGAACTCACCCTTTGAATCTAACAAAGTCATTCATGAATCTTTTAAGAAGGGAGCGTATATTAACTGTAGTATAAAGAAGATTGCGGTTGAAAAATGTGAAGTGTTAAAGAAAGTATTTGATAATTACGAAAATGATAAACCGAATAGGAAACTTGAATTCTTGTCAGCTTTCTTTCTGTTTCATTCTTTTATTGCTAAAAAAAATAATGACAATACATACAGTTTATTACTGCTGCATCGAGCGACTGAAACTTATATACTTTCAATTTTGATAGATGAAAAAGAAATATCTTTAAATGCAGATGGAAGTGTAAAAGGCGACAAGTATCACTATTTGTCTGACTATTACCAAATGTTAAAAACAATACGCGCATATGGTGCAGAAGAAGACTCTATAATTAAACTTATTAACGAATATCGAAACCATTCTAAATTGGCTCACGGGTATAGTTACATTACAGAAGACGATTTATCAATTGTTTTTGACTATTTACAAAGCATGATTTTAGGAGAGCCCAGTATTAAGCAAAGCTATTGCTTACTAAGAAAAGGGCTCTCTTTTAATCACTCTATCAGTGATATGGGCTATGAATTTATAATGAGTGAAAGCTTCGTGTTTAACGCTTAGTTATGTAAAAACTAATCCCTCGATTCAAATGCAACTTAACAAAATCCCCAAAATGCACACCATCAAGGTGTGCACTTTGTTTTTGATACGCTTCACGCAGTACGGCTAAATATATATCAGCATATTCACCGGCAAACACTTTCCAGCTCATTTCCACGTTGCTGTCTGATGGAATTTCTTCAACTGGTGGTATTGAATCTTCAGCGAGTGACATACACAGCGCCCAGCGGCATAGTACGTTCCAGTTTTCGATGCCTGTTTTACTTTTAAGGCGAACGAGTTGCTGTTTTTGCTTTTCAGAGAGCTTTATAGAGTCAATTGTATGGAGTGTGGTATTCATTAAAAGTACCCCTCAGTAAAGGTTGAGGTTTGTTCTTGCTCGTTGTAACTAATGTGGTATTCACGGCAAATAGCATATTTTAATTGCGTATAGTATTGCCCTGTTATTTCTTCATCAGTCGATAGTAAAATTACTTGGCTTGACGCTTTAGGAAAGTAGTTATTAATAAGCTTAGTGCGGTGTTTACCATCTAAGCGCCCAAGTGGTGTATCGATAACGGTGGGGATTTCTTTGCCTGATGCTTCAGCTAAGCCCCATAATATAGCGATAGCAAGTAACTGCCTTTCACCTGCCGATAAGCGGCTTGGTGACATTGGGTTATTATTGGTATCAAGCAATGTAAGTTTGAATGAATCAGGGCAAATTTTAACGCCGGTAATTAAGTTGTTTTTACGAGAGAGGTCAAAAAACTTAGCAGCAATGTGCTCTTCAAGCCCTGTTACATTTTCACGTATTAGCTCATCAGCAAATGACTTCATGGTATTTTTAAGCTTACCAATATGATCCGCGACTTGAATTGAGCGTTTTTGTTCAAACGTGTCTTTACTTTGTTGGGTGAGCAAGTTTGCGTAGCGAGTGTTTAATACTTCATCGCGTGCTTGCGCTTGCTGTAACAACTGCTGTTTTTGTTTTATTAAAACAAAGCTGTTTTTTAGCTCGACTTCAAGCCCGGCTAGTTCGCTAAGTAAATGCTGAACAGTTTCGTAATCAGGTATTGATTCAAGCTTTTTATTAAATAGCGCTTGTTGCTCAAACAATTCTTCGCGAGCTTTTAGTAAGTTTGAACGCTCTAACTTATCTAGTTCAATTTTTTCATCAAGACCATTAAAAATAGCTATGTTACTAGCAATATAACACTCTGTGCTTGCTAGTTCTTCGCGTTCTTTGGCAAGGGTGGCCATTTTATTACTGAGTGCTTTAAGCGCGCTTTCTGGTACGTTTTCATTAACTAGCGTTTGTGTAATTGTGGCTTCGTACTTTGTAATAGCACTTTGAATAACATCCGCTTGTACTGCCTGTTCTTCTTTTTTAATTTGGGCTTTTGTGCTTGATATTAAATTGGATATTAAACCAAGTGGTCCGCATCCGGCATCTAGCTTTACACGTTCGGCTAAATTTGCTTTGAGTTTTTCTTCAATCGCGCCGAGTTCAAATTTTATAGTGTCGCGCTCTTCAATTAAATGAGCGCCTGCACTTCTTACTTTTTGTCGGGCTTTATTAATACTCAAGTTAGTATCACTGGCACGTTTTTCTAAATTAGCAATATCAGTTTTAAAGCCTGTTACAATAGTTGTTTGCTCAGTTATTTCTGTTTCAAGAGCTTCTACTTTAGCTACTACGGTTGTATCTAGGTTTTCACTTTTACGTTTACGCTCTACATTATTTAAATCAATTTGCAGCTGAGAGAGTAGGTCAAGCCCTAATAGATTTTCTATACCCGTTTTAATTAAATCAGCACTTCTGTCTGGGTGTGCTAAGTTTTCTATTTTTTCGCCATCAAAAAAGAATAAATCAGATAAGCTAAGTGGAATAAATTCGTTTACAAACTCATCCCAGTATTGGCTCAAATGAGAATCTTCTTGCTGATTACAGTAAACTACAACTTTATCCTTTACGTCTTTTGTATTTGTTTTCCAACTTCGAACAATAACAAACTCGTTAGTTGTTGTATCAGTTGTGTGAGTAAACGTTAGTGAAATTTCAACTGTATCGTCGTTACCCACATAACGATTTTTGGTACTTATTAAATAGTTACCGTATGACTGATGACCTCGGTTAGAGCATTTGGCATGCTTACCGTAAAGCACAAGTTGCAACGCATCTAAAAAGGTTGTTTTACCACCACCATTTAAGCCACCAAAAAGAATAATTGGTTTATCTGCTGATGTACTTAAATTGACTTCGTGACGACCCTGATAAATACCAAAGTTTTCAAGGGTTAGTTGTTTAATTATCATCTTGTACCTCTTCAAAATCGATAAGCAGTGAGCTGTAGCCTTGTTCTTTAATCGATTTAGTTACCATGATGATTTTTTCTTGAATTGCAGCTTTATCATCTTCTGTTAAATTAGGAGAATTACTCAGTTGTATTTGCAAGCGATTACGTTCACGTTCAAGTGCAAACTGTTTTGCTTCAAATAAATTGTTAAATGCGCCTTTATCTAAACTCTGTGTGAGCTCGTCAGATAGTTTTGCTCTACGGAGTTGGTTTTTATGTTTGTTAGCAATACTCATAACCGCACGCATTTGTTGATATAACAAACCATCTTCGTCGCCTTGTTCTTGGCAGTGTGACTTTAGTTTGTTTAGCACATCAAGGTTTAGAATTGGGTGATGCGCTCGCTGCTTGCCAGGATAAGGCTTTTTGAATACATTTTGGTAAATTTTAGGCACGCTATCTTCAGCTTCGTGCTTTTCTTCAAGCCAAATTCGGCGTATTTCTTCAAGATCTTCTAATGGTAAAAGCTCTAAGTTTTTAACTTCATCAGGCCCAAGTTGTTGCACTGCTAGCTGTGCTTCTAAAACTTTGCCAAGTAAGTGTTCTCTAAATTTTTGTATGTAAGGGCCTGGTACTAAATCGGCGCCATGTTTAGATATATGCACAGTTAAATTGCCATTCATACGTCTGAAGTCGCGATTAGCTTTATCTCGTGTTAGTTTTTCAATTTTTTTAGCGCGGTTAGAGTCGTTAACTTCAATTTCATTACGAAGCGCTACAAGTGGATACATCCACTCTTTTTCATCGTCGTTGGCAATCATGGCATTCATTGATTTATCTTCAGATACCATTGTACAAACGTAGCAACCAAAACGGCTATCACCACAGCTCTGCGTCGATTTATCCACTACAAGCGGGCATTCACCGCCTTCAGTTGCGCCCTGATACATTCCCATTAAATCATGATTCGGGAAATTCCACGGGTTATCTACACTATTTAAGTACACCCACACATCATCGTTACTCCAGCTAGCAATTGGTGTATAAACCCAAACTCGCTCAAGTGAACCGTTTTCGGTCAAACCAAGCGCTTTTCGTGTATTGGTGGTCGAGCTTTCAAAGCGCTCCATACTTGCAGCACGTGCTGTACTTTCGGCTTTACGCGTACCAAGTACTAAAATGGCTTCGCCATTTTTATCAGCCATGTTTTGAATAAATGTATTTGATGGCGATATTTTTAGGCGGTCTGTACACCATCTAAATTTATAACGAGGAGCAGGGTAACCCTTACCGATTAAGTTAACCCAAAAACGGTCTTTTACTGCAGGGGTAAGGCGATGAGGCACTATAGGCAAGCCTTGTGCATCGGCTTGTTCTTTCATTCGCTCTAGCGACTTTCCTACCCACATAGCAACTATTGGATTTTCTACTAGAGTATCGGTGCTTATTACATGTACTTTTTTTTCGCATTTACCTTCTTGAGCTAGCTCTTGTAGGGCATACCAAATCAACTGCAATATAGCAGTTGAATCTTTGCCGCCACTGTAGCCAATTACCCATGGAATAGAATCACTTTGATAAAGCATTTTTATATGTTTAATGCTTTGCTCTATAGTGTTTTTTAATCCATCTTGGTTAAATGCAGAATGGAACTGTACTACGCTATCAGTAGCCATTTCGTGCCTCTTTAAATGTTTTTTCTACCAATTGTTCTTTATCGGTAAGTGGAATGTTTAAATGCGATTTAATCTGTATACAGGTTAGCTCAGCTGCTTTTCGATTATTTGTCATGGAATTATTTATGACGCAGCGACCAGACCAATTTATGCTGTTACGGCTCCAATTTATTTTTTGGAGCCCTTTTAATTTACTTTGCCATTTTGGCTCATTGTTGAGTAGGTAAAACCCTAACAAACCCAGGGCATGAAATGTTACTGCGTGTGCGTGAATTGATTCGTCACGTAATTCACCACCAGACGCTTTATCGTCGCAAATTAATTGCCAAGCAGGCATGTTTTTTAGCACTTCGTGCCAAAACTCAAAAGCTATTGGAATTAAAGACTCATAATTGTTTTTTGTTATTGTACCTAGTAAGTACTTGCTAGCTTTGTTTACAGCGCTATGGCTTATTAATTTTCTAGAACGTGGACCTAAATTACTTTTTTCCATGTGTACAAGCTTTGTGAATTGCTCACTTCTAAATATTATAGTTTTAGAAAGAATTGCATCTGGCTTATCGTCGTAGGTAATACTCAAAGAGCTATCAGTTTTTACTGGGTATAGATTTAGATCTTTAAAAATACGTTGTCGTTCTTCTAGTGATTTA
Organism: Pseudoalteromonas sp. SR43-7; assembly: GCF_014163785.1. Taxonomy (NCBI): domain Bacteria; kingdom Pseudomonadati; phylum Pseudomonadota; class Gammaproteobacteria; order Alteromonadales; family Pseudoalteromonadaceae; genus Pseudoalteromonas; species Pseudoalteromonas sp. SR43-7. The sequence goes on along the minus strand of NZ_JACJDY010000023.1, from coordinate 15,639 downwards.
TTTGTAAAAAACACGACTGAAATAGTTTCATCGGCAAGAGTTGGGTCTGCTTTCAAGGCTTCTAAGATTGCAGCATTACGGTGTTGACCATCGGTAATATAAATTTCGGCATCTTCATCGATAACTAGAGTACCAATTTTTTGTTCATGCTTTGATTCGCCAATACCTACAAATTCACTTAAACCGTCGATACATGCTGTAAGTGCTGAAAAAACATAATTATCTCTACTATCTAAAATATAATTTGCGATATCAGGAATGCGCTCTTCGTTTATTATTCGTTGAGCACGCTGATTTACAGGTAATTGACCTTCATCTAAAGTAAATATTTTACTAAGTCTTTTTAGTGGACACATTACAATGTAATATTCTGTTTTTGCTTGCATTCCTTTAATAGCTGGGAATGAAGTTCCTGACACGATTTGGTTCATAGTATTTTACAAATAAGTTATAGTTAAATTTGTTCGTGAATTTATTGCTTTGTTCGTACGAACTTTAGGGCGGAGATTTTACATGAAAATGTCAGGCCTGTCTTGCTTAGTGTAAGAGTTTATTTTGAGGATAAAATGACAACTTATTTAGATATGAATGCCACGGCACCGGTGCTTAATGAGGTTGCTGATTTAGTTAGAAAAATGTTTTTAGATGAATACGGAAATGCGGGTAGTCGTACTCATGAGTTTGGTGCTAATGCTAAAAAATCTGTAGAAAAGGCACGTAAACAAGTAGCTGAAGTTGTGGATGCTGATAAATCGGAAGTTATTTTTACCAGTGGCGCAACCGAGAGTAACAACATTGCGATTCTTGGGTTACGTGAATTTGGTCAACAAGAATCTAGAAAGCATATAATTACTACTCGAATTGAACATAAAGCTGTATTGGAGCCTATTGAGTATTTAGTTAAAAATGGCTTTGAAGTTAGCTTTTTAGAAGTTGATGAAAGTGGTGTTGTTGACTCCGATAACCTCAAACAGTTATTGCGAGAAGATACGCTACTTGTTTCGATTATGCATGTGAATAACGAAACAGGCTCTATACAGCCTATTACTGATATTTGCGATGTACTTGAGTTACATTCAGCATTTTTACATATCGATGCAGCTCAAAGTTTTGGAAAGTTGAGCGACGATTTAAAAAATAAACGCATTGATTTAATTAGCGCAAGCGGACATAAAGTGTATGCTCCTAAAGGTGTTGGTGCATTAGTTATGCGTAAGCGCGGCTTTATAAAGCCACCCTTAAAACCAATTATGTTTGGTGGTGGGCAAGAAAAAGGGCTACGACCAGGCACCTTAGCGGTACCATTAATTGCAGGTTTTGGCTTGGCTTGTGAAATAGCACAAAAAAATGCTTTAACATGGCAAAAGCATGCACAAAAATTAAAAGATGAATTGATTGCAGCTTTAAATACCCTTGATTCGCAATACAACGGTGAGAATACATCACCCTTTGTGCTTAACTTTTCCGTTCCAGGTATTAACTCTGAGGCGGCAATGGTTATGTTAAAAGGGATCGCAGCTGTATCTAACGGCTCTGCGTGTACATCATCAAGTTACACACCTTCACATGTTTTAACTGCAATGCAATTGGATGAAAAACGTATTGCCGGTGCAATAAGAGTTTCATGGGGTCATATGACAGAGTCATTACCTATTACTGAAATAGTTGAAAAGTTGGAACAGTTAAAGTTGTGATGTTGATTTAGTTAATTGTTAGCATTGTAGCTAAGACAATTCTCCCCTTCAACTTCACCTGCAAACACATAATTAATGAGTAATTACCTCGCATGTATTCGAGGAAAGCGATGCTTGCAAATGGGTGAAAAACGTAGTTTGAACGAGAGGGTAGGGATACCCGAACTGGGCAGCGTACAGGGATGTGAAAGTTGTGCGTTCATCGCGTTTACGTTCATATTAATTTAGTGTTTAAAGATAAATGAAATTGAGGGGCGCCGAGAGATTCCAAAGAGAAGTCGGCGGTTACTTCTCTTTGGTTGCCATCGCCAACGCGATATAAGTAAATTATTTTAAAAGCTACGCTTTTCGCGCGAGCAAGCTGAGCGCCTACAGTAAATTTTAAGGCCGCTGCTAAGAAAATTTCATTGTGAGTACCCTCGACATTTAATTAGTTTATTACAATTTTTTAATGTATAAATCATATTCTGCAATAAGGCCTTAATAGGAAAAAAAGGAATAAATATGGATATAGGGATTAAGAAGGAACAGCTGCTAGGCATAGCTACACAACAATTTGGTCATTTATATAACCGCTTTGGTGAGGGGATTTATAGCTCGCATGAAACGCTAAGAGAAGGTGATGTATATCTTTTAGGTTTGAATCCGGGTGGTGAGGGTCATACACTTTTGGGGGACTTTATGAGTAAAACTCTTACCCGGACAGATAACTCATATCTTGATGAGATCTGGGTTAATGGCCAGAGTAGTAAATATAAAAAAGGCTCGGCACCTCTTCAAAAGCGAATTCAAGGTTTACTTGAAGGACTTAATCAAAATGTAGCTGATGTATGTGCTAGCAACTTGATTTTTACAACATCAAAATCTTCGCAAGATAGCAATTTTAATTTTGGTTTCGCTGGTACTTTTTGGCCTTTTCATCAAGCAGTTATAGAGATAGTCAAACCGAAAGTTATTATAACGTTTGGTAATGCGAAGCATTTATCACCTTTTGGTTTTTTAAAGTCAATGTATTTAGATGAGTGTAATCTAGACTCTTTTCAAGCTATTCCAGCAGAGCATGGAACTTGGGAATGTTATGGTTTTAAAACCATGTTTAATGGTAGGGAAACTGCAATAATAGGTTTACCTCACTTGAGTTATTTCAATCCTAACAAAGAAGCTATTCTAGAGTGGATTAAGAAGTTTTCTGGATTGTAAATCATTAAATAATAAGCACTGTCGTTTTCAAGCGGTGCTTCTTCCTGAATAAACCCATAAAGCTTCGCTTTTCGCGCGAGCAAGTTGGGCGCCTACAGGTGTTTAGGTGAGCTTTGTAGCGTTGATTGGAATAATGAGCTAGTTACTAAAGAGAAAGCGCGATGTAAAATCGCACCTACAAATGCTAAAGCTTAATAGGCGTACTTATCTCACAATCTTTGCATACTAAAGAGTAATTTTCTTTACGTTTGCTTGTTTTAGTATTGGTGCTTGAGCACTCAGGGCATGGTGATTTCATTGGTGTATTTGCACTGCAATTACCGCATTTCACAAAGTAACCATAGCGTCCAGAAAGAGGCTGTAAGTTAGTCGAGCTATAACATTGCTTACAAGATAATGTTATCTCTTTGATTAGATCAGTTTTAGGTTTTACTTGTTCAGTAATGGTTTGCTTAGTCGCTATTAAAGTATCATCGTAAACAGATTCTGATTCGCTTATCTTTGCAGATACATATGAAGGCTCTTGTAAGTTAGGTGATATGTTTTGCTCTAAAATAAACTGGCAAATTCTATCTAGTGTTTCTTCACTGAACCAAGGTCGAACGTTTGTTGTAAAAAGATGAAGCGCATTAGGTTTATATGCAGGAAGCTTCATTATTTCGAGTAATTTATCAGTTATAAATTCTGATTTAACTAATCGATCTTCAATTGCTTTTGGTGTGTTTTCTCGATTGATAATGGCGTTGCTCGATATGGCACAAATACTATGCCACTCTCTGCCACCAAAACCCTGTTGCAGTTTGCCAAATAATTTAGTGAGTAGGTTTGGTGCATTGTCGCGCATTAGGCTTTTTAATAGCTCTAGTTGTAATTCAACCTGTTTTATTGGCGATGGCATACCTTGCCAGTTGCCGCGATAACTGCGACTCCATTCTTGATGTTCATTAATCGTTACTTCGCCTGTAATGCTTTTAGATTCGATGAGAATAAAGCCATAGGTGTATGCGATTAGGTGGTCTATTTGTGCGGCTTCGCCATTGTGTTTAAATTTCACATCGTTAAACACAAATACCTGACTATGATTTTTAAAGGCGCGGCGTAAATAAAAAGCAACGTCGAGTTCTTGCTTTTGACCTGCTTGTATTTTAGCTGAGTTGCTGTTGATGAGGGTTTTATCTTTTAGAATCATGAGGCGTCCTTTCAATCATGTATTTGCTTAGAATATCATTGAAGTACCGAATAAGAATACTGCTTAAGTTCAAAACACGCGAGATAAACTCCCGCCTACAATTTAAAAGCTTCGCTTTTCGCGCGAGCAAGCTGGGCGCCTACAGGTGTTTAGCTTGGCTATTAAGCTCAAAATGTCATTAACTTCCCATAAGTGATTTATGTTTTACTTATGGGGTTGTGTTTTTATTTTACTTTCTATAAGTAAAGTAAGGCTTACTTATAGGAAGTAAATATACGTTCAAACTTAAAAGTAAGTTATATTTGACTTTTGGGTGGGCTACCCTAAAATAAATTGTATAAGTAAACTATAGTTGACCTTTAATGAGTGAATTACCAGCAAAAAAAACACTTGGAAGAGTTGTTAAGCGCACTGAAATGCCTGATCTATCAAAGCCGTTTTCGTCGGTGCGACTCGCTAAAGCGATTACTTCAAAGCGAACAGGCATGAAGCTTACATTGGTTGATGTATCGCAAGCACTTAATATTTCAAAGCCTACGCTGATAAAAATAGAAAAAGGTGATGTGAATGTGCAGTTTTTTAATGTACTCAAAGTGATGGAATACTTGGGGCTGTCGTTTAGCCTTGTCAGTGATGACGAGTCGCACCACAATAACAAGGATGAGGTGAGCGATGAGCAGTGGTATTAAAAAAAATAGCTTAGATGTATTTATTGGGCATACGCAGAAGATAGGTGCGATAACTCTTGATATAGGCTCTGAAAATGAAATTGCATTTACCTATGAGCCTGAGTGGATTAATAAGGGTTTTGCTATTTCACCACACTTACCGCTCAATGGTGATTTTGACTCACGTGATGTGCGTAATTATTTACAAAACTTATTACCCGAGGGCAAAGGTCTTGATGAAATTATAAGTAGTACTACTATCTCTAAAAATAATACGTTTGGTTTGATTAAAGTAATTGGCGAGGAAACGTCAGGCGCTTTGTCGTTTAGAGCAAGTAACAGTACTTTAAAGCAAACATCTTTTCGTGAAGTAACTAATGATGAGCTAAGCCAAAAACTTAAACGCTTTGTACAAGTTGGAGAGCCAATTACTCATTGGGATGGCCGAACTCGGCTCTCTGTTGCTGGCGTTCAAGACAAACTAAACCTATTCGAAATCAATAATAAATTAGGATTTGGTGAAGGGGAGCTATGTTCTAATAAAATTTTTAAATTCGAAACAGGTACCGCGCCTTTCATTGCAGTAAATGAACTTTTTACCATGCTTTTGGCAAAAGAGTCGGGGCTCAATGTTCCCCATGTTGAGTTGCGTACTTACGCAGATGTAAGAGTATTTGTAATAGATCGTTTTGATAGGCGCGTTACACAAGATCAAAGCCGTGTATTACGTCGTCATATTATTGATGGTTGCCAAGCCACTAATTTACCTCCTTCTTATAAATATGAGCGTCAGCATGGTGATGATGGGGATGGTATTTATATTCGAGATGGCGTTTCTTTTGCAAAACTCTTTAGTGTTAAAACAACGAATGTACAAGCGTATGAGGCTCAGCTTATTCGTTGGATGACATTTAATATTTTAGTACGTAATTACGATGCTCATGGCAAAAACATTAGTTTTTTTGTTGGTAAAAATGGTTTAGAGCTTACGCCGTTTTACGACTTGGTAAATATAGAGGCTATTATTGAGCAGGGAAGCATTGACCGTGATATGGGCTATTTACAGCCCAAAATATCAAGGTGTTATGCTATGTCAGTGGGTGAGCATAATTCGCAAAGTGCGGGCAATTTTACTAATGAGATTACAGCTTACATGTTAGCTGATTTTGCTGATGAATTTGCTATTTCACTACCACGGATGCAACTACTTATGAGTCAAACCGTTGACTCTGTATTAGCCGCAATTGATACTGCTAAAGTTTCTGCTGTTAAAAATAACTTGTCTACTGCTGAATTAGCACACATTGATTTGTGCATAAAAATAATTAATAAAGCTGCAAATAAGCTGAGTGAGCAAATAATACAACTACCAAATATGGATGCATTTATTTAAATATTAGAAAATAAATACATGCATTTTGAGTAAGTAATTCATATTTTGGTTGTCAGCATCAACGCGATATTTGCAAATTAAAATTAAAAGCGAGAGATAAATTCCGGCTTACAATTTAAAAGCTACGCTTTTCGCGCGAGCAAGCTTCGCGCCTACAGGTGTTGAGCTTGGCCTTATTTAAAAGCCAAAGCACGATATGAAATCGCACCTACGCTTTTGTTAAGAGTGGTGTTTACATTAATGTAGGTGAGGTTTTATACCTCGCTTATAAATGGATTGTTTTTACCATTGAAAAATGAATTATTGTTCTGTTTAACGCTTAAAAGTAATGAGGCAATTAACTATTATATTCGCCTCATTGCATAAGGCAAATAAATAACATAGACTGAAGCTAATTACCTTTAGGACTAATGATTATGGGGATATGGCAACAGCAAAACTGGCCAAACTTTACGTGGGATGCTGCAGCGCTTGCTCCTTTACTAAGGGAGCTTTCATATAATCAAGGTTTATTAGTAGGGCGTATGGGCGTGCAAAGTGCTCAACAAAAGCAGCAGGCCCTTGATACCTTACTTGCAAATATTATTCACTCCAGTGCGATTGAGGGTGAAAAGCTTAATGCATTTTCGGTTCGCTCTTCTCTTGCTAAAAAGCTCAATATTAATGAGCAACCTTACCCAACAACAGTGCAAAGCGATAATCTTGCAGAGATTATGCTTGATGCAATAAATAACACAGACTCACCGCTTAATTTAGAGCGAGTGCTTAATTGGCATCGCTTATTGTTTGCAGGTGAGCAAAGCTTATTTACTAAAATTGAGGGCGGGCAATTGCGTGGTGACGAGCCAATGCAAGTGGTATCGGGGCGTTTAGATAAACCGGTCTTACATTTTACAGCGCCTCCAAAAGAGTTAGTAAATAAAGAGCTTTCGCTATTTTTTAACTGGTTTAACAAAACGCAAAACGAACCTCAAATAGATCCTTTTATTCGGGCAGCTATCGCACACTTATGGTTTGTAACAATACATCCACTTGAGGATGGTAATGGGCGTATTACACGCCTTATAACCGACCTGGCATTAGCGCAAGAACATGCTGAGTCAATTCGGTTTTACGCTATGTCGGTGGCTATTTTAGAAGACAGAAAAAGCTACTACGAGGTGCTTGAAGCCACTCAACGTGGAGAGGTTTGTATTACAAAGTGGATTAATTGGTTTTTATGTACGCTTAATAATGCGATACACCATACGCTTAATAATATTGAGCAAACAATTTTTAAAACCAATTACTGGGCAAGTAAAGATCAAACAAAGCTAGGTGAGCAGCAAGTAAAAGTGCTTAATAAGTTACTTGATGGCCAATTTGAACAGGGTATTAGTGCGAGTCAGTATCAAAAGGTAGCTAAGGTTAGCCGTGCAACCGCAACACGCCATTTGTCGGACTTGCAAACGCTTGGATTTTTAACGAAAACCGCCGCAGGTGGGCGTAGTACACGTTACAAAATTGCCTAATGAGGCAATTACACATATTATTCGCCTCATTTCGTGAGGCGAATAGGTATTTGAATTGTTGTAGGGGAGGTTTTATACCTCGCGGGTGTTTTTATAAGAACAAAGCGCGATGTAAAATCGCACCTACGGTTTTGTTCAGTGCAGTGGTTTAATTATTGTAGGTGAGGTTTTATCTATGAATCTTTGTTTAGCTCTGTAATCGCTTTAATACTAAATGCGTGCATAGTTGTGTAGTGTTGCTTTTTAATGATTGTTTTAACGATACTTTGGTCAATATTTAAGTAATCGTGAACAAGAGCATTTCGTAAGCCTATAATTTTACGCCATGACAGTAGTTCTGCCTCGCTCAAAAAGCCCAAATTAGTAAGTTCGCTAAATGTTTGATAGGCGTTGCTACTGGTACTACTTTTGTGCTGCTTTAGCCAATGCTTTGATAAACCAATACACACCTCGGTCATTAACTGTAGTAATCGCTCTGCAGCTCGGTAGTCTCTACTATTAAGTGAATCGATTTGACTGAGTTCGTCGAGTTCTTGCATATATTCGTCAATATGGCGTGTTACTTCACTTAAATAAAGTGTAATTCCGGTATCAGTCATGTTTACTCGCTATGGTTTCAAATTCGAACTGGCTATATATACGCTGCTGCTCTTTCATCGCTCTAACACTATTATTGCTTATAATTATTTTTCCATATTCAATAACGTTGAAAGCTAAATAACTTGGAATAATATTTATATCAACAATCGAAATAAGTTGTTCGTTAAGATTAAGTGCATTACTTATTTCAAGCTCAAGCTCTTTTGGCCTAAGGCGCTTATCGAACGATTCCAGATCAAAGTTTTTAAATGCTATGGCTAAGTCAATGTCACTATGAGGCTGAGCTGTCCCTTTTGCATGGGAGCCATATAGCCAAACTACATCAATGTCGGTGTTTTGATGTAAATACTCAATTATTTTTTGTATAACTTCATTTGCCACGAAAAAGTAACCATTGATAAAAACAGTAATAATAACCTATCAGTTTTATAGTGAACATTAAAACTGATATTTGTTTTATTTAATTTAAAAGCTTCGCTTTTCGCGCGAGCAAGCTTTGCGCCTACAGGAGTTTAGGCGGGCTTTGTAGCGTTGATTGGGAGTTATGATCCGTTACTAAAGAGCTAAGCGCGATGTAAAATCGCACCTACGGGTTTGTTGAGTGTGGTGTTTGAGTTGTTGTAGGTGAGGTTTTATACCTCGCATGGTGTTTTTATAAAGCCAAAGCGCGATGTAAATTCCAGCCTACAATTTAAAAGCTTCGGTTTCCTCTTATTCCAACCGCGTTACTTTCACTTTTATTTTACCGGCATTAGCGCCGTAAAAGCGGCTTAAGTCGTTTGCAAATGGGCAAAACTCGCCTGATTTATCTATTTTAATGTCGGCGCCGTTGGCTATTTCAAAAAGGTGGTCGTCGTTTTTATTAATAGCACCAATGAGTGAAAACCATTGTGCACGAGGAAATCGTCTAAATGGTTCAAGCACAGCCATGGGAATTTCTTTTACGCCAAGTTGTACGTTATCGCGGTTCCAGCCTAATGGAGTGCACTTTATGCCATCGTCAAACCAGTATTGATTTGGGTATGGGGTAAAGCGGTACGTAGCGCCTTGCTCTAGCATAAGGCCGGTTGCGTTGTATTGCTCAGAGGCAAATACCATTACATCTTGGCTTTGGTTAATGCTCAGCACATTCATGTTTTGATTAGCCAGTTCTATATGTTGGCTTAAACCAATAAAGCTAAGTGTGGTGTTGTCGTTATAGCTAATTTTGTAATGCAGTTTTTTTAGCGATTCTGGGCGGTAACTGGTTAGCTTATTAATGCGTTCGGCTACGCTGAAGTGCACTAAGGGCTCAAGGTCGCTGGCTTCGTCATCAATTAATACATAGCACTGCCTATCTACTAATTTAAAAAATGGGTTAAACCAAAAGTAATTCTGTTGATGGCTTAATGCGAGCGGATCGGGCGTTACGGTTACGTCATCTTGTGCTACCAAGTTGCTATCGGGGAGCAGGGTTTCGTAATCTATATCGTGGCTAGTGAGTAACGAAATATTAAGCGGTTGCTCTATTAACCACTCAAGTGCGTAGCGCAAGCAAATATCGGCTAGGCCATCGCGGTAGTAACCGCCGCCAATATCTGAATGCGCACCTGCAAACCATAGCTCGGTAATATTGCTTTGATGGTTCATGAGTGTGGGTTCAAACGCACGGCGTTTTTCATCAAGGGCGACGCAGTGCAGCGCGTGAGTAATGTTGTTGGCAATGGTGTGGTTTTCAAAAATAACGTGCTCTGCGCCGCGTGTAGCTTTACTTACTTTTGATAAGCCAATAGAGGCGACAGTATCAAACACACATACGTAAACATTATCAGCAATTAAAGGCTCTAGGATTTTGGCAAAACGCCTAGCAAGTGCACCGCCTCGGCTAAAACCCGTTAGCAGTATGGCATCGCCTATTAGGTAGTGAGCTTTAAAGTCGCTTAATGCTTGATTTAAAATACTGGCTACGTCGTCGCCACGAGGTGCAAGAGTTTGGTTTAAAATGCGTTTAAGGCGGCTGCCTTTAGTGCCAATACCTTGATAATAAAAACTGAGTTGGTTAGCAAAAGGAGTAATGGGGGAGTCTTCTAATTTACCGCCAAGCAGTAAATGCAGTTTTAGAATGTTGGTAATATTAGAGTCTTCTTTAAAATGATCTGAGCTAAATTGTTCTGCGTCACGGGGCTCGTTTCCTGTGCCGTCAAAGTTAAAAATTAGCGTTTTACCCGTCATAACCCAATTCCCTTAGTTGTTTTAAATACTCTACACAGACAATGTTAAAAATTAAAGACAATATTTGGGTTAGTAACAAATACGCCAACTAATTTGTTGGCGTATTAAAAGTGCGGGTTATAGGTTATTAAAAGTATAGTGATTTAGCTGCGTGCCCTCTGCGGGTTTTAATGCGGGGTTTAACTTAATTAATTGCTCGTAAACCTCAGGATAAAACGTTTTTAAACGTGCTGCGCGAGAAAGGTGATTCGGTTCAATTTTTTCAACAAGCTGCAGGGCTAAAGGAATCATTGGGCTTAACTCCCCTTTGGTGTAGCTTTGCTCAAGCGCTAGGTCGAGTATATCTACGCCTAATTTTTCTGAATCAGCGGGTATTTTATTATCAATTAGAAATTGTACTACCTCGACAGAAGACGATGCAGCTTGTACATAAACGTCGCGCCCATACGTATCGGTAATCGAAAAATCAAAACCAGCTTGTTTAAGCTTTTGCCATTGACTAAGAGGAAAACGACTTAATCTTGCTAAATCACTCGGTGGCTTAGGTTCAACTCGGCTTTGCCAGATCGCTATAAAGTCATGAGGCTCTAATAGTAGGAATGAAAAAAGTGTATCGGTTTCTGTTTGAGTTAATGGTGTACTAAGGCTGTACTCATAAGCTTTTTGGTAATCTTTTTTAGACAAATATTCGCTGAACGCGTTATGACTTCTATCGTTTGAAAGCTGATTACTTAGTATACTCCACCAGTAATTAACTAATACGGGGTCTTGTTCTTGTAAAACATATTCGAAGTTATTACCGTGCTCTTTTTTTACCTCTAGCACCGTATTATATGCTCGCATAGTAGAGTGTAATTGTTCAGTAGCGCTTAACTGCTGCTGTAATAGTTCACAGTTTTGTCTTTTATTATCTAGATCTTTCTTTTGTTGCTTCAAATCTACTAAAAAACGTGCAACATCAGAACTATCTGGCTCAGTTACTTGTGGCAATGTGGCGTTGTCTATTTTACCAATAGGGCTAAAGTAAGCATATTGCTCAGGGTTTTCCTGCCCATTAATATAGGCGCCTTGCTGGTAAATAAAATCACTTACAAAAGAAACGCCTTTGCTATTTAGGTCGTCATTAGCATTGCCGCTATGTGCTTTATAGCCCTGCTCTGTGAGGTAGTCCAACATTTGAGTATGCTTTGCATCTAAAGGGGCTGGCGTTAAGTTACCACTTCTAGGCAGGTTTACTATTGCAACATCTAAACCAGTAAATAAGCCAGGCCGATTGGTTGGTGTTACGCCTAGTTGTTGTAGTGCTTTTACAAGCGGTAAATTAAACTGGCTTACGGCAATATCAGCCAAGTTATATAAAACAGAATTTTCTTCGTACAGCGGCATAGCATCCAGTGCCGGCACCTGCTTCATAAGCGCAAAAATATACTCATTAGGAATGTTGTTTTTAATTGCAGTAGCTAACTCATTAACTGTAAATTGGTTAGTTGAAATTGCCTGCTCAAACTCTTTTGGCGTAAATTTATTTGCATTAAGCACAAACAATGTCGCCGGGGAAATAACTTCACTGCCCTCAAGTTTAATAAACGTTTTAGAGTAAGTGGTAAATGTATCAGTGTTGTTTAATAAAGCATAAAGGGTTTCTTTTTGTACATTTTCATCAAGGGGTACACTCAGAGTCAGTCCTGAAGGGCTATGTTTATTATCTCCAAGCTGTTGAATCATTTCTTTTACTTTTTCATTGGTGAAGCCTTTAATTGCCTCAATGCCTTGCCAATTAGCTAATTCGTCTAAAGAGCTAGTAATACTAAGCTGCTGCTTTTGCTCAGCAACTATGGCATCTCTTAAAAAGGCAATATATTGACGCTTATAGATTCCTGATAGGGTTGCATACTTTAAAAGCGTGGGGACCGACGTACCTTTTTTAAGCTCACTCACAAAAAATGAAACAAGCGATTGGTTTAAATTATTTATTTTTATATGTTGTTGCTGTGATTGATCTCTACAAAGGCGAATATCTTTTTTTAGATCTGTGACTATTCTTAGCGGTGTGCCTTCTACGGGCTGCTTTTTATTAACTAAATTAGGCTCAGTGGCATTTGGTGCAGCCACGTTGGTCTGCTCTACAGCGGCTGTGTTAGGCTGGGTTTTAAATAGATATACTGCCAAAGCCGCTATAATTATAAGTCCGAGAAGTCGCTTTTTCATAACCGCCAATCCTTTGATGTTATTAAAATATTCTCACATCGTACTACTTTAGGTACGCAAAGTGCAAAAAGCCTTAAGAGATAATACTTATTAACTCTTGAAGCTTTTTAGTGGTTTGCTGAGCGTACTTAATTTATTAGTGCAACTTCATTTTAGGGCGCACTACACGCAGCACTTTTTCGCTTATCCATAATGCAAAGGTTTTTGCGCTACCGTGTATGGCGCGTTGGTGCATACGGTATAAAGATATATACATAAAGCGGGCAATTTTACCTTCAATAAAAAAGGTATTGCTGGTTAGGTTGCCCATTAAGTTACCCACAGTGCTGTAGCTTGATAAGTTAACGAGTGAGCCATGGTCGCTGTATTTAAAGCCGCGTAGTGGTTGCTGCTTTAGCGTTGCGATTAGATTTTTTTCGACGCACTGCGCCATTTGATGCGCCGATTGTGCACGAGGTGGTACTTGCTTACCGTCGGCTTGGGTAAATGCGCAGCAATCGCCTAATACAAAAATGCTTTCGTCAACGGTGCTTTGTAAAAACTCGTTTACTTGAATTTGGTTGCTACGTGTCAGCTCAAAAATACCTAAGTCTTTAATAAAATCTGGTGCTTTTACGCCTGCTGCCCACACCATAATATCGGCATCAATGTGTTCTTCGTCTTTGGTGATAAAGCCTTGTGCGGTGCCTTCTTTTACTTGTGTTTGCTCGCGCACGTTTACGCCAAGCTTTAATAGCTCGCGTTTGGCACTTACGGCAATACGCTCTGGTAATGCTGGTAAAATACGTGGTCCGGCTTCTATTAAATGAATATGCAAACGCTTAGACGACATATTTGTTAAGCCATACAGCTTTAATAGTTCAGACACATGATAAAGCTCAGCTGAGAGTTCAACACCGGTAGCACCGCCGCCTACAATGGCAATATTAAGTGATTGCTGTTGGTTGTCGTCTTGGTGAAGGCGTGTAAAGCTGTCGAGTAATGAATGCTGAAAGCGCTCTGCTTGTTGGTTTGAGTCTAAAAAGTAGCAGTGATCTTTTATACCTGGGGTATTAAAGTCGTTACTTACGCTGCCAATGGCAATTACTAGGTGGTCGTAGCGCACGGTGCGCTCGGGTAAAATTGTGTGGCCTAGCTCATCTAAAAGTGGTGCAAGGGTAACTGTTTTATTGCTTTGATCTATATTGCAAAAAGTACCAAGTTGAAAGTTATAGTGGTGTTTTGCAGCATGGGCTGAATACACAACGCCATCTAAATCGGGGTCAATAGAGCCTGTCGCTACTTCGTGCAGTAACGGCTTCCATATGTGGGTACGGTTTTTGTCTATTAGTAGAATTTCAGCTTGTTTTTTCTTTCCTAATTTATGACCTAATTGCGTTGCGAGTTCTAATCCGCCAGCACCACCGCCAATAACGACGATTTTAGGTGTAGTAATATTCATAACGTTGCCCTCAAAAATAATATACCCAAGTGATCTGTATTTTTATTAGTTTTTTAAGATGACTTGGGTATCAATAAATTATTTTGGCAACAAGCAGTTACTACTCATTTTATAGTGCTCTAGTTTGCGCTTAAATAAAGGTGATGTCAGCAATAAATAATGTTATTTGTTGTATACTTATACCCAAACCGTCTCAATATGCAGAATTCAGCGTTTCACAGGGGCTTAATATCAAGGCGTTACTTTGCAAGAATGGCAGCCCCCTTTTAAGAAGTAACAACGATGAGAGTAAGTGCCTGTGAAACGCCCAATGGGCTGAGGGATCCCCATTTTATCCAGCGGCCTCTTTTTCGTAATTCAAAATAAAGTTTTTTAAACTTTTTTCTATATAGCTTTGTGTAATACGTCTCTTACATAGCTTTATGACTTGCTTGGCTAAGGTTAAAAATGAAAGAACTCGGCGATTCTTAACGCTATTTGCTTGAAATTTTATATGCCACTTTCTTTTTTCTGCTTCACACCCTATAAACCATAACGCAGTGCTCGCTATTGTGGCTATCAAGCATAATATTCCTATTCTATTTATGCCGGTGCTTTTACTAAAACGCCACGAAAAACCATATCTCAAACTTTTGTCATCGCGGAAATTTTGCTCTATTTGCATTCTTTTACTATATAAACCAACTACTCGCTTACTCGTCATTGTATTGTCTGATGTCGCGAGTAACCATGGCTCTTTAGCTAAGTTTTGATACATTTTTGTATCTTTCGTAAATCTGCTTTTTCCTTTTCTTCCTTTATTTTTTCCATGATATACGTGTAAAAATGCATCGCATGCTGTCGGGCTGGACTGAGTTAGTCGTGCTTGACCTAACGCCTTAGGTATATCGCTGGCACCAGCCCTAAGTTGTTGTAATGTATGCCATTGTGATTGCATGGCTAGTTTACACTTCATTGAGCCTCTTAATCGACCTATCATATGCCAACCAAGTTCGCGTACTTTACTATACCAAGGCGTAAGAAAGCCGCCGTCTGTTACAATATAGACACTAGGATGTCGTCCAAGCACTTCATAAAGTTCATCTAAAAACAGGCTGTTGGTTGCTGGGCTATCAAAATCCTTCTGCTCAACAATCATGTTATAAATCACGATAGAGCGCCCATCCACAAGTAAGCTTGCTCGCAGTAAGTGATAGTCGTGACCACAGGCACCGCTCCAGTCAACGGCAATTGCAAGCATGGGTAAAGAGTCAATAATAGGATGAGCTAATGCTTCATAGATAGCGACCCTTTCATTGTAGAGGTGAGTATTTTTTAAGAAGCGATCAACGCGTTTTATTTTATGTTTTACATCCACAGCGCCAGACAAATTTCTGCCGATTTCAGTTAAGGTAAGTTTATTGCCCGAAATTAATGCATTACTGCAGCTTAGTAATGTTTTTACTCTGGCATTATTGAATGGCGCTAATGCATGTTTAAAGTACTTATGGCAAACTGATGTCTCAGGCATAGCAGTTGTGACTT
>NZ_JACJDY010000022.1:0-89366 GCF_014163785.1 Pseudoalteromonas sp. SR43-7 | reverse complement strand
TACAGCGTGAACAACTTGTAATTTAAAGCCTAATGAATAATCTCGTTGTGTTCGTTTGAGCGGTGTATTATTTGACTTGGTCATAATAAATCCTAAATGTGTAAACACATTTCAGGACGAGACATTAAATACAAAAAAGCCCAAGTGAATAGCTTGGGCTTTTTTGTGCGTAACGCACTTAGGTAAACATTAAGCGCAACTTTTGACTCATTAACACTGAGCGTAAAAACATGCGTAAGGCTCAAGCGTTGTGGTGCCTTGGTCTAACTTTGCGCTGTGGTGGCTAAGCTCGGTGTATTCTTTAACGATTGATGTTGGCATATCAATTCTTGTTTGCTTAGCGCTGAGATTGAACATACAAAGCATTCTTTGCTTTCCAAGCGTTCTATAAAAAGCAAGCACAGGCTCTGGCGTTTCAATAAATTCAATATCACCCTCAAGTAAAACTGTTTGACCTTTTCGCCATGCCATAAACTCACGGTAGGCATTTAAAATTGAGTTGTTATCATCTGTTTGTATAGCTACTGATTGCTGCTTATGTGCATTATCAACGGGTAGCCAAGGTTTTACTTCACTAAAACCTGCATGAGATGAATCAGCGAGATCCCAAGGCATTGGTGTTCTACAGCCATCACGCCCTTTAAAATTAGGCCAAAATGTAATGCCGTATGGGTCTTGTAAATCTTCAAATGCCACACTTGCTTCACCTAGACCTAGCTCTTCACCTTGATACATACACACGCTGCCACGAAGAGAAGCTAATAGGGCGGTTAGCATTTTACATTGTTGAGGGCTTACTTCGCCATTTTCGCTCCAGCGGCTCGCTACGCGCTCTACATCATGATTACTAAATGCCCAGCATGGCCAGCCTTCAGTCATACGTTGTTCTAGAGTTTCAACCGTAGTTCTAATATATTCACTTGAGTAATCATTTGTTAATAGTTCAAAGCTATAACCCATGTGCAGTTTGTCGCCACCTTGGGTGTACTGCGCCATTGTAGCTAATGAATCTTCTGATGAGATTTCGCCAAGCGATACAGTACCTGGGTATTTATTAAGTAATGTGCGAATATCTTGCATAAACTCAATATTTTCAGGCTGAGTATTATTGTAGTAATGGTACTGAAATGCATACGGATTATCTTCACTAAAACCACGCCCCTGGCGCTTATCTTTTGGTTTAGCCGGATTATCACGTAATTGCGCGTCGTGATAGCAAAAATTAATTGCATCAAGCCTAAAACCGTCAACGCCTTTTTTAAGCCAAAACTCAACATTATCAAGCACAGCTTTTCGAACATCTGGGTTATGAAAGTTAAGATCCGGTTGTTCGGTTAAAAAATTATGTAGGTAGTATTGCCCGCGACGAGGCTCCCACTGCCAAGCACCACCACCAAAAATAGATAGCCAGTTGTTTGGGGCTGTCCCATCACCTTTTGCGTCAGCCCAAACATACCAGTCGGCTTTACTGTTATTTTGATTTTCACGGCTATCAGTAAACCATTGGTGTTGATCTGATGTATGGCTTAACACCTGATCAATAATTATTTTAATATTACGAGTGTGGGCTTCGCTTATTAGCTCATCAAAATCATTTAGGTCACCAAAAAGCGGGTCAATGTCACGATAGTCGCTAATATCATAGCCAAAGTCTTTCATTGGCGATTTGAAAAAAGGTGAAATCCAAATAGCATCAACGCCTAAGCTTTTAATGTAATCAATACGATTAATAATCCCTCTTAAATCACCAATGCCATCGTTGTTGCTATCTTGAAAGCTACGCGGATAAACTTGATAAATAACCGCACCTTTATACCACTGCTTTTGGGTCATGCTTTTCTCCGTCATTCCACACAGTATTTAGACTATTTTTATTTGTGATTACGATTAATCACGTTATTTGCAAAAAGCATACGTGAAGCCTTGTACACTGTAAAAAGTCTGCATACGTATGCACTAAAATTAACGCAATTAAATTATTAAAAATAAGTACTTATAGCTAGCTTAAAGGTGTTTTATTTATGTGTTGGGTGTTTACCAATTATGGTACTGACTTACTTTCTGACTTTTATTAAACATAACGGTTTGTCATACAAGAGAAAATATATTTTATGTTTTTAATTTAATGGTCTGACCAATTAAACATTTGAATTGTGTCTAATATTTCTTATTTAGAATAGCGATACTAATTAGTTTCACTTTGTTTACATTGCGTCCTGTTAACTTTTAGTTTTTGATACAGTAGATTTTACATGTAAAGTTAGCCACGTCATTTTCAATGGTTTTATTTTAAATAAAATCAATTACTTAACATTTATTTGGCAAGGTTTGTATTAATGTGAAGTCGTGCTATAACTGTTGAATACGTATGCATAAAGTTGTTAATAAAATAAAGCTGGCGTTAATATCCATCCTGACAACAAAATTAGCTCGCCTGTTTGACTATCACTCAAATAAAGAAGCGAGTATCACAATATGGGTAACGGGAAAAACATCATGTCTATGTTCAAACCAAGTATATTAACGTTGGCAATGGCTACTGCAGGATTAGCAAGCTTTGCCTCTGTAGCAGCACAAGAAGATACAGTCAAAAATGATGACGTTGAGGTTATCGAAGTAAAAGGCTTTCGTGGCAGTGTTGTAGAATCAATCAACACAAAGCGTTTTTCTACTCAAGTCGTTGAGTCAATTTCAGCAGAAGATATAGGTAAGCTACCTGATTCATCTATTGCTGAGTCTATTGCACGCTTACCAGGTTTAACGGCGCAACGCCTAGATGGTCGTGCAAGTAGAGTATCTATTCGTGGCTTTGGCGAAAACGAAAGCGGTACTACATTTAATGGCCGCGAGCAAGTATCTATTAGTGATAACCGCGGCGTAGAATTTGACCTTTACCCATCAGAAATTATGAGCGGTGTAACTGTTTATAAAACACCAAGTGCAAATTTAGATGCAGAGGGTATTGCGGGCATAATTAACATGCAAACAGTTCGCCCACTAAGTAAAGGTGAACGTGTTGTTCAAGTAAATGGACAGTATGAGCAAACAAGCTTTGATAAATTAAACCCTGACGGCAACGACGACGGTTACCGTGGCACTTTCTCATACATCGACCAGTTTGCTGATGACACCATTGGTATTGCATTTGCACTAAACACTATGAGCTCGCCAAACCAAGAAAAACGTTGGAATTCATGGGGCTACCCTGAATTCACTGCTGAAGATGGTAACTCGTATTCAATTTTAGGCGGTGCTAAACCATATGTTCGTTCATCAACACTTGAACGTGATTCAGCAATGCTTGTTCTAGAAGCAGCGCCTACAGATAAACTAAATATGACGTTTGATGCGTTGTATGTAGACTTTACAGATGAGCAAATTTTACGCGGCATTGAAGTTCCTTTTGCTTGGGGTCAAGGTAGTATTGATGCAAGTAGTGCTACTGTAGATGCAGAAAGTGGATTTATAACAAGTGCTGTAACACAAGGCCAACGTGTTGTTGTGCGTAACGATTACCAAGAGCGTGATGCTGAACTAACTGCATTTGGCTTTAACACTAAATACGATATTGATGATTCATGGTCAGTAGAATTTGACGCAAGCTACTCGCAAGTTGACCGTAAAATTTGGAGTATAGAAAGCTACTCAGGTACAGGGCGTGGTGATTCTCGCGGTGTTGCAGATAACTTAGGTTATGCTTTTAATGGTGGCAATACTGGCGCTACTTTTTCACATGACTTAGATTACAGCGATTATGATCTAATTCAATTAGGTGGGCCGCTTTCGTGGGGTGCAAGTTCTGCACTAAATGATGCATATGGATTAACTGGCACAGAGTATGAAAACCAAGCTCAAGACGGTTTTATTAATGCTCCAACTATTGAAGATGAATTAGTTACATTAAAACTTGCAGCGTCTAAAGTACTAGAAAACGAATACATTAGTTCAATTGAATTTGGCTTAGGTTATAAAGAGCGTGAAAAGTCTAAATCTTCGCAAGGTTACTTCTTGACTTTAACTGATTTTTCTCTTGAAAACCCAGGAATGCTTAGTGTACCTGAGCAATACCGTTTAGGCAGTGTTGGCCTTGACTTCATTGGTCTAGGCGACATGATAGCCTACGATGTAAATGGTTTAGTTAATGATGGTTACTATGAAACCCTTGACGAAAGTTTAACTAGCTCAACTCATGCAACTAAGTCGTGGACAGTAAAAGAAGAAATCACCTCAGCATTTGCACAAGCTAATATTAATGCAGAAGTAAGTGGTCTTCCATTAACTGGTAATGTTGGGGTGCGCTATGTTCATACAGATCAATCCTCTCAAGGTAATGCTTTTGGTGTAGATGGGAATACTGGTCTAGTCATTACTTCACCTACAGATATTGGTCACGATTATTCTCACGTTTTACCAAGCTTAAATTTATCACTTGCGATTGATGAGCAGCAAACAATACGTTTTGGCGCAGCTAAAACAATCTCACGTGCGCGTATAGATGAAATGAATGCCTCTGTTAATGCATCATATAATGATACACCGGATGAAAACGGTAACTTTTGGTCTGTATCGGGTGGTAACCCTAATCTAGAACCTAAAGAAGCAACAGGCTACGATTTATCTTATGAAAACTACTTTAGTGATGAAGGTTACTTCTCTGCTGCATTTTTCTATAAAGACTTAACCCAGTGGATTTTTGACGGTACTTACGCGATTGATATGTCGGGTGTTGCGGACCCATCAACAGGTGAAGTACCAGCTACGTCAGAAGGTACTGGCAGTGGCAAAGTAAATGGCGGCGGCGGTGACCTATACGGTTACGAGCTATCTCTAGCGTTACCATTTAAAATTTTCCACCCGTCTCTTGAAGGCTTTGGCTTAATTGCTAGTCATACAGGTATTGAATCTGATATTGAAGATGGAAATGGCAATGAGTACGAACTACCGGGTCTATCAGATAAAATTCAAAGCTTAACGGTTTACTACGAGATGAATGGCATGCAATTACGAACCAGCATGCGTAAGCGTAGTGATTTCAAAGGTGATGTTTACGGATTAGGCTTTAATACAGAGCAAGTGAATATTATCGGCGAAACAATTTGGGATATTCAGGCAGGTTATGACTTCTCTGAAGCAGGGGTTGAGAGCCTTGAAGGTTTATCAATTCAGTTCCAAGTTCAAAACTTAACAGAAGAGCCGTTCACATCGCTTTCTGGCGATAACGCGCTACAAGTTCGCGACTACCAAGATTACGGTCGCACTTACTTGTTAGGCTTTAGCTACCAGCTATAATAAAGGTTGTGTGTAGGAGCCCTTGTAATTTGTTTTACAAGGGCTTTTTTATAGCTACCTTATCAAACTTAACAAGCTTTAAACTGTAAACGTGGACAATAATATGAAACCAATAAAACACGTCGTAATCGCAGGCGGGGGCACAGCAGGGTGGATAACAGCCGCTTTGCTTAATAAAGTGTTAGGTAAAGTAATCAAAATAACCCTTATTGAGTCAAGTACTATTGGCACTATAGGCGTGGGTGAAGCAACAATTCCGCCTATTATTCAGCTTAATAACGCACTGGGTATAAACGAGCAAGAGTTTATAAACGCTACAAATGCATCTATAAAATTAGGAATTGAGTTCGAAAATTGGAAAACCACCTCTCATAGCTACATGCATGCTTTTGGCTCATTTGGAAAAGACTTCCCCTTTTGCGATTTTTACAATTTTTGGGTAAAAGGAAAAATTACAGGCTCTGAAGATAGCCTATGGGATTTTTCATTAAATTACCAAGCAGCTAAACAGCATAAATTTGCACCATTAAATACTATACCTAACACGCAATTACCTGGCGTAAGTTATGCGTATCACTTTGATGCAACACGCTATGCAGAGTACTTAAAAAAGCTTGCTACTTCGCGTGGCGTTTTACACATAGACGCTAAAATAGAGCAGGTTAATCAATGTCCGCACTCAGGTAATATTACAAGCCTCACACTTGATGATGATACCCAAATTAACGGCGATTTATTTATAGACTGTACCGGTCAGCGCGCTTTATTAATAGAGCAAACCCTTAACACAGGTTTTGTAGATTGGTCTCATTATTTACCATGTGATAGCGCTGTGGCGGTGCAGTCTCAAGGGACAAGTGAGCTAAAACCTTATACGCGTTCAATTGCACACAGCGCAGGCTGGCAGTGGCAAATACCGCTGCAAAGCCGAATAGGTAATGGCTTGGTGTACTGTAGCCGTTATTTACCTGACGATGCAGCAACGCAGTTATTATTAAATAATTTACCCGCTGAGCCCATTACAGCGCCACGTGTTATAAAATTTAAAACAGGACGGCGCTTAAAGCAGTGGCATAAAAACGTGGTGTCGGTTGGTCTTGCTAGTGGCTTTTTAGAGCCGTTAGAGTCAACTAGTATCCACTTAATACAAAGTGCAGTAACCCGTTTAATAAAGCTGTTTCCACATCATGGCATAAGCGAAACTTTAGTTACTGAATTTAATAAGCAAAGCGTGATAGAAATAGAGCTCATACGCGATTTTATTATTTTGCATTACAAACTGACGGAGCGAGAAGATTCTGCTTTTTGGCGACAATGCAAGCAAATGGACATTCCTCACTCATTGGCCCACAAGCTCAAATTATTTAAGGAAACTGGCAAAGTAGTGCGCGAAAACGATGAACTATTTGCCGAAGTTGCTTGGCAACAGGTATTTATTGGCCAAGGCCTCATCCCCGATGATTACAACAGTATTGTTGACTCATTAAGCAGTGAACAACTAAACGACTTATTTTCTACATTAAAAACGCTTATTACCTCAACAGTAGATCAATTACCCACTCATAAAGATTTTTTAGCAAAAATTAAAAAGGCCTGATGATGCGATTTTTAAACACACTTTTACTTGTAAGTGCCTGTACTTTACCAACCATTAGCTACGCACTTAACGTTGAGCCTGCTAATTGGTGGGTTGGCATGAACAAAAATACCATAACCATCATGGTGCATGAGCAAAATATTGCAAACGAGCAAATTAAATTAGCTAAATACAATGGTGTTAAGTTAAATAAAGTAACCCGTACAGATAACCCAAACTATGTATTTTTAAATATTACTATTACTGATACCGCTAAAGCAGGAACGCTTTTGTTTAACAGCAGCGAAGCGAGTCAAAATTTTGAGTTTTCACTACTTGAACGTAATAAAAACAGCGCAAACCGCCAAGGGTTTACATCAGCTGATACGCTTTATTTAATTAACCCAGATCGCTTTGCTAATGGTGATAAACAAAACGATACTGTTCCAAGCATGTTAGAAGCGGCAAACCCAAGTATAAAGGGCGGGCGCCACGGTGGTGATATTCAAGGTGTTATAAACGCATTACCGTATTTAAACAATTTAGGCGTTACACAGCTTTGGCTTACCCCAGTGCTTGAAAACAACATGCCAGATTATTCTTATCATGGTTATGCAATTACAGATTTTTATAATGTTGACCCACGTATGGGCTCAAACCAGTTATATAAAACGCTCTCGGTAAAAGCAAAAGAGCAAGGTATAGGCCTGGTAATGGATATGGTTCTTAACCATTTTGGCTCTGAGCATACTTGGGTTAAAGATAAGCCAACTAAAGATTGGATTAACTTTAATGGCGAGTTTAAAAAAGGTAAAAACGCCACAAGCCATGCGCGCCAAACTATACAAGACCCACACGCGAGTGAATACGACAAGCGCCAGTTTAACGATGGTTGGTTTGTAGAAACCATGCCCGATTTAAATCAGCGCCAGCCACTGTTAAGTGAATACTTAATTCAAAATGCTATTTGGTGGATAGAATACGCCGATTTAAGTGGTATTCGTGTTGATACCTACTCTTACTCAGATAAAGCATTTTTGAGTGATTGGACAAAAGCCATAATGCAGGAGTACCCAAACTTTAATATTGTTGGAGAAGAGTGGACGTCAAACCCTGCTATTGCCTCTTACTGGCAACGTGGCAAGCATAACCAAGATGGTTATACATCAAGCTTACCAAGCGTGATGGACTTTTCGTTGCAAGAGTCGGTAATTCAAGCGCTAAATGAAGAAGAAAGCTGGAACACGGGCTGGGTTAAAGTCTATGAGTCGTTAGCTAATGACTTTTTATACCCTGATACCAATAACATTATGGTATTTGCTGATAACCACGATATGAGCCGTGTATACACCGAGCTTGGCCAAGACGTAGCCAAAACTAAAATGGCGATGACCTTGTTTTTAACCACACGTGGTATAGCGCAAATGTATTACGGTACGGAAGTGCTATTAGATAACACCCCAAGTAAAGATCATGGCGATATTAGAATCGACTTCCCGGGTGGATTTAAAGGCCAAACTCGGAACGCCTTTACGGGCGAGGGGCTAACAAAACAGCAAAAAGTGATGCATAACACCATCAGTACCTTGCTTAATTTTAGAAAAAGCAGCCCAGCACTTGATAAAGGAAAACTTGTGCACTTTACGCCTCAACAAGGCGTGTATAGTTACGTGCGTGTTAGCGACGAGCAAACTGTGTTGGTATTTATGAATAAAAACACAAAAGAGCTAACTAAGAATATTGAATATATGCAGGAAGTAATACCAAAAAATACCAAAGCACTTAACTTATTCACCCACAAAACACAGGTGTTGGGTAATACAGTTGCTTTACCGGCAATGAGTGCAACGGTATTAATTATAAATACCTCTCAATAGTTTACCTGAATACGTATGCAGCAACTGTATGGTTGCTGCAGTAATCTTTAGTATAAAGTTAATAACAATACTGACAAAAAAGACACACAATGAAAAAATCAGTTTATGTACCCGCAGTACTGTGTAGTGCACTTATTGCTACAGGGTGTTCAGAAAATAACAAACCTGAACAACAGCAAAAACCCGCACACACACAAAATGAGCTTACCAAGCCGGTTGTATATCAAGTATTTACCCGTTTGTTTGGTAATACCGAAGCTGCCAATGTGCCATGGGGCACTAAAGAGCAAAATGGTGTAGGTAAATTTGCCGACTTTAACGATGCAGCCCTAAAAGGCATTAAAGAGCTAGGTACCACGCACGTTTGGTATACCGGTGTGTTACACCATGCGTTAGTAGGCGATTATACCGACTACGGCATTTCGCAAGATGACCCCGATGTAGTAAAGGGCCGTGCAGGTTCACCGTACGCAATTAAGGATTACTACGATGTTAACCCCGACTTAGCCGTTAATGTGACGAACCGCATGGGAGAGTTTAGCCAGCTTATTGAACGTACACATAACCACGGTATGAAAGTCATTATTGATATAGTGCCTAACCATGTAGCACGAAATTACCAATCCCTTGGCAAACCTAAAGGCGTTAAAGACTTTGGCGCACAAGACGACACCACTAAAGCGTACGATAAAAATAATAACTTTTACTACGTACCAGGGCAGTCTTTTCAGGTGCCAACATCGCCAGAGTATAAAGTATTAGGGGGTAATGAACACCCATTTGCTGATGGCTTTTTTGATGAAACACCTGCTAAATGGACAGGTAATGGTGCCCGTGCACCAAAACCAGATATAAACGATTGGTACGAAACAGTAAAAGTAAATTATGGCGTAAAGCCAGATGGTAGCTACGATTTTGCTCAGCTGCCAAGCGACTATAAAGACAAGGATTACCGTGCTCACTACGAGTTTTGGCAAGGTAAAGAGCTCCCTAACAGCTGGTACAAATTTAGAGACATAGCGCTATTTTGGTTAGATAAAGGCGTTGATGGCTTTAGGTACGACATGGCCGAAATGGTGCCTGTAGAATTTTGGAGTTTTTTAAATTCGTCGATAAAAATGCAAAAAAGCGACGCCTTTTTATTAGCCGAAGTGTATAACCCGCTAATGTACCGTGCGTATATTCACCAAGGGAAAATGGATTACTTGTATGACAAAGTCGGTTTTTACGACACATTAAAAGCCATTATGCAGGGTAAAGTAGCTGCTAATACTATTTTTGCAGCCCAAAGCCAAGTTACTGATATTGAAGCACACATGTTGCACTTTTTAGAAAATCATGACGAACAACGCATCGCGAGCCCTGACTTTGCAGGTAACGCTGCGTGGGGTAAACCGGCTATGGTGGTTTCAAACTTAATGAGCCGCGCACCCACGTTATTATATTTTGGCCAAGATGTGGGGGAAGATGGCTCAGAAAACGCAGGATTTGGCACAGCTACACGCACCAGTATTTTTGACTACATTGGCGTCCCAGCGCACCAAGCGTGGATGAATAATGGCAAGTTTGACGGTGCTAATTTAACACAAGAGCAAGTAGCACTTCGTGACTACTACAAAGCAGTTATGTCACTTAATAGTTTACCTGCTGTAGTAGGCGGTGAAATGACTGAGCTTAGCGTTACAGGAAGTGAGCGAGTTGTAGGTTTTACGCGCAAACTTGGCCAACAAGCGCTGTACGTATTAAGTAACTTTAGTGAACAACCTCAAACAATTACGGTTAATTTATCAAAAGTGCAATTAGCGGTACTTAGCGAACACACTCAATTGCATGACTTACTTGAGCAGCACAGCACCGAGATCACATCAGGGTCTCAAGGCGCAAGCTTCACACTCACACTTGATGCATTTAGCAGCGCAGTTTTAACTAATAAGGCTAATCATGAATAATCAAAATAATAATTATGACAGCAACAAACCAAACCTGAGTTTTTGGCAAATATGGAATATGTGCTTTGGTTTTTTAGGTATTCAATTTGGCTTTGCACTACAAAACGGCAATGTGAGCCGTATTTTTCAAACTCTAGGCGCACAAGTTGATGATATTCCCATTCTATGGGTTGCAGCCCCTCTTACTGGCTTAATCGTACAGCCTATTATTGGTTACTGGAGCGATAAAACGTGGGGGCGCTTTGGTCGCCGCCGTCCGTTCTTTTTTATAGGCGCAGTGTTAACAACGCTTTCATTATTTATTATGCCGCATTCTCCTACGCTTTGGATTGCCGCTGGTATGTTATGGATAATGGATGCGTCAATCAATGTAACCATGGAACCGTTTAGAGCACTTGTTGGCGATAACTTGCCAGAAAAACAACGCGCTACAGGTTACGGGTTACAAAGCTTTTTTATTGGTATTGGTGCGGTACTAGCCTCAGCATTACCATGGATGATGACCAACTGGTTTGATGTAAGTAATACTGCAGCGCCTGGGCAAATTCCAGAGTCTGTTAAATACTCATTTTATTGGGGTGGGGTGGTGCTACTTGTTGCAGTGCTTTGGACCGTTGCACGTACAAAAGAGTACAGCCCAGAGCAATTAGCTGAGTTTGAAAAGCAAAGCGCTCAACCTACTACAAGCAAACTGGTTGATATTAACTTTAATAAAGGCGCCATTATTTTTGTAGTGCTGGGTTTAGCAACCCTTGCATTAGTAATGGGCTTATCGCTTGAAAAAGAATTATACCTATTAGCTGGTGGTTTATTAGCGTTTGGTATTGTGCAGTGGATTGCAGCAGCGCTTAAAAGTGCGAATAAAACTCAAGGTGGTTTTTACCAAGTAGTACAAGATGTATTTACAATGCCAGAAGCCATGAAGCAGCTTGCCTGGGTGCAGTTTTTTAGCTGGTTTACTTTATTTGCCATGTGGATTTATACCACCGCAGCAGTAACAAGCTTCCATTATGGTAGTAGCGATGCAACCTCTAAAGCATTTAACGATGGTGCAGACTGGGTGGGTATTTTATTTGCCGCCTACAATGGCTTTGCAGCTATTGCCGCTATGTGTATTCCGTTTTTAGTTAAAAAAATGGGCTTAAAAGGCGCGCATTGTTTTAATTTATTGCTGGGCGCATTAGGCCTTGCAAGCTTTATGTTTATTCAAGACCCTAAAATGTTACTTATTCCTATGATTGGGGTGGGGTTTGCGTGGGCGTCTATTTTATCGCTACCTTACGCCATGCTAAGTAACGCACTGCCAAGTAATAAAATGGGCGTTTACATGGGTATTTTTAATTTTTTTATAGTTATACCTCAGTTACTTGCCGCCAGCATTTTAGGGCTCATTTTACGCCACGTATTTTCTAATCAGCCTATTTACGCATTGTTAATTGGTGCTGCCTCGTTCGTTGTCGCTGCCGTTGCGGTAATGCGCGTTAAAAATTCAAATTAAGGACACACAATGAAAAAATATAACCTTATAACCGCCTCACTTTTAACGTTAGGTTTAACGGCTTGCGGCGCTCAAAACACAAGCACAACTAACGAAAGTACCACAGCACAGGTTACATCAGCACCAGGCGCCCCAGGTGCTGAACCATTTTGGGCTTATGCGGGTAAAACAGGTATTGGCACGTCATACGAGCAATACCAAAACGGCCAATACAGTGATTCAGCTGCAACGGGCGATGTATCTAAGGTGTGGTTTTCAATTGCTAAAGGTATGATCACCGAAACCATGTTTGGGCTTATTCACCAAGCTCAAATAAAAGACATGCAATTTATAGTAACAGGTAAAGACTTTACCGTTAGTGAAGCTGATGATTTAGATGTCACCATTGATTACTTACATAAAGATGCACAAGGTCGCCCACTTTCTCTGGCTTATAAAGTAACTAGCACTGATAAACAAGGGCGCTTTAGCCTAGAAAAACACATTTTTACTGACCCAGATGGGCAAACATTATTTGTACGCAGTGTATTTAACACTGAGCTTGAAGGGCTAAAAGCATATGTGTCTGTTAATCCGTATATTAATAATAACGGGCTAGGTGATTTCGCTAAAACGACTGAGCAAGGCCTTGTCGCATGGGAAGACGATAACTATTTATCACTTCAATCAGCGACCTCATTTAAAGATAAAACAGTGGGCTTTACCGGTGAAAGCGATGGTATTAACGCACTTAAAACTACGCAATCTATAAATACACAATACACAAATACCGGCGATACAGCAGGTAATGTAAGCATGCTTGCAGAGCTTGGCGACATAAGCGCGAATACCACCTTTGATTTAGCACTTAGTTTTGGTAAAACGCAGCAGCAAAGTATAAAGCAAGGCGAAAAAAGCTTAGCAAAAGGGTACCAAGCGGTGCTTGATCACTATAACGGTAAAGGTGAAGCGCTAGGCTGGGAAGATTACTTACAAAGCCTAAAACCGCTTAATAGCATGGTTAGACAAACAGCCGATAACGGTAAGCTTTTATACACAAGCGCTATGGTTTTAAAGGCACAAGAAGATAAAACACACGCAGGGGCATTAATTGCTTCTCTATCTAATCCATGGGGCGAAACGGTTTCGGCTAAAGAGGGCTCTACTGGCTATAAAGCAGTATGGGTGCGCGACTTTTATCAAGTAGCCATGGCATTTATGGCGCTCGGTGATACAGCCACAGCAAAAACAGCGTTTGAATACCTTGAAAAAGTGCAAGTAAACAGCAAAACACCAGGTAATAAAGGCGATACAGGCTGGTTTTTACAAAAAACACACGTCGATGGTGAGCTTGAATGGGTCGGCGTACAGCTTGACCAAACAGCTATGCCTATCATGCTTGCCTGGAAGTTACATAAAGCCAATGTACTTAGTGATGAAGAGCTAAAAAGCTGGTACGGGAAAATGTTAAAACCCGCTGCTGATTTTTTGGTTGATGGCGGCCTTGCTAAAATTTTATGGAACGACACGCAAATTACACCACCGGCAACCCAACAAGAGCGTTGGGAAGAGCAAAGCGGTTATTCGCCTTCGACTACTGCAGCAATAGTAGCTGGCCTTATTACAGCCAGTGATATTGCAACACTAAGTGGCGATGATACAAACGCAAAGCGCTACTTAGATACAGCTAAAAAATACAGCAGCGATATTGAATCGCAAATGTTTACCACTAAAGGTAACTTAAAAGGCGAGAATAGCGATGGCGAATACTTTATTCGTATAGGCCAAGATACCGATGCAAACTCAAACACTAAAATTAACGCTAATAATGGCCGCGAAGGGTTTAATAAAAAGCAAATTTTAGATGGCGGTTTTTTAGAGCTAGTACGCTATGGCGTACGCGGTGCAAATGATGAAAGCATCGTTAAAACACTACCTGAGTACGATGACGAAACACTAGAAGATAACCTACAAGTTAAATACAGCTTTAGCTTTGACGACGGCAGCGGCACATTTGCAGGCTATCGCCGCTATGGTAATGATGGCTACGGCGAAGATGAAGTAACGGGCACAAACTATGCCGAGGGTGGCAGTAATACACCAGGCCAACGTGGTCGTGTATGGCCATTTTTCACAGGTGAACGTGGCCACTATGAAATAGCAGCAGCTAACGCAAACAACGCCTTTGATGATGCTAAACAAGCGCAAATTAAAAATAGTTATGTTAAAGGTTTGGAGCAATTTGCCAATAAAGGGCTAATGCTACCAGAGCAAGTATGGGATGGTGTAGGTGTAAATAAAGCTGGTTATGCGTTAGGCGAGGGCACAAACTCAGCAACGCCACTTGCATGGACACATGCAGAATACATTAAGCTTGTACGCTCACTCAGTGATAAACAAGTATGGGATTATTATCCAGTGGTTGGCGAGTCACTTAAAGACTAATATAAAGCAAGCTGCAGTTATTAAAAAGGCTTCTAAATAAATTTAGAAGCCTTTTTTACTATTCAGTTATTCTGTATTTAAACTAACATGAATCAGCAATAATACTTAATTATTTGTTGGTAATAACTAGATAACGAAATTTTTATCTTGTTATCAGTACGATTTTCTTACCTCAAAATAGATCCCCTAATTAGGCGATTTGATATGAAGGGTGCTCTTCATATGAAATGAATGCCACCCTTTTATTACATTATTTGAGGCCACATTTATTATCAAACCAAGATAACAACTCTGTATAAAACTCTTTTTTATGATCGTAGAAAAGCGTATCAGAAAAGTGATCAGCATCTTCTAGCTCAATATATTTAAAGTCTTTTTTGTACTTTTCAAGCTCAGATACAAAGTCTCTACTGTGTTTTACTGGAACACGACTGTCGATATCGCCATGTACAACCAGTATAGGAATATTTACTTTATTTACTTGCTCTACAGGAGAGACACCAGTAATAGTAGGGCGTTGTAAGATACTTAAAAAGCGATTTTCGTTAAGAGTTGCATTGATACGACTCAAATCACTTACACCCGCACCGGCAACAACACATTTATATATGTTGTTTTCACGCATAGATGCAGCAAATGCAGCATAACCACCATAACTCCAACCAAATAAAGCAAGCTTATCTTTTGTTGCTAAACCTTTATCTATTAAATATTGTGCGGCGTCGTCTAAATCATCTTGTTTTTTCAAGCCCCAGTTATTATCACCGGCTACCCAATGCTCCAAACCGTAACCTGTAGAACCTCGGTAGTTTGGTTGAATAACTACGTAACCATGATAGGCGAGTAACTGTGCCCAGTCATCAAATACAACAGAGTCACGAACCCAAGGACCACCGTGAGGGAGTACTATTGCGGGGTAAGGACCTTTAGTTGCAGGAATAGTTACGTATGCTTTTATTTTACGTCCATCTCTTGCTTTATAGGAGATATATTTAACGGATCCCAATTTGCTTTTATCAATAAACGGAAGGCGATCACCAATCTTAGTTAACTTCTGTTTATTAGTAACAATGTAATAGCTGCCAGGGTTATCGTCAGCAGATACTCTCACTACTAATACATTATCGTTATCAGAGCTACTGATGATTTGTACAAATTTACCTTTAAATAAAGACGCAACAGATTCGTTAAGTGCTTGCAGGTTAGGATCTGTGAAATAAAACTTAGGTTGCTTAGTTGTATAGCGAAAGCCTTGTAAGGTGCCGTCGGTATCAAGTATTACACCATCGGTATCTACAGACTTAAGACCAAATTGACGTTCAGAATACTGACCTGTTTTAATATTATAAATATAAATGCCAGTCGTATTTTCGCCTAAGTTGGCATTAACATAAACTTCGTTAGGGTTACCTTTCGCAAACCCTAAAATCTCAAAGTTTTCACGCTTTTTAGGACTAACTTGCTTAATTACTTTCCAATCATCATTACCTTTATCTCGGGCATAATAATCGATTGCGTTATCAGACTTATTCCAACCTTGGGCTATTCTTATTTCACCGTCGTAATCAGAAACGAATGAGCCTGATACTTTTTCATTTCCGCGCATTACAGTAACGCTTCGTCCAGTATTAATATTAAAGCGCACTACATCTGGAATGTAGTTATTATTAATATCAACCTCTACTAATACTTCATCTTTTTTGTCAGGCAGTATATTTATTATATTAAATTGAACATTTCGTTTTTTCTTAAATGGTAATAGCCAGTCGCCTTTACCATCTGCATCGGTTATTGCAAACTTATTAACCCAGTATTTGCGACTTCCATCTTCTAATATTTGCCTAAACATAACGCCAAGTTTTTCATCGTTTAACCATACGATTGAAGATATCAGCATTTTATCAGCGCCTAATCTTACAGGCTCTGCATCTAGGTTATTTGGATCTCTTATCTCAATTATATAGTCACCATTTTTAGTAGTCGCTCTTAAAATAGCAAGCTTCTTACCATCAGGTGATGCTACAACACTGCGTATAGCAGATGACATTGAGAAAGCATCAATACTGCTTACTTGTGCCGCATCTTCAGTTTCGCTATTAGCAAAAGAAGATAGGCCTAGTAGGGTTAATCCTACTAATATTCTTTTTTTAAATTTCATTTTTATTCCCTCAAAAAAAATGGCCTAAAATTTTAGGCCATCTGGATTGAATATTTACTCAGCCAATTCTAATTAAAAAGAAGCTGTAAAACTGATGTATGGGCTACGACCTGAAGTGTCATAACCAACACCTAGAGGGATATTAGTGTTTGAAAAAGAACCACTTGGATCTACTTTAGGAGGAGCTTCATTAAACACGTTACGAACACCAAAGTTCACTTTATAAGCATCGTTAGACCAGGTCATACCGATGTTATGTACAAAGTAGTCATCGGTGAAACCAACTGGGCGACATTTAAGTGCTTCACCGTTTGCGTCAGTTAAACCACGACAACCTGCAGTGCCTTCTTCAAATTCTCCTAAATCATCCTCATCTTCACGACCTTTACCGATGAAACGCGTTTCCCAGTTAAATCTAAAATCAGAGTATTTAAGTTGTAAGCGAGCGGTACCACGCCATTCTGGAGAATCTGGTTCGCCCATATTGTCATCAATAGTACCAAGCACGTCAAAAACTTGTTCTGTCATGCGAGTAGCTTGAAGATCTAGTGTAATACCTAGGTTTTCTTCTGCGATTACTGTATCTGTTTCAAAGTAGATATTGTAATCAAAACCTTTAGATGAGATTAAACCAATATTGATAAAGCTAGCATCAACTAAATCAATTTGACCATTTTCATCACGCCCGATACGGCTACAGAAAGCATCATTACCATCAGCAGAATAACACTGACCAATACTGTAACCAGCGCTTGGTTCTGCAATACTATTCGTTACTTCAATATCAAAACGAGTTAATGACATTGTTAAATCAAATGCATCAGTGAACGGTTGTTCAAAGATAAAACCATATGTTTTAGCCACTGATGTTTCAGGACTAAGCTCAGTTGTACCGCCAGTTTCAATCTCAGCGCTGTAAGCTGCAGTGTATGAGTCAGTTCCATTTTGACCTAAACCAAGAGTAGTTGGATCAATACCTGATGCTTGACAAGCGTTTAGTACAGCTGTATCACGTGTTTCTTCAGCTGCATTATATGTAGCTGCTGAACCTGGGTTCAATGGGTCGATATTACGAGCATCTTCTGGAACAACACATGGATCGGCAACTGTATTAAAACCAGACGTACCGTTTAAGAAACGCTCGCGTAGGTTAGGTGCTCTGTACGAAGTACCTTTTGTTGCACGTAGAGTAAACCACTCAACAGGACGGTAAATTGTTTTAAGACTATAAGTTGATTCTGCATCGTAGAAAGATTCTTCAGAAACACGGCCAGAAGCTGTAAATGTAAGTTCTTCAGCGCCTTTAACACCTTTAAGTAAAGGGAATTCAACTTCTGTGAATACTTCCTTTAAGTTACGTGAGCCATCAGCGCCTTGGTCAGCAAAGTAACCCCATAGTAGGCCTTGAGATGCAGCAGCATTTGGATTTGATTCAATTTCATCACGACGATATTCAACCCCAACGATACCTGCAACAGTTTCGTTGTTCCATGGTAATGCGAAGAAATCACCACCCATGAATGCATTGAAAACAAACTGGTTTACTTTAGTTTCGATGTCGCGGTCGATAAATAAATAAGCAGCTTCTTCAGGTGAAAGCGTACCGCCACCTTCTTGATAAATACTATCTGCAAATAAATTAACAGGAACACATCCATCAGAACCGGTACCACAGGTAACAGTACCATCATCATTAAGAACAGCGGTTTCTAATGAGTTAATTAAGCGCTCTTCATCAATACCAACACGGTGGTCAGTACCTTTTGATGCGCTGTACGATACAGATGCGTCGTAGTACCAATTGTCTAAGCCGATGTTTTCAAACATACCAAGATTACCAGTAACACCAGTAACTAAGCGATATTGTGAAACTTCAACCTCAGTTTGATCACGGTCACCACGAATATTGATGATTGGCTGAACGGCTTCTGGTCCACCAGGGCCCACACCTAACACGCCAAAACAGTCAATACCGTTTGTTCCACAAGGGTTATATGGGTTTGATGCCGCTACTTGTTGGAATATCTGTGCACCTGGGCTAAAAATTGGTGATTTACGACTAGCGTATAAACCTTCGTAGTAGAAAGTTGTATCGTTATCATCTTGGAAGTTATATTCACCATTAAGCATTAGTGAAATACGTTCATTTTTACTTCTGTAATCACCGCTTTTGTAGTAATCAGATTGTTGGAAAGCGTATAGAGGGTCTTGGAAATCAACGTCACGGAAACCATCGCCGTTACCATCTACAAATACACCATCATTGATACCATCGCCATCAAAATCGCCCGCTACCCATGAAGGTAAAAATCCTTCAAGACTTGATGGTACAGTTGATTCACTGAAGTTTGGAATACCAGTGTTTGTAAAGTCAGGTGTATAATAAACACTACCAAAGAAAGATGGTACGCTAATACGGTTTGTTAGAGGGAAAATGTCACATGAATCTTCACCGCTTGCTACAGGACCATAGCCACTGTTTCGGGTTACGATACTGCCATCTTCAGCTTCCCAAATACGCTCTTCACACCCTTTAACAAAAGGGTTGCCAGCTAAAGATTGAGATTTCTGTTCTGAATATTCAACACCAACGGTGATAAAACCATTATCCATGGTTTTGCCCCACATACCCGAAAGTACAGTTTCTTCACCGCCTTCACCTTTAGGTTGACGGTAAGATGCATCAAAAATAAAGCCTTCAACATCTTTTTTTAATATTACGTTAGCTACACCCGCTACCGCATCAGAACCATAAACGGTTGATGCGCCATCAAATAAATTCTCTACACGCTCAATCATTACACCTGGTATCAAGTTCAAATCAGGTGAAGTTGGCGCACCACCTACACCTGCGGGAGCCATTCTTCGACCGTTGATAAGTACAAGAGTACGCTCAGCACCTAAACCACGAAATCCGATTGTTGCAGCACCTGGACCGTTATCTAGTACAAAACCACCAAATGTATTATCTATTTGAGCACCAGCCGCTTGGCTGGTTGACTGGAGCATTGAACCTGCATCAAATAAACCCATTTCACGAGATAAGTCACCGTTGATAATTTGAATTGGCGATGCATTTGAAAATTCAGCTTTTCTTATACGCGAACCTGTAACAACAATTCGCTCTGGCGCTTCTTCTTCTAGTTCAACGTCTGAGTTTAAGTCATTTTCTTGGGCTAGCGCGTTAGGCGCTAAGGCTACAGATCCTAGCAATAAAGAATATCTTATTGCATTTGATAGTGCTTTAGTTTTAAACATATGTAAATCCCTGAGATATTATTGTTATTTAAGCTATAAATCATAAATTAAACAAAGTGAAATATAGCATCACAATAAATTTACATTATTGAAACTAAATAGTAAATGCGGTTAATGGTGAGTAACTACGCAATAGGTGCTGAAACAGTCAGTTTTGGGCCTTAAAAGTGATTTTTTTCGCTAATTTTTTTTTAATTGTCTGTTTTTAAATGGTTTTCTTATTTGTAAACGAATGTGAATGGATGTAGTCGGCATATACATGGAAAGAGAAGGCTCAGCTTGACTTTCTAGGAATGAGAATAGGAGGCAACAGGGTGCTTTGAACTTCTTCACCACGTATCAGTTTTAATAGGTTCTCTACTAACATTTGCCCAGCAATAGTGGTGTTTTGCTCTATTGTAGTTAGTGGTGGGTTTACATAACTTGCAATGGCTATATTATCAAAGCCGACTACCGCAACATCTTTCGGAACGTTAATATTTGCTTCTTTAAGTGCGCGTATAGCCCCTATAGCAATTAAGTCACTTGCAGCAAATAAGGCGTTAAATTTAATATTATTAGCAATTAGTGAGCGTGTGGCGTGATAACCTGATTCTTCAGTAGAGATAGCATTAGCCATTTTACGTTCATTTATTTTAACGTTGTTAGCCAATAGCTCATCTTTAAAACCCTGAAAACGACTAAAAAATTCGGGGCTGTGATCAGAAGCATCACCAATAAAAGCGCAATCAGTTCTGCTATGCGCAATAAAGTGCTCAGCGGCGAGCTTACCGCCACCGTAGTTATCACAACAAACAGTTAAATCGGGACGGTTATCTACCGTTGCACCCCAGCAAACAAACTTAGTGTTTTGTTCAAGTAAGGTGTTAAATTTTGGTTGGTAATCAATGTAATCGCCATACCCGAGTAAAATAATGCCATCAGCTCTGTGGCTGTCTTCGTAGTCTGCTTGCCAATCAGCACTGGCCGATTGAAATGAAACTAATAAATCGTAACCTTCTTTAGCGCAAGCACGGGTAATACTGCCAAGCATGGCTAAAAAGAAAGGATTTATTTGGGACTCGTCAGAAGTGGGATCTTCAAACAACAATAATGCAAGCGTACTACTTTGTTGAGTGCGAAGGTTACTCGCATTTTTATCAACTTTATAATTAAGCTTTTTAGCTATATCGAAAACACGCTTGCGTGTTTCTTCATTAACAAGGTGGCTGTTACGTAAAGCGCGAGATACAGTCGATTGAGATACCCCTGCATAGTGGGCAATATCAAATGAGGTAGCTTTACCTTTCATTGTTACAACTTAATTAAATTGATAAATAATTGTGTCATTTTCGTTTATTGATGAATAATTTCAAGCTTTTTGTGAATTAACGTATATTTTTATTGATAAATTCCTGACACCGGTGTCATAATGTCAGTGTTTTATCATTTTGTTGTCAAAACGTATTCGCTGTCTATATCTTTATAGGCAGCATTTTTTACTGTGATAGCTACTTTGAGGTGATAGCTCAAAGTATAAATAACAATGGTACACCATTGTAAAATAATAAGCATGAGTCGCTTAACAAAAGAGATAATACTATGAGCCCAAACGCTTCTGCCCAATTTGATCCCATCTTAGTTGCTGATGTCGGCGGCACTAATGCCCGCTTTGCTTTAATAACTGCTTTTAATGAACAGACTAACCAATTTATAATAGAGCACATTAATATTTTTCCTAGTGCCAACTTTGGTTCTCTTGAAAGTGCGCTCGAGCAATATTTACAAACAGTCCCACATATTGCACCCAAACGCGCATGTTTAGCCGTTGCAGGGCCAATAAAAGCCGGGCAAGTGCATTTAACCAATTTAGGTTGGCATTTTAGCGTCAGTGAATTTAAAACTCATTTTGATTTACAACAACTTGAAGTCATTAATGATTTTGCTGCCTTTGCTTACGCTGCCCCTTACTTAGATCCTAAACAAAATGTCATTGTTAAATCAGGTCAAGCTGATGATAACGCAAACATTGGTGTTATAGGTCCAGGTACTGGTTTTGGTGCCGCGTGCTTAGTTAGAACGTCTCAATCTACCGCAGTGCTAAGTTCAGAAGGGGGGCATATATCACTTGCACCTGTTAATGAACTCGATACTTTATTATTAAATGAGTTACGTAAAGATCATCCCCATGTTTCTATCGAAACAGTTTTTTCAGGTCCTGGCATAACGCATTTATACAAAGCAATGTCTGCGGTTAAGGGTGTAACAGCTAAAAATTTAGATGCCGCACAAATTAGCAGCCTTGCAAATAGTGGTGAATGTGATGTGTGTGATGCAACCTTAAACCAGTTTTGTGATTGGATTGGCAGTGTTGCCGGTGATTTAGCGGTTGTTTATGGCGCGTTAGGTGGATTATTTATTGGCGGTGGAATACTACCTCGTATGCAAGCGAGACTTCTTGAGAGTCGTTTTGTTGAACGATTTTCGCAAAAGGGTATTATGTCGCAGTACGCAGGACAAATCCCTGTAACACTCGTAACACAAGACAACATACCGCTTATTGGCGCTGCTGCGTGTTTACACAATAGCAAATAGGGCTTTGGTCTTACAGGTTGTATTTGGATAATGGACAGATGAAAAAAGTAACCATAAATAGTGTAGCAAGCCATGCAGGGGTTTCTAAAAAAACCGTCTCACGCGTGTTAAACAATGAGCCTAATGTAAGTGCCGCCACCCGAGAAAAGGTGCTTGCGGTATTTAAAGAGCTTGATTACACCCCAAATCCAATTGCACGAGGTCTTGCTCAAAATCGTAGCTTTATTATTGGCTGTTTATACGATAACCCAAGTAAAAGTTATATTACCCGAGTGCAAACGGGCGCCTTAGAAGCGTGTAAAGAAAACAACTATAATTTATTGATACACCCTTGTGAGTTTCGTGGTGAAGCACTTATAAATAATATTGAGCAATTACTACAGACTTCTCGATTAGATGGCATTGTGCTAACACCTCCTTTTGGTGATTTTGCTGAGCTTGCTTCTTTTTTAAAATCTAAAAAAATTCCTTATGCAAGAGTTGCTTCAGCTTTACTACAAGATGATTCAATTTCAGTGCGTAGTAACGACGAGCAAGGCGCATTTGAGATTACCGAGCATTTAATTAACCTCGGTCATAAATCTATAGCCTTTATTAAAGGGCACCCGGATCACAGTGCCACGCAACAACGTTTTAAAGGTTACAGGCGTTCACTTGCAAGCCATGGTATAGAATTTGATGAGCGCTTAGTCGAGGAGGGTAACTTTAGTTATCACTCGGGTGTAGATAGTGCACGCAGCATATTAGATTTATCCCCTAGGCCAACCGCTGTATTTGCATCAAACGATTACATGGCGGCTGCCGTACTTAAATTAGCAACTCAGCGCCAATTAAAAGTGCCTGATGACATTTCAATAGCTGGGTTTGATAATGCGCCCATTGCACGTCATATTTGGCCTGGGTTAACAACGATTGCACAGCCCGTTGAAGAAATGACTAAACAAGCCGTAACGCAACTTATTTCACACATAGCTCAACCACAAGAGCAGCCGTATCAGGTAACGCTTGAGTCGCGCTTGATTACACGCGAGTCTACCTCAGCAATAAAATAGTGAGTTTAAAACACTTTCACAGTAGCCCGAATATGAGTGACGCTTATTCGGGCTTTTTTACTCTGAACTTGCTAAAACATGGTTTGTGCCTAAAAATCAATTAGGTCATTATTCGGTCATGTTAAAATATTAAACTATTTTTGTTACCCGGGGTTGACACCGGTGTCATTGCTATGCGTTAATACAGTGACACCGGTGTCAGGGTTGTTGTGAGAGGCTCCCTGGTAGCGTACCTTTGAACGGGTAAATCAAAGATGCTCAGTACAGTTATTTACGTGGAGTCTGTAGTTGCTACTGAGCCTTTATCCTCTAACTAATAGAGATGAGTTAAATTATGTTACATCCTCGTATTCAAGAAGTTACCCAGCGCATTATCGAACGCAGTAAAAATACCCGTCAAGATTATTTAGATCGCATTTCGCACGCAAAAAAACAAACAAGAGTTCGTGCCGGTTTAGGTTGCGGAAATATAGCCCATGTTATGGCTGCATGTAGCAGTGATGACAAAGCGCGCTTAAAGGCTGATGAGCAGCCAAATCTTGCTATTATCAACTCATACAACGACATGTTATCGGCTCATGTGCCATATAAAGACTACCCAGATTTAATTAAAGACATTGCTACCAAATTCGATGCTACAGCACAAGTTGCTGGTGGCGTTCCTGCAATGTGTGATGGTGTTACGCAAGGGCGTGACGGCATGGAACTTTCACTTTTTTCTCGCGATGTAATTGCTATGTCTACAGCAATATCTCTTTCGCACGATGTGTTTGATGGCGTTTTTTGTTTAGGTGTTTGTGACAAAATCGTCCCGGGTTTATTAATTGGTGCATTGTCGTTTGGTCATTTACCTGTGTTCTTTTTACCAGCAGGTCCAATGCAATCAGGTATTCCGAATAAAGAAAAAGCACGTATTCGCCAAAAATTTGCACAAGGTTTAGTAAGCCGCGAAGACTTATTAGAAGCTGAAAGCGCGTCTTATCACAGCGCTGGTACATGTACGTTCTACGGTACTGCCAATTCAAACCAAATGTTGATGGAAATAATGGGCTTACACCTTCCAGGTAGCTCGTTTATTAATCCTTACACTGAGCTTCGCGATGGTCTTACAGGTAATGCTGTAGAAACAATGCTTAAGCAACTTACAGATGATAAAGAAAGCCCGTGTTTAGCCGATGTGATCAGCGAAAAAACGATTATAAATGGTTTAGTGGGTCTGCTTTCTACAGGTGGTTCTACTAACCATGCAATCCATATTGTTGCGATAGCAAAAGCTGCCGGCATTCAGGTTACGTGGAAAGATATGTCTGACTTATCAGAAGTTGTACCACTTCTTACACGTATTTACCCTAACGGCTCAGCTGATGTAAACCACTTTCAAGCAGCTGGCGGTATGGGTTTCTTAATGCGAGAACTAGCAAGCGCTGGTTACTTACATACAGACGTTAAAACAATGCTTGGCGATGGTTTAGCACCATACATGACAGAGCCTCGTTTAGATAAAGACGATAGCTTGATCATGAGCGACTCAACTGGCCCAACTAAAGTTAAATGGGTAGATTGCCCAGCAAACTCGCACGATGAAGAAGTACTTCGCCCAGTGAGTAACCCATTTAGTAAGCAAGGTGGTCTGCAACTTCTAACTGGCAACTTAGGTAAAGCTGTTATCAAAGTGTCAGCGGTTGCTGAAGAACATCAAACCGTTACTGCTCCTGCAAAAGTATTTAGCTCACAAAGTGCTCTTCAAGATGCATACACTCGTGGCGAATTAAACCAAGACTTTATTGCCGTGCTAAAAGAGCAAGGCCCTAAAGCGAAAGGTATGCCAGAGCTACACAAGTTAACGCCAGTAATGGCAACGCTTCAAGATGAAGGCTTTAAAGTAGCCATTGTTACTGACGGTCGTATGTCGGGTGCATCAGGTAAAGTACCTGCTGCTATTCACTTAGCACCAGAGGCAGTAGAAGGCGGCATTATTGCTAAAATCCGAGAAGGCGATTTAGTGACGCTTGATGCGCCAAACGGAATCTTAAAAGTACACGTTAGCGACGAAGAGCTTGCTAAGCGTGAAGCAGAACTTAGCCTGCCAAGTGCAACATTTGGTACAGGTCGTGAATTATTTACTGGATTTAGAAATATCGTAAGCAGTGCCGATTTAGGCGCGAGTGCTTTTGGACTTGAATAAATATTAGCCATACTGGGTAATGAGGAACAAGTAATGAGTATTGAAAAAATCTTAGCATCGGCACCCGTAGTGCCAGTGGTTGTAATCGAAAAATTAGAAGATGCAGCACCACTTGCAAGAGCTTTATACAACGGTGGCTTAAAAGCCTTAGAAATAACACTACGTACACCCATTGCTGCAGAAGCTGTAAAGCTAATGAAAGCAGAAGTACCTGAAGCCTATGTAGGTACTGGTACGGTAGTAGATAAGGCAAGTTTTGATCTTTCGGTTGCTGCTGGTGCAGATTTTATGGTGAGTCCAGGTGTTAGTGATGAGCTTATTGCTTTAGCTAAAACATCAGATATACCATTTTTACCAGGCGCTGCAACTGCAAGTGAAGTTATGCAACTTGCGTCGCATGGTTTTAAGTATTTAAAATTCTTCCCAGCAGAAGCTGCAGGCGGAACAGCTATGCTTAAATCAATCGGTGGCCCATTACCACATATTACTTTTTGCCCAACTGGCGGCATTAGCCTAGCAACTGCTCCTAATTATTTAGCGCTTAACAACGTTATTTGTGTTGGTGGTACGTGGATGCTAGATAAACAACTAATTGAAAATAAAGACTGGCAAGCAATTGAAGCGCTTGCTCGCCAAGCAAGTGAACTTAAATAGGAGTCTAAAATGATTAATGTAGCAATTAACGGTTACGGCCGTATCGGTAGAAATGTTTTACGTGCACTTTATGAGTCAGCCCAAAACAGCGAAATTAAAATTGTAGCAATTAACGATTTAGCACCAGCTAACGTAAATGCACATTTAACGCAATATGACTCTGTTCATGGTCAATTTTCAAAAAAAGTAACACTTGAAAACAACACTATGCTAATTGGGGATGACGTAATTACGTTAACGCAAGAGCGTGACCCTGCAAACTTACCGTGGAAAGAGCTAAACGTAGATATCGTTTTAGAATG
Source organism: Pseudoalteromonas sp. SR43-7 (assembly GCF_014163785.1). Classification (NCBI taxonomy): domain Bacteria; kingdom Pseudomonadati; phylum Pseudomonadota; class Gammaproteobacteria; order Alteromonadales; family Pseudoalteromonadaceae; genus Pseudoalteromonas; species Pseudoalteromonas sp. SR43-7. Next base: position 62,570 of record NZ_JACJDY010000022.1, on the reverse strand, counting down.
TACTGGTTTTTTCACTAAACGTGATGACGCCGCTAAGCACATTACTGCAGGCGCTAAAAAAGTAATCGTATCTGCTCCAGGTACTGGTTTAGATGCAACAGTAGTGCATGGTGTAAACAGCGACGTAATTAATGCTGACAGCAATATCATTTCTAACGCTTCTTGTACTACTAACTGTTTAGCGCCAATTGCAAAAGCAATTAACGACACAGTAGGTATTGAGCAAGGTAGCATGACGACTATTCACGCTTACACCAACGATCAAAACTTATCTGACGTTTACCACCCAGATTTATACCGTGCGCGTAGTGCAACTCAATCTATGATCCCAACTAAAACAGGTGCTGCGGCAGCTGTTGGTTTAGTATTACCAGAACTTGCTGGTAAATTAGATGGTATGTCGGTACGTGTACCTACAATCAATGTTTCTTTAGTTGATTTTACGTTTATCACTAAGCGTGATACGACTGCAGAAGAAATCAATGCAATCATGAAAGAAGCATCAACGGGTTCAATGAAGAGTATTTTAGAATATAACGAGCTTCCGCTTGTTTCTATCGACTTTAACCATAACCCAGCGTCGTCAATCTTTGATGCAACGCAAACTAAAGCCAATGGCAAACTAGTTAAAGTAATGGCTTGGTACGACAATGAGTGGGGTTTCTCAAACCGCATGTTAGACCAAGTTAAAGCATTAGGTCAGTACTTATAATTGACCTTGTAAAAGTTTAGCTTTATCCAACCAAGCCACGCATTGCGTGGCTTTTTTGCGTTTAGTTTATCTGTATATTTGCAATTCAAAATTAGAAGGGAACTATTTGTATTTTTTATACCCTAAATTTTGTTAATATGTGGGTGTGTAAATCAATGGAATTTCGTTGTATTTAATCAACTCAACGACGCAAGGAATAATAAAAATGATCAGAGCTCTATCGCGAAAAGTATTTCGCACAAATCATCTTCAGATAGGTGAGGGCAACATAAGTGGCTACATAGCCTGCTTTTTAGCAATACTGAGTTGCTTAGGCGTATTAGCGTTTCACTTTCCTGAATATTTAACCACACCAGAGCTGAGAAAAAGCTACAGCGTCGACTTTTTACGTCAGCTTATGTTTGCATCATTATTGGTCTCGGGCAGTTTAGGATTACTTAACTTTGTACGTAATACCAATAAGCGTTTAGGGGCTACAGCGTGGTTTTTTATTTTACTCGCTATTATGTTTGGCGGACCAAACGTTGAAGTAAACGAATTTGCTTCTGATACACCTTATATAGGGCTTGATTGGTTTATTTTAGATTTACTCGGCTCAACACTTATATTTATTGTGATTGAAAAGTTATTACCTCATCGTAAAGATCAAAAAATATTACGTAGCGAATGGCGAGGCGATTTAAACCACTTTTTTGTAAATCATTTAATTATTGGTTTTGTATTACTCGTTACTAACCACTTTGTGCATTATGGCTTTGGCTGGGCTGTATCATCTACAGTACAAGGTTATATAGAGCAAACACCCTTCATAGTGCAGTTGTTTTTAATAATACTCGTGGCTGATTTAATGCAGTATTGGGTGCATCGTGCCTATCACGAAGTCCCTTTATTATGGCGCTTTCATGGCGTACATCACAGTGCTAAAGAAATGGATTGGTTAGCGGGCTCTCGCCAGCATATTCTTGAAATACTCGTAACGCGCAGCTTAGTGCTCACGCCTATATTTGTACTTGGTTTTTCACAGCAAATAATTAGTTTGTACGTAATAATTGTGGGTTTGCAGGCTGTGTTTAACCATGCAAATGTGCGTGTGAAATTTGGTTGGCTAAAATATTTTATGGTTACACCGCAGTTTCACCATTGGCATCATGCGTCAGATAAAGCCGCGATTGACCGAAATTACGCTGCACATTTTTCGTTTTTAGATTATGTGTTTGGTACTGCTGTTAAAGGCCAAAAAGAGTGGCCACAAGCGTATGGTGTAGTCGGGGATTACATGCCCGTAGGTATGTTTAAACAACAGGTTTACCCGTTTAAGCGCACTAAATAAGTACGGAAAATCCGAATAAACATAAAATAAAAGCGAGCAAGGTGTTACATTTTGCTCGCTTATATTATTAATATTAAATTTATTTTAGCTCTGCTAAAAACTCAGTAAATGTAGGTCTTTGATTTAGTGTAGGTTGCATGGCACATTTTGCCATATCGGACATTTTAACAAAGAGCTCACTATGCCTATCATCGCCAGTTACCGTGCCTAATAAGTCTTCAATTAAACACCCTAATGCACGTACTTCAATTAACTCGATTTGCTTTTGTTGATAATCACTTAACATGGCTAAGTTTGTGGCTGCACCAAAATCACCAAATAATACATCAGCATCTTTGTTTATCATGGTGTTATGCGCATACACGTCGCCGTGACTTACTTTACAAATATGCAAGTGATGTAAGGTACTTACCATTTGCTGTGCAATTTTTAAAATAGCGTGAGTTGAGTAATGGCAATCATTATTAAAGGTATCACGCGTACAGGTTTCAAGGCTTGGAGGCAGGCCTAAATTAGCAAAGCTTTTATCTATTAGCTCCATTACTAAACCTAGCTGATCACTTTGCTCAATGTAGGCAAGTACTTTAATTAAATTAGCGTGATCGCCTGCTTGTAAGCAGCAATTTACTTCATCAAGCGGATAGCCGTCGCTGGTAATTGCGCCTTTAAATAATTTAATCGCTACAGCACTTTCAATAGCTTGTGCTAAATGAATAACGCCCGATGCACCTTGGCCAATAACATGACTAAGTGTGTAATCGTTAAGAGGCTTATTTTCTAAGCAACTTTTTGTAAGGCACTGAGCTTTATTAAAATCGTTACCGGCAAACGCAAGCCAAGCAAGTTTTGGCAATTCAAACAGCCAGTCGTCTACTTGTGTTAAGTTATTAGCAGAGAGCCTAACAAGCTCAAGGTTTCTACACCGCGCCATGCTACTTGGCAGTTGCTTAAGTTGATTGCCTGCAAGCGCAAGCTTTTTAAGCTGGGTGTAATTACCAAAATCTTCAGGTAATTCGCTTAACGTATTATCGGTGAGTATTAGCCACTCAATATTTTTTGGCAGGCTGTTTAAAGCAAATTCAGAAATTTGGTTACCTTTAAACGCGACCATAATTAAAGCAGGGCATTTAGCGAGCACTTTAGGAATATGCTTAAACTGATTAAACGATAAAAACACACGCTTCAGGTGTGTTAAACAGGCAAATTCATCAGGTAGTGTTGATAAATTATTATTTGATAAATCGAGAACTTCAAGCGTGTCAGCTAAGCTAAAGATTTCTTCAGGAAATGTCGTTAGCTCTTCTACCAATTGCAGGCGAGTAGCACCAACAAGTTTGCCACTTTTAAGCTCTTTAAGGGAGTTCATATTAATACCATGTTCTAAAAATGAAAAAGCCAACATAGCTGTTGGCTTAAAGTCGTTCTAACTTACTAAATCGCTCTTTAGAATTGCGCGTTATGGTAAACGTTTTGCACGTCGTCGCAATCTTCTAACATTGCTAAAAAGCGTTCCATAACTTCAACGTCTTCGCCTTCAATCGGCGTTTCAATTTGTGGCACAAAGCTAATTAGGTCTTCGTCAAATTCAGTCACGCCCATTTCTTCAAGCGCTGTACGTGTATTGTTGTACTCTGTGTGAGGAGCAAAAACAGTAACTTTACCGTCATCTACCTCTACGTCAGTTACATCAACATCAGCCATCATAAGAGCTTCAAGTACTGCTTCGTCGTCATCACCGTCAAATACAAAAATAGCAAGGTGATCAAATAAATGTGACACAGAGTTTTGAGCGCCAATTTTAGCATTTGCTTTGGTAAAACAAACACGTACATCAGCAAAGGTACGCTTGTTGTTGTCTGTTAAACAGTCAACAATAATCATACAGTTACCAGGACCGTAACCTTCGTAACGTGTTGCTGCGTAGTCTTCACCGCCGCCGCCTTTTGCTTTGTCTATTGCGCGGTCAATAACGTGTGCTGGTACTTGGTCTTTTTTAGCGCGTTCAATTAAACGACGTAATGATAAGTTACCATCTGGATCTACACCGCCGTTTTTTGCACAAATATAAATTTCTTTGCCGTACTTAGAATAAACTTTAGTTTTAGCACCCGCAGTCTTAGCCATTGAATCTTTTTTGTTTTGGTAAGCTCTTCCCATCTGCGTTTCGCCTTAATATATGTAAATAATAGAATAAAATTATAATGCGTATTCTAAAGGTAAATGCATTCAAGGGCTAGTAAGTATTAAAACAGATTAAATCGGTAACGTTTAAAAGCCATGTAAACTGTATTTTATTAATGGGATCATCGAGGGTTCTAGACGTTGGAATTATATCTATTATGTGTAAATTTAATTCAATAAAAAAGCAACCTGTATAACAGGTTGCCTTACTAAGTAATAAAAAGTAAGTGTTACTTACCAAATACGTACACGCTCATCTTCAGGAAGGTATAACGCATCGCCTGGTTTTACATCAAACGCTTTGTACCATGCATCGTGGTTACGCGGCGCTTGTGCTCTAAAGCGACCTGGGGCATGTGTGCCACCACGAAGTTGGTTAAGCATGCTTTGCTCAGTACGTTTTTCTTTCCATACTTGTGCCCACGCAAGGAAGAAACGCTGATCGCCAGTAACGCCGTCAATAACAGGCGCTTCTTTACCATTTAAACTGAGCTTGTACGCATGATAAGCCATTGATAGCCCACCTACATCACCAATGTTTTCGCCAAGGCTATTTCGACCATTAACAAAGTTACCTTCGATTGGCTCGTATTTACTGTACTGCGCAGCCAGTTGATCGGCTTTTTTGTCAAATGCAGCGCGGTCAGCATCAGTCCACCAGTTACGTTGCACACCGTTTTCGTCAGATTTTGAACCTTGATCGTCAAACCCATGACCCATTTCGTGACCAATTACAGCACCAATACCGCCATAGTTTACAGCCGGATCGGCATTTGGATCGAAAAACGGCGGTTGTAATATCGCAGCCGGAAATACAATTTCATTAAACGAGCTATTGTAGTAAGCGTTTACGCGTTGTGGCGTCATGCCCCAGCGGTTACGGTCTGTTTTTTGTAGCTCTTTTTCAACACTTTCTGCATGAAAAAATTCACGCATGTTTTTCACATTACCGATTAAATCGTTTTTAGTAATGCTTAAACCATCATAAGACTGCCAAACATCGGGATAACCAATTTTTGGTACAAATGCAGCCAGTTTAGCGCGCGCATTTACTTTAGTTTCATCGCCCATCCACTCTAGGTTATCAATACGTTCACCAAGAGCTGTACGAAGGTTTTCAACCAGCTCTGACATTTGTTGTTTTGACGACTCAGGAAAGTAACGTGCTACGTATATTTTACCAATAGCAAAACCAAGCGAACTTGTGCCCGACATTTCACTGATTGCACGCTTCCAACGAGGGCGAGGCTCTTGTTGTCCGTTTAGTTCTTTACCAAAAAAAGCAAAGTTAGTATTAAATACTTCCTCTGATAGTAAACCTGCGTTACCGCTAATAGCGTGATACGTTAGGTAGTCTTTCCATACTGCAATATCTTCTTGATTGATTAGCTCAATCATCGCTTTTATAGGTTCAGGTTGAGAGACATTTAACTGAGGTACTTTATAACCTGTTTGCGCAAAGTATAAATCCCAGTTAAAACCAGGATAAGCAGTGCTTAAATCGGCGCGTTCAATTTGGTTTAGCGTTAAATCGCGATTACGGCGCTTTTCACGAGGCCAATGACCTTGTGCAATTTTGGTTTCAAGATCAACAATTGCTTGAGCACGCTCTGCGCTATTTTCGACTCCTGCAAACTCAAGCATGTCAGCAATGTGGGCAACATAAGCTGTACGGGTTTTAACAAAGCGCTCAGCATCTTCAAGGTAGTAAGAACGATCGGGTAGACCTAAACCACCAGCACCTAGTGACATTTCATATTTATTAGGGTCTAGGCGATTAAACCACATGCCGCCGCCAAAAGGAGCTTTATTACCGGTTAACCAAGACTTACCAAACATTTCAGCTAAATCGTCGGTCGACGCTATATCACTAATTTCACTTAACAATGGCTTAATAGGCGCTACACCGAGTTTATTAAGTGTTTCGGTATCCATATAGGCATTGTAAAAATCAGCAACGAGTTTTTCTTCTGCGTTTAAGTCTTTGCGTGCTGCTATTTCTTCAATAATAGCTTTAACATCGTCTTCGCTTCGCTCAGCTAATCCAGAAAATGCACCATAGCGGGTTTTATCTGCAGGCATTTCGTAGTTGTCATACCACGTGCCGCTGGCATACATAAAAAAGTCATCGCCTGGTTTAACGGCTTCGTTACGAGCTGTTAGATCAACACCAAAACTACCTAACTCTGCTTTTTCTGTCACTGCTGCAGTGACTACTTTAGGTTGTTGCTCGTGTGTTTTTGTTGTTTGCGGCTCTGAACAACCGGTAATAAATGTGGCAGCTAATGCTGCGGCAATTAAACTCTTTTTCATTACTTACTCCTGAGTATCACTGATTGAATTAAAGCAGCAGTGAATTATTTTTATTGTTACGAATATTTAACTTATCGATTGTTATTGAAATTAATCAGACAAACAAATCTTTTGAGGTGAATCACCACAGTGCTCGATAAAACTAATATAGGAGTAAAGAGAAGGGCTAATAGGTTCTATAAACGCTTTATTTAGCTCGAATACTTGAAGGTATCCGAGCTAAGAGGGGTTACACACTATTTATTTTTTATGCTGTAGTTCCCACATACGGGCGTATTCTCCGGCGAGTGTAAGTAATTCATCGTGCTTACCTTGCTCAATAATTTGTCCGGCTTTGAGCACAATAATGGTGTCTGCATCGGTAATAGTAGATAACCGATGAGCAATAACAATACTCGTATGGTTACTGGCAACTTCACGCATTGCTGCGAGAATTGCTTGCTCAGAATGAGAGTCGAGTGCAGATGTTGCTTCATCAAAAATTAAAATAGGGGATTTTTTCAAAATAGCGCGGGCAATGGCAATACGCTGTTTTTCGCCGCCGGATACTTTTAAACCGCGCTCGCCAACCAGTGTTTTATCGCCTTTATCAAGTGTGTCTATAAAGTCTTTTAAATGCGCCATTGCAATGGCGTCGTCAATTTCAGCATCGCTTGCTGTTGGTCTACCGTAAGCAATATTTTCACGAATCGTGGTGTTAAACAACACGGTGTCTTGCGGGACTATTGCAATGGCTTTTCGTAAACTATTAAGTGTTACTGAGTTTATAGCTTGATTATCAATACTAATTTCACCGGCGCTTACATCATAAAAACGATAAAGCAGTCGCGCCAATGAGCTTTTACCAGCCCCACTGGCACCAACAATAGCTACTTTGCTGCCTGCTTTAACACTAAAGCTAAGATTATTAAGAATAGGGCGATGCGCATCGTAACTAAAACTTACATTATTAAATGTTATTTCACCTTGGCTAATATTGAGCTCTTTAGCATTAAGTGCATCGGTTATTTGTGGTTTTTTGTTAAGTAGTCCAAGCATGTTTTCAAGGTCGGTTAGTGCGCGCCTTATTTCGCGGTACACAAAACCTAAAAAGTTAAGCGGTAAAAACAATTGAATCATATACGCGTTAATCATCACAAGTTCACCAATAGAAAGCGTACCTGCAACTACCTCGGTTGAGCCCAACCACATTAAAGCGGTAATAGCACAAGCGATAATAAGTGCTTGGCCTGAGTTGAGGGCGAGCAGCGACATTCTATTTTTTAAACGGGCTTTTTCCCAGTTTGCTAAAAAGGTGTCGTACGTTTTTGCTTCAAACTGCTCATTATTAAAATACTTTACAGTTTCATAATTAAGTAGGCTGTCTATAGCGCGGGTATTACTTTGATTGTCGGCAGCATTTGCTTCTCTAATAAAGCGGTTTCTCCACTGGGTAACAACCACAGTAAAGGTAATATAAATAGCAACTGCCAATAATGTAATCAGCGCAAACCAAACAGAAAACAACGTGCCAAAAATAATCGCAACAGTCAGTATTTCAAATAAAGTAGGCACAATGTTAAACATTAAAAAACGCATTAAAAAGCTTAACCCACTTGTACCGCGTTCTATATCGCGGCTAATGCCACCGGTTTGCCTATCTAAATGAAAAGCCAGCTCAAGTGAGTGCAAATGCTTAAATACTTTTAAACCAATATCACGAATAGCGTGCTCGGTTACGCGAGAAAATACAGCATCTCTTATCTCACCTAAAAATACGCTAGCAAAACGCAGTGCACCGTACATCAATAACAATAAAGCAGGGATAACTAACAGTGGGTTAATTGACTTATCTACCGAGTCTATTATTTCTTTAAGCGCCCAAGGCATTAACAAAGTGGCACCTTTTGCGCCTATAAGCGCCATAAGTGCAATAAAAACACGGCCTTTAAATTTTGTAAGGTAGGGCCAGAGTGTTTTTACACTTTGGCGTAAATTCATGGCGTCTGGTCGTTTTTCTGTGCTTTGTCTGGGGCGCATTAGTGATCTCTGTTAAAACTAAATACTTAATTAATAAGCATTGTATTTTAAATGCTTGCCCTTATATACTACGCATCCCTTATTTTAGTTTTAAAACGTGAATGTTTAAATTTAGAGTGTTTTTAACTGCCTTTTTGCTACTTGCTGCACTTTTTAGTGTGCAGAGTAATGCTATGGGCGCCTCACAAAATTTAAATATAAATATTAGCACGCAGGTTTCGCCTACTGATATTGGCGATTTAACTAAAATACAGCCCATTACTAAGTCTGTAGATACTACGCAGCATAAAAAAACGCATCAAACCGATTTTGACGCGCACCAACCACGATTAACTGCCAATAATTCATCATTGTTTTTGCACACTGTGCAAAGTGAGGCTGAATACGATGTGGTTTTTGAATTTTTTGCTCAAAATCTTGTTAGGCATATATTTTTACGACCGAGAGCCGTTAACCGCATACAACCTTGGTATACGCTTGTGACTAATAGTAAAAAGTCGCGCTTAAGTGGCTGGAAAGACGTTAACTTACTCTACACTGCCGTAACTACCTACCACGCTTAATTTCCCTTATTTAATTTTATTAGGTTTTAACTTTTAAAGTTTTAGCCTGCAGATTAATTGTGCTTTTAAAAAGTACGTTGCTAGCTTTGCTGGCAATAAGGATTCAACATGTTAAGTTTTAAAAAAGATAAAAAGCCGTCTACGGCTAAGTTCAAATTAAGCTATATAGCCATGCTAATAGTATTGGTTTTATTAGCTATCAGCGCATTACCAAATTTATACCCTAATAAATCGTGGTTGCACGTAAGTAATACGCCGCACAGCGAAACGCAATCTTTACCGAGCACTAAAACGCTAGTTACTTTTTTAAATAAACAAGGGCTAGAGGTTGAGCAGGGTTTAGATAAGCAATCCACTATTAATATACTTTTAAACGAGCCAACTAAAAGCGCTCAGGCGCAAGCGGCTATAAAAGCGCAATATCCAAACACGCAAGTTAAAATTATTGAGCATGCAACCAGCCCAACATGGTTACAAGATTTTGGTTTATCACCAATAAAGCTGGGCCTTGATTTAAATGGCGGTGTGCTATTTGTACTAGACGTAGATTTAGATAAAGCCGTTGATGAGCAATTAGTCAGTGCGTATCAACAAGCTAAATCAATCATTATTAAGCAAAAAGCACATGGCGTAAAAGCGCAGCAAACTCAGCATGGGTTTGAAATAAACGCACTGCCTAATGCAACCGACAAGTTAACCCCCGTTATTGAAGAGCTACTAAGCCGATTTGCTAATTTAGCCGTTGTAACAAGCAATAACGGCAGCGTTAAAACTGCCAAATTTAGTTATTCAGAGCAAGGCCGCAGCAGCTTTGATAAAGAAGTAATGGGGCAAACACTTACAACCCTTCGTTCACGTATTGAAGAGTTAGGCATTACCGAAGCGGTAACACAGCGCCAAGGAAAGCACCGCATTCGTATAGAGCTACCAGGCGTGCAAGATCCAACCGAAGCAAAACGTATTATTGGTGCAACAGCATCGCTTGGTTTTTATCAATTAAAAGAAATTGGCGGGCAAACATTTAATATGCAATCGGGCGGAACCATAAAGCTCGATCCTGTGCCAATTTTTACAGGCGATCATATTAATAATGCAAACATAGGCCGCGACGATTGGGGTAAACCACTTGTACAACTAAGCCTAGACGGCCAAGGCGGGGATGCAATGTCGGCGTTTTCAAAAGCCAATATTGGTAAGCCAATGGTGACGGTTTACTCTGAGTACTCTCAAAATGCTAAAGGCGAAGTAGTTAAAAAAAGCGAAGTTATTAACGTTGCTAATATTGCTCAGCATTTAAGTTCGCGTTTTAGTATTACCAATATGAAAAGCCAACAAGCGGCAGCCGATCTGGCATTGTTACTACGTGCAGGCTCGCTTACAGCGCCCGTTACAATTGTGCACGAACAAACAATAGGGCCAAGCCTCGGCAGCGAAAATATTAGTAATGGCTTAGCCGCGCTTATGTTAGGCATGGGTATTACCCTTGCATTTATGGCGCTTTGGTATCGCCGTCTAGGCCTTATTGCAAACGTAGCACTTATATTAAATTTAACGTCGCTTGTGGGCTTAATGTCATTATTACCAGGGGTTGTGTTAACGCTTCCGGGTATTGCAGGTCTGGTGCTAACCATAGGTATGGCGGTAGACACTAACGTTATAATATTTGAACGTATTAAAGAAGAACGTCGCCAAGGCCGTGCACCATATCAAGCTATTCAAGAGGGTTATAAACAAGCCGCAAATACAATATTTGATGCCAATATAACCACCATGATCACTGCACTTATTTTATACGGTATAGGCTATGGGCCCGTTAAAGGTTTTGCCATTACACTCGCACTGGGGCTTTTAACGTCTGTATTTACAGGTGTGTACGTATCAAAAATATTAAGCCAAACGTTGTATTTAAAAATGGGTAAAAAAGCAGGAGTAAAAGCACATGCTTAATTATTTTTTAAAAGGTGAAAAGGGTACACGTTTACGCTTTATGGGCATGCTTTTAAGCGCCATTTTAGTGCTGCTATCCGTATTTACGCTTACGCAAAAGGGTCTAAATTTTGGCCTAGATTTTACCGGCGGTTATTTAACTGAGTTTACAATCAGCCAAAGTATTGAGCTAAAAGAGCTTCAATCGTTTATTGCTAAAAATCACAACGGTGAGTTTGAGCTAACCGCGCAAGGTAATAGTCATTTTCAATTAAGAGAAGCGCCAAGTGCATCAACTACATCAACAACAGCTAATAGCCCTGACTGGCAAAGCGCTGTTACACAAAACGATGATATAAACGCACAGGTTTTATCGTCGGCCTATATTGGCTCACAAGTGGGCGATGAGTTATTTGATCAAGGTTGTTTAGCCATGTTTGCTGCAATGATTGCAGTAATGATTTACCTTGCAGTGCGTTTTGAATGGCGATTAGCGGTAGGGTCTGTGGTTGCGCTAGTGCACGATTTAATACTCGTACTTGGGTTATTTTCACTATTACAAATTGAATTTAACCTAACCGTACTGGCAAGTTTACTGGCTATTATTGGTTACTCACTGAACGACTCAATAATAGTAGGGGATAGAGTGCGTGAGCTTTTACGTGTTCAATCAAATAATGTACTTAGCCCAGCGACTATTATTAATAATGCGATTAAAAGCACACTAACGCGCACCTTAATAACGTCGGGTACCACACTTGCGACGGTTGCGAGCGTTTGGTTACTTGCAGGCGCACCACTGCAAGGCTTTGCTATAGCATTATTTACTGGCATTGTAGTGGGTACGTTCTCGTCTATTTGTATAGCGGCAACCTTGCCAGAGCTATTGGGCTTAAGCGCTAAAAACTACGAAGTTAAAGTAGATGCCCACACGCAAACATTATTAGATATGCCATAAGGTTTTTAATAAAGCATAAGCAAAGAGCTGTACCAACCAACCGCAATTTGCTTGTTTAATGCTAATTTAAGCCCCGCTAGTATTCCCACCAAACTTGCGGGGTTTAAAACAATGGTTTTAAGCCTAGCAAAAATGTTAAACTAGCTGCCTTATTTTTACAGCCTGTATTGTACTAATCCCCATGAATAAAACCCACGTTATCGAACATCTTCGCTTTGCGCTAGAAGCGCAGCTTACAACAGCAAAAGTAGCGGCAAAAACTGCGCACGACACCGCCACACATGAAGAAAACATAGCCGAAAATAAATACGATACTCTAGGGCTCGAAGCCGCTTATTTAGCACAAGGCCAAGCCCAGCGCGTAAACGATTGCTATAAAAGCATAGAGTTGTTTGAGCCTGCCTTTAACGAAAAGCGAACCGACAAAATAGCTATCGGTTCGTTGGTGTGTTTAGAGGATGATAACGCAGCGCAAAAATGGTTTTATTTAGGCCCTGCAGCAGGTGGTTTAACCGTAAATGTTAAACAACATGCAATTGCTGTTGTAACACCCGGCGCACCAATGGGTAAGCAGTTACTAAATAAACAGATTGATGATGAAATTACATTAACAATTGCAGATAAAGCCCACGAATATGTGGTGGTAGAGATTTTATAAAGCTTTGGTTTTTTTAGAGAACACCATCTGACAAAGCTATGCCAACGTAATAATCGCTTATTTATATTCATAAATTAATTGTCGGATGGCATGGCTTTGCCATTTATCCAACCTACAGCTATGTTTTTATAGCGTAACGTGGTGTGTATTTCAATTTCTACAAAGACATATAATGAGAAGTACCTAATAGTTTATAAGTGAGCAGGGTTGACGTTAGGTGCTCCCTTTTTAATTGATTTTAGTGGTTATACAGCCTCGTTAGTTGTATTTCCCAAGTTGGCTACTCGGTGCTACTATAGTGATACATTTGTTTGGGGATTATTATGAGAGTAGAACTAGTAACAACATTGAAGCGTCAAGCAACGAAGATATTATCTGAACTTCATTCCTCTAAAGAACCTGTGTTGATAACTGAACATGGACAACCATCTGCATACTTAGTAGATGTTGATGATTATGAATTTATGCAAAAGCGTATGCAAATTCTTGAGTCTCTTGCAAAAGGAGAGCAGGCAATAAGTCGTGGTGAAACCATGTCGAATGTTGAAGCTAAAGATAAAATGAATAAATGGCTGAAATAATTTGGGCTAATCCAGCTTTGGATGATCTTAACGATATCGCTGAATATATCGCATTAAGCAATTTGCAGTCAGCGAAAAAATTGGTTTCCAAAATATTTGAAAAAGTTGAACGTCTCGAACTCTTTCCTGAATCAGGTAAAAAACCAATTGAGTTAGCTAACCTAAATTATCTTGAACTGGTCGTGAATCCTTGTCGTATATTTTACAAAAAAGATAACGATAAAGTATATATTTTGCACGTAATGAGACAAGAGCGAGACTTACGAAAATTTTTGTTGTTAACGCAATATACAGCTAACAAGTAGGTAATCCCTGAGTGAAATTAGTATGACCCCCATACTAATTATTATAAAAAGCAATTATTAAAAAGCCATCCAAACATCTGTCAAAATTCCAACTTAACCAATATAAGGACTAAACTATGGTTTGTTTATTAAAAAAATTGCTACACACGTTCCTTAAGTGTTTAATATACCGTACATAAATAATATGGAGGTTGAAATATGAGACATAACAATTGGTCTTGCTCTAAGTGTAATAATAACGAATTTGATACCGGTGAAATAAGAGTTTCGGGTGGCTTTTGGTCAAGAATTTTTGATGTTCAAAATAAAAAGTACACCGCTGTGACATGCAGTCGATGTAGCTTTACTGAATTTTATAAAGGTTCATCATCAACACTTGGTAACGTATTTGATTTCTTTACTGGGTAATCAAAGCTTAAAAAGCACTTTAACTGAAATGTAAACTGATCAGTCCAAGAGATACCTCCTCATTAAGGTGAGGAGGTTAAATGCTTAAATATACCTAAGCGATAATTCGCCTTATTAAATGTAGGTGGACCTTTAGATATACACCAACTAATAGCAGTTAAACAAAATCTATTATACGCACTAATAATAGGCTTCAATAACAGGCCATAAGGCTTGGATGAATTTATTTTTATGATTTTTCATCTAACATCCTATATTTTAAATATTTAATTTTAGGTAGCTTTTTTCACAAATTTCGCTGTTACCATCATTTCGCCAATGCCATCTACTTTACAATCTAGCTCGTGATCTTTTTTATCAAGCACACGTCTAACAACCGCTTTGGTGCCAATTTTAATGACTTGCGAGCTGCCTTTAATTTTTAAATCTTTGGCTACGGTCACTTTATCGCCATCATTAAGTAAAGTGCCGTTGGCATCTTTTACTAAAATTGCGTCTTCATCATGTGCAGTATTTGGGTTCCACTCATGGGCGCACTCGGGGCAAATAAGCAGTTGTTGGTCTTCGTAAACATATTCACATTGGCATTTTGGGCAAGCAGGCAGCGACATTTTTAACTCTCATAAGGTGTTGTTTTACGTATTTTAATCTGCATTATTAGTTAATCAATATTTTTCATCTTCACGCTAAAAATATCTCGTTTGTGCGTTTTTAAAAAAGGGCATATAAAGCACATGTCGCTTAAGCAATTTAAGCGCTAACTCGTACAGTAGGTACCTGTTAAAGCACCCATCATATTAAGTGATTCGCGCAATGCCCACTTAGTACGATGGGTGTTTCTATTTATAATGCTTAGTATTTTACTAAGCATGCTTTTTATATTTTGACTTAACTAGGAAAAGTCGTGTTTAAAACCTTAATTGTGGTTGATAACAACGAGCAAACGCTTGCTCAATCGTTCGAAAATGTAATTACGTTTAATACCTACTTACGTGATTATCCAAAACATAACGAACCAAAAACACGCATTATTAATCTGTGCGACTCAAGCCAATACTTGAGCAAAGGTTACTATTGCTCATTACTTGCAGAGGCGCGCAAGCACCAAGTTTTACCCAGTGTAAAAACCATTAATGCTCTTCGTAGTGGCCAAGCTCCTATGTTAAATGTGGCCCAAATAGATGGCACACTTTACTTTGGTAATGCCCAAAACGATTTACAATCAAAAGCGGCAAAGTCGGTATTTAAACAATACCCAGCGCCTATTTTATTTGTTGATGAACAAGGCTTATTGCAACAAGGCTCGATGTCGTCTTTAAGTGAGCAGCAGTACAGCGAATTTGTAGCCAAGCTAGATAACTTTACTAAAACGCAGTGGCGTATTAGTTCTGTGCAACGTCGTTTTAGATGGGACATGGCAATACTTGTTGATCATAACGAAAAAGTACCACCGAGTGACAAAGACGCCATTGCACGTTTTATTAAAGCAGCGGCTAAACACGGTATTTATGCACAAGCATTAAGCTTTGACGAAATTGATAACATTGCCCAGTTTGATGCGTTATTTATTCGCCAAACTACAGCGATTGACCACCCAACGTATCGCCTTGCAAGCAAAGCGCAAAGCCTGGGTTTAGTGGTTATTGACGATGCTGAGTCTATTTTACGTTGTTGTAATAAAGTGTATTTACACGATGCATTTAATTATCAAAAAGTGCCAAGTTTAAAAACGGTTGTAGTGGCTGATCAAGCAAATGAAACGCTTGAGCAATTAGAAGAAGCGTTTACGTATCCGCTTGTTTTAAAAATGCCTGAAGGATCGTTCTCAAAAGGTGTGTTTAAAGTTTCAAACCGTGATGAGCTTGCCGCTAAGCTTACCGAGCTGTTTGAATATAGCGCATTAGTGCTTGCACAAGAGTATATGTATACCGAATACGATTGGCGAGTGGGTGTGTTAAATGGCCGTGCAATTTATGCATGCCGCTATTTAATGGCGCGTAACCATTGGCAAATTTATAACCACGATGCTAAACGGTTTTTCTCTGGTGGCTTTGAAACATTGCCAACCTTTGAGTTACCAAAAGCAGTATTAGATGCAGCTTTAAAAGCATGTAAAACAGTGGGTAGGGGTTTATATGGCGTTGATGTTAAAGAGCATCAAGGCAAAGCATATGTACTTGAAGTAAACGATAACCCAAGTATTGATCACAAGGTAGAAGACGGCTATTTAGGCGATGAGCTATACATGATCATTATGGATGAGTTTAAACAACGCTTAGAAGCACGAGGCCGTGGGTAATAACATGAGCAACCTTGTTATTCGAAAGGCGCTTAGCAGTGATTTAAATGCACTGATTGACGTTGAAAATGCTTGCTTTAATAACGATAAATTAAGTCCGCGTAGTCTAAAACGCTGGCTTAGTGCAAAACACGGTATTTTACTCGTTGCAGAAAATGGCGAGCAAGTATGTGGATATGGATTAGTGTGGTGCCATAAAGGGACGCGTTTAGCGCGTTTATATTCGCTCGCGGTAAAACCCACAATGCAAGGTAAGGGCGTTGCAAAGGCATTACTTACTAGCCTTGAAAAAGAAACGTATGAGCGAGGGCGTATTTACCTTCGTTTAGAAGTGGCTGTAAATAACGAAGGTGCGATAGGGCTTTATAAAAGCTTAGGTTACAGAGTGTTTGGTCAATATAGCGATTATTACGATGACCACAGTGACGCACTACGAATGCAAAAAAACATTCGACAAACGAGTGAGTTAAAAGTGGCGCGTTTAACGCCGTGGTATCAGCAAACTACCGAGTTTACTTGTGGGCCTGCTGCGCTATTAATGGCAATGGGTGCACTTGAGCCAACAACTGAGCTTACTCAATCACATGAGCTGGCACTTTGGCGTGAAGGTACCACCATTTTTATGACATCGGGTCATGGTGGTTGCCATCCGTTTGGTTTGGCACTTGGGGCTAATAAGCGTGGTTTTAAAAGCGAAGTAATGGTTAATACCACAGAGCCTTTGTTTTTAGATGGCGTACGCAACGAAAACAAAAAAGTGGTACTTGCCACCGTGCATCAGCAATTTGTAGATGGTATTGCACAGGCAAATATACCGCTTACGCATAAAGATGTAGAGCTTGAGCATATTGAGCAGTGGTTAAGTAAAGGCTTTAGTGTGCTGTTATTAATTAGTACATACAGTTTTGATGGTAAAAAATCGCCACACTGGGTGTGTGTTACGCACCTTGATGAGCACTGCGTGTATGTTCACGACCCGTTTTGTGAGCCCGGTAACGATAAACAGCTCGCAATAGACTGCCAATATGTACCTATTGCACGAAGTGATTTTAGTAAAATGTCAGCGTTTGGTAGCCAACGTTTAAGAACGGCGGTGGCTATAGCTAATAAAATATAAGGTTAACAGTGACTTTTTTAGATTTAATTGATGTAGCCCCGTATTCGTGGGCAGCTATTGGTACTGCGGCTTTTTGTGGTGCTATTATTGGAATAGAGCGCCAATTGCGTGGTAAACCTGTAGGAATTCGTACATCAGCCCTAATAACGCTGGGCACGTATTTGTTTTTATCCACTGCGTTTAATTTACAGGGGGATGTAATTGATCATTCTCGTGTAGTTGGGCAAATAATTACAGGTATTGGCTTTTTAGGGGCAGGCGTTATGCTCGCAAAAGATGGTGCGGTAGTTGGCGTAACCTCTGCTGCAACCATTTGGGTGCTTGCATCAATAGGCGTGATGATAGCGACCGAAAACCTTGGGGCTGCAATAAAACTCTCGGTGCTGGTGGTCGGTATTTTATATGGTGTAGACGTACTTGAGGCTAAATTTAAAAGCTTAAGCAAAGGCGTACACACTAAAGTAAAAAACTATCAAAAGCGCTATTATCGAAAAGAATTTAACGAATCAGAACGCCACTAAAAGTGGCGTTTATTAATTATAGCGTAATTGTTTGATATTGGATGGCATCTTCAATAGGAGCTGGGCGCCCAATAAAATAGCCTTGTACGTTATCAACGCCTAGTTTTCTTAGTGTGTTTAATTCATCTTGATTTTCTATACCCTCAGCTACAATTGAGCAATTAATTGCTTTGGCAAATCCGCATAGTGCTTTAGCTAATAAAAACTTTCTACGATCTGTGTTTATATTCTGAGTAAGGCTGATGTCTAACTTAATGATATCTGCTTCTAATTCTAAAATATGCTGAAAGGATGAGAATCCAGCACCTACATCGTCTATAGCGAGTTTTACACCTCGGTTTCTTAATGGTAGAAGTGCGGTTCGCATCGCTTGGTAGTCTAAAATAGGAGAATGTTCAGTCACTTCTAAAATTATTCTATTACAATCGATGCTTTGTAATACTTTGTCTATTGAGCCTGATAAAATATGCTGAGGTGAAGTATTTATAGTGATATAAGCTTTTTCATCAAATTGGTCTAAACAATGTAAGGTATTTTGTATAGCAAGTATTTCTAATGCTTCTCCTAAACCTAGCTTTTCAGCATCTTTAAACCAAATGTCAGGTGTTTTATAGGGTTCAATAAAAAAGCGTGACAGAGACTCATAACCCGAAAGTTGGTTGGTTGATAAATTAAATATGGGCTGAAAATAAATCGTAATATCGTTTGTTTTTATAATATTTTCAATCAGCGATTTTGACTCATTATTTAAAATGTCAGACTGAACTTTTTTTTCGATTAACTCAGTAGCTATTTCAGAAATGAGCCTAAGAAATGACAAATCTTTGTCGTTCAGGGCATTGTCTAATACGGTTTTATAACAGCAAAAAGTTCCATAAACTTTTCCGGTGGATAAAATAATGGGTACACCAATATAAGAGCCAATATTTAGCTTTTCTGTGACTGGCATGTTGCGGGTTATTGGGTGCTCAAGAGTATTAGGGATTATTTGTTCTAGCTCGCTATCGGATATTTTTTTACAGTAAGTTTCGCAAATTGGATCTGAATTACCTACTGATACGCATGTATTTGTAGTTTGGTTATCTACCACTTTAAAAACGCGATCAGTATTGGTGAATTCTGAAATAAACGCGACTTCCATACTCAAATGTTTTCGTACAAGTGAAAGTAACTTTAATAACTTTGATTCAATAGAAGCATCGCTTTGTGGATCAAAAAGGTGCTTACTAAGTTTATCTCTCATGCAGTTACCTTGGTATGGCATAAATTATATTATTGATAAGAGTATAATTTATGTATAAAAAAATGCCAATTTAGAGTGCCGCCGCTGGTTAGCCAAATAACTTTCGTCTAACTACTTTTCTATAACCACTAGGTGTTTGGCTTAATACTTTTTTAAACACGCGGGTTAAATGCCCTTGGTCGTTATATCCAACTTCTAAAGCCACTTCTTGAATTGATAAATTTGATGATGCTAATAACTCTTTCGCACCTTCTACGCGTAATTGTTGCCAATACTCAATAGGGCTTTGGTTCGTTGCGGCTCTAAAACGGCGGGTAAAAGTACGATAGCTTAAGCTAAATTGAGCTGCGACTTCTTGCAGGTTTAACTCGGTGGCTAAATTTGTTTTTAGCCAAAACTGAATTTGCGCAATTAGCTCATCGGGGTGGCGGTCTACTGCACCTTCTAAGTAGCGTTGATCTTCATAGGGTTTGCGTATTTCGTGCGAAAAATTACGCTCTACATGCTGCGCGGCGGCTTTTGTGTAGTACTGGCTGATAATATGTACGATCACATCTGCAAGGGCATTAAGGCTTGCTACGGTATACATGCGCTCTGATTGGGTTATAAAAAAGTCGGGCTTTAAGCGCACCTGCGGGTAGTCATGGCTAAATTGTTTGGCGTAATGCCAATGGGTGGTAGCAGGGTGGCCATCAAGTAAGCCAGCCTCTGCTAATAAACAGTTGCCAGTACCGACACCAATTATATGGCTGCCTGCGCTAAAGCTTTCGCTCAGCCAATCAACTATTTCTTGATTTGTTCGCACCACTGGGCGTGGGTTTCGCCAAATACCCGGCACTATAATCAAATCGCTGTAGGGCGCGTTAGTTGTTATGCAATCAGGATTTATAGCAAGGCCTGCACGGGTGGGTATAGATTCAGCACTTTTAGCCACTAAATTTATAGCAAGTGGCCTAAAGCTTTGCTTATCAAGATGCCCTTTAGCAAAGGCCTCGCCGGCTCTTAGCATTTCTATAGGCAGCGTTAAACTAGTCACTAATAAATGCGGATATACCGCTATAGCAATGTTTAGAGGTGGATTAGTGTGTTTATCAGTCATATAAATGCTCCGACCAGTACATTTTGGCCTTTTGTGCTTAATATTTGGCTATTAAAGCACAATGTGTGGTGCATAATCCATTTAAACTGCCTCTTCTCCTTATAACACGTTTCTAAAAGGTAAATTATGACAGCATTACCCGTTATAGTAGGCATGGGTGGCATTAACGCCGCTGGCCGTACTTCTTTTCATCAAGGTTATCGCCGTATCGTGTTAGATAGTTTAAATGCTCAAGATCGCAGTGAAACATTTTTAGGCCTCGCCACACTGATGAATCTAGTAAGCGTTGTAAACGGCCAATTACAAGATACACAAGGTAATAATGTTGAGCAAAGCGACATAGAAGCACGCTTTGGTGAGCAAATTATTGCTGGTACACTTATTCGTAAAATTGAAAAAGAACACTTTGATGCCGATGCCACACCGTGGCAGCAAAAAATGACACTAACCGCATCAAGCGATAACGCAATTGTGTTTGAAACGCGTGCTCGCGACTTACCTGCACCTGTTCCAGCTAGCTGGCAGGTTGAAGAGCTTGAAGGCAAAAAAGTTAAAGTAACTATTGCAGCCGACTTAGACGTAAAGCACGACTCAACACGCGATAACCCAATTAAATCTGCTGGGCAATTTCCGACTGGGTTTGATCCATCAGTTATGTATAACAGCCGCTATCAGCCTCGTGGTTTGCAAGCCACTATTTTTGCAGCTACAGATGCGATTAAATCAACAGGGCTTGATTGGCAGCATATTATGAATAGCGTAGAGCCAGATAAAATTGGTACCTATTCAGCATCGGTAATTGGCCAAATGGACGACAAAGGTCTAGGTGGTTTAGTAAAAGCGCGCCAACAAGGCGACCGTGTTAGCACTAAGCAGTTAGCACTGGGCTTAAATACAATGTCTACCGATTTTATTAATGCCTATGTTACGGGCAATGTAGGGACTACGTTTTCGACCTCGGGCGCATGTGCAACGTTTTTATATAATTTACGTGCAGCGGTTAATGACATACAAGCAGGGCGTACACGCGTTGCGGTTGTCGCAAGTGTTGAGTGTGCTATTACACCAGAAGTTGTAGAAGGCTTTGGTAACATGAGCGCACTTGCAAACGTTGAAGGTTTGCGCCGTTTAGATAACTTATCAAATGATGAAGAACCTGATTACCGTAATAGCAGCCGCCCATTTGGCGATAACTGTGGCTTTACATTAGGTGAAGGCGCGCAAGTTGCTATTTTAATGGATGATGCTTTAGCCCTTGAGTTGGGCGCTGATATTATGGGCAGCGTACCGGATGTGTTTGTAAATGCAGATGGCGTTAAAAAGTCGATTACATCACCTGGACCTGGTAACTATATTACAATGGCAAAATCAGCCGCACTTGCTAGCAGCTTATTAGGTAAAGAAGCACTGCAAGAACGTAGCTTTATTTTAGCTCATGGTTCTAGTACACCGCAAAACCGTGTAACAGAGTCTTTGATTTATCACAAAATAGCGCAAACGTTTGCTATTGATAACTGGAAAGTAACAGCGCCAAAAGCGTATGTTGGCCATACTATTGCACCTGCAAGTGGTGACCAGTTAGCGATTGCGTTAGGCATATTTAGTCATAATATTATGCCGGGTATTACCACTATTGATAAAGTGGCTGATGATGTTTATGGCGACCATCTTGATATTCGTAATAGCCATTACGAGTGCGCTGATATGGATATTGCTTTTATAAATTCAAAAGGCTTTGGCGGTAACAATGCAACAGCTACCGTACTTTCACCAAAAGTAACAATGCAAATGCTTGCTAAGCGCCATGGCGATGATGTTATGACTAGTTACACACAGAAAAATAGTGTGGTTAGCGCTTCGCAGAAAACGTATCAAACGCAAGCAGATTTAGGCCAGTACGAGCTTATTTATCGCTTTGGCGACGGACTTATTGACGACAACGACATTGTAATAGACGAGCAAAGTATTCATTTACCAGGCTTTGAAAAAGCAATTACGTTTAGCACAACAAACTCCTATCAAGATATGTTTTAAGCACACATACTTGTTAGCAAGGCGCTTTTTAAGCGCCTTTTTTAATGCCATAAATATATTTATCTATTAAGTTCTTTCTAAGTAAAGCTCATTAAATAAACTAATTTTTTGTATTTACATTTGCTTTTATATCGATCGTTTGTTTCTATTATATAAACACTATCTAGGATGGATAAAATCGATGAAAAAACTCATATTAGCGCTTACTTTTACTTCTGCTTTTACTCAACTCCCTGCGTTTGCTGACGACTTTGTCCCTGCAGAGGTGATTAATAAAAATTACGATCAACTTACTAATACCTCACCGCGTGCGTCTCGATTAGAAGGAATTAATTTAAGTAGTTATCTTGTTGATGAAAACGGCCAAGTGAGCGATATCGAAATTGTAGCTACAGCTGGTCAAAAAAAGTATCAAAGAGAAGTAATGGACTACGTGTCTAAGCTCAACTACAAAAGTGCAAAATTAAATGGCGAGACTATACCTGTAGCAAAAACTATTACTGTAAGTTCGCAAAATTTACATGCTGGTTTTTCAAATGATAAAGCGTCTCGCGGCTTTTTTAATGATTATGAACAAGCTAGTAAGTTAATCGATGAAAAGAAATACGATGAAGCTAAAAGCCGTATTGATGAGTTAGAAAACGAACATACGAAAAATACGGTTGAGATTGTTTTGCTTGCATGGCTTAAAAGCCAGCACAGTTATTTTGTACAAGATTGGAAGAGCTTTGATCAGCACATCAACGAAGCATTTTTATTTCGAGGTAACCTACCAGATCAAATTCAAAAGCGTGTGATAAAAAATGCATTACAATGGTTTATATCAAAACAAGATTATGTACGTGCCTATGACGCAATAGATGCGTTAGGCAATATTGAATCCATCACTTTTACACAGCAAAATAAGGAGCAGTTATTAGCTCAAGTTAATGACATTTATAAAAGTTCTGGCGATATAAAACAACAAATAGAGCTATTGCCTAAGCAGGCGGTATTACCTTTATTGTCAAAAAGTGAAGTAGCGCTTGAAGCGCAAATGCCGCTAACTAAAGTTCAGTTACGCTGCGAGAACAAAGTAGTAAATTACGATACAAGCACAATTGATAAAATTGTAATTTCACAAAACGATGTGCGTTGCGGGTTATTAATTAAAAGCGCTCAAGCACAAACTGTTACGCTAAATCAAAGTGGTGATAGCTTTTTATAAGTTTTACGTATTGGTTAATGATATAAAACCCCGCAAATATTATGCGGGGTTTGTGTTTTTACTTATATATATTTAGCAATTAAGGTATGTTTGTGGCTTCGCTTCCAAACAATGTATCGCTTAGCGAGTAGGGTTGTTAGCCCTATTACAACGGCTATAAATAAAAGTGTTGCTGTGTAACTCATGCCATAACCTTCAGGCAAACCAACGAGAGTATCTGCGTAGGTCATATCGCTAAAATTAAAGCCAAGAATAGGTATAAGTAACCAAGCAATAGCATGTAATAAATACAAATGCACAAGGTATGAAAACATACTTGTTTTACCCAGTACTTGTAAAAAGTTATGCGAAAAATCGGTTTTTAAACCACTTAATGCTTTTAAAGAAATAAGTCCAAGGCCTACTGTAAGTAGCATAAACTGCAGCGAAAGCGGATACTTTGTTGGGTTTAGAAACGACATAACAGTGAGTAATGAGCTTGTATGTATAGCAAACTGTGACATATCACCGTATAAGTTAAATCCACGTAAAACGCCATAAAGCGCAAGGCAAGTAACGCCTAATAATAATGCGTGATTCATCACTTTTTTACTGTATTGTTGCGCTTTGTAATAAACACCAGCGCAATATGCCAATGCCATTAAGCCAACAATGGGGGCAACTGGGTAGGTTGTTCTAATTTGAAAATCAAAAGGGAGATCAAGTACATTTTTTTGATGTGCAATAGACCAAGCAGTATGTGCAAATGTATTAGGCTCAAAGCTTGTTCCATCAAATAAATTATGCCCAAACACGAGTAATAAGCCTGCTACAAAAATGGCATAAATGCCCAAGAAACGCAGCAGTCCTAAAATAACAAAGCCCCAGCCGATAGCCCAAATAACTTGTGCGTATAGCATTGGGTATAATGGGTTAAAGCTCCAAGACCACGAAACAATAGTAAATTCAAACAAAATTAGTACTAAACCACGAATAATCAAGCTTTGTGAAAATGCTTTAGTGGATACATATTTATGCTCTGTTATAGCCGCAGATAGACCTGCTAAGAATACGAAGAGTGGTGCGCAAAAGTGAGAAACAAAACGCGTAAAAAAGGTAACGGGATCAGTCCCTGGAATGGTCATCGGATCGGTAACTGAGTAATTAAGGCAATAATACATACCATGGTCAATAACCATAAATATAATTATAATGCCCCGTAATATATCAATATGATGTAAGCGGTTATCGGTTGAAGGTAGCGACATAAGAGAGCTATATAGAGTGATTTAAAACTGCATTTATTATATGTTATATTGTATCAAATTGAAATCGTGTATTTATATTTTGCCAGTGATTATACACACGTAATACTACCAATATCTGCTCGCATTACTTGTAATAATACAGCTAATTATCACTTAAACTTTTTTACATACCTTAGCGTTATAAAATTAATAATGGCGAGCAAAATGGCTATTTCGTAACGGCTATAGGCTACAGCTATACCAATTAAGCCCATATTCCAAATACTGGCTGCGGTTGCTGTACCGGAGGTTGATTTATTATTTTTCAAAATTGCACCACCGCCAATAAAACCAATGCCAGTAATGATGCCTTGTAACATTTTAGATTGAGCTTCTGCGCCATCTAAAACCGACATAGCTATTAATGCATACCCACACGATGCAACCGCAACAAGAGGAAAGGTACGAAGGCCTGCACCATCATGGCTACGCTCTCTGTCGTAAGCCATAGGTAGCGCAAGTAGGTATGCAATACCTAAATGTATTAAGTTATCGATGATTTCATTCCACTGTAAATCAATTTCCATTATTGAGCCTATGCGGGTTAATTTTGTTAATAACAAGCAAACAACGGGCCATTGCATAAATAACTAATAATCAATGGTTTATTGTAGGAAGCTGAGTTTAATAAAAATTATTGAGGAAACTTTTACATGTTTTTATTACTATTTTACGCGATAGTTAATTTGATCTGAGTTTTAAAGACCCGTATTCTTTTATCCTACCTAAAAGATACCTATGTGAACCTTTTACCTTTAAATAAAACATTAATCACAACAACTAAACTTAAAAAACAGCGTTACTATTTTGCGCTGGGTTATCTGTTTTTGCTTTTTTATTTCCTGAATTTCTCACAGAACACTTACAACCTACCATTAATAAAACTTTAGGTTATTTAGGATCGCCATTTTTTATATAGCAGCTGGTGGGTGTTACAAGAGAGTTTATAAATGATTTTAGGTAGTAATACTTACATTTTTTTACAGAGTTACAATAAAAAACGTATACAATTTAGGTAATATTTTGTTTAGGATGAATGATGAAAACAATTATTGTACTTTTGTTTTTTTATTGCCTTTCTGGCTGTACAGTTGCGGGCGCTATTATTGATGGGCAAGCACAATCTCAGGCGCGTAATGATAAAAATAGTATTAGCCCGGCGCAGTCAACACCTTATAAAAACCCACTAGAGCCAGTACCTTCAGATAAAAACGGATTTAACTTTACTGATATGGGATTAAAGATAGATTCAGCTCTTGTTAGCCTAGTTAAAGGGGAAAGCACTACTACGCAAGTATGTAGGCAGGTCACTAAAAGTCTAAAAGAGTGTGTAGAGGTAGAAAAGTCATCTCTACACACTAATGAATCTAAGCAGTTAAAAACTGATGATGAAATAATAAGTGTTGGTCAATAAAGCTGCTTATAAAAAAGTAGCTATGATCGTAGCCTGCTTGCATTTCAAGTGTAAGCGGGTAGCCTTTTTTATCTGCAATAGCGACTAAGTTTTCTGGCTTAAGTTGCTCTTGTAAAAAACCATCGGCATCGCCTTGGCTTACTAACATAGGTAAGTAATTAGTTGGCTCTGTATTTTTCATCAGCTCGCAGCTATCGTATTGCTTCCAAAGCGCTTTATCATTTCCTAAATAACCAGTAAATGCTTTTACACCCCAAGGGCATTCAATCGGATTTACAATAGGGCTAAAAGCCGAGGCACTTAAAAACGCAGTCGGGTTTTTAAGTGCAACCATTAATGCACCGTGCCCGCCCATAGAGTGACCGCTAATTGCTTTTGTGCTTGTTACCGGAAAATGTTGTTCAATCAATGCTGGTAATTCACTAACAACATAATCGTACATATTAAAATGGGTGTTGTAAGGAGCTTGCGTGGCATTTACGTAAAAGCCTGCGCCTTGTGCAAAGTCGTAGCTGTCTTCATTGGGTACGTTTTCGCCGCGTGGGCTGGTGTCAGGCGCTACAATAGCAATACCCAGCTCTGCCGCTTTTTTAAATGCACCGGCTTTTTGCATAAAATTTTCGTCGGTACAGGTTAAACCTGATAACCAATAAAGTACCGGTACTTTATTTGCTTCACTTGCGCCAGGTGGTAAAAATACGGCAAAGCGCATAGTGCAATGTGTACTTTGCGAGCTATGAGTATATTGCTTATGCCAACCGCCAGACACTTTTACACTTGAGATATTTTCTAACATACTTAATCCTTAAAAGCCGTAAACTTAAAAGTGTTACGGCTTATTATTTAACGTGCTTAGCTGTTATCAGTAATGAATGACTGTACGAATACTTTTGCCTTCGTGCATTAAATCAAACGCTTCGTTAATTTCTTCAAGGCTCATTGTGTGAGTAATAAAGTCGCTAAGAGCAAATTCACCTGCCATGTAACGCTCAACAATTTCAGGGAGTTGTGAACGGCCTTTAACGCCACCAAATGCACTACCACGCCATACACGCCCAGTTACCAGCTGAAACGGACGGGTTGATATTTCTTGGCCTGCACCTGCCACACCAATAATTACCGACTCACCCCAACCTTTGTGGCAACACTCAAGCGCTGAGCGCATTACGTCAACATTACCGATACATTCAAACGAGTAGTCAACGCCGCCATCTGTCATTTCAACAATAACTTCTTGAATTGGCTTGTCGAAATCTTTTGGGTTAATTAAATCAGTAGCACCTAGTTTTGTAGCTAAATCGAATTTAGTGGTGTTTATATCAACACCAATAATACGATCTGCACCAGCCATTTTTGCGCCAATAATCGCAGATAAACCAATACCGCCTAAGCCGAATATAGCAACAGTGTCGCCAGGCTTTACTTTAGCTGTGTTGGTAACTGCGCCCATACCTGTTGTTACACCACAGCCTAGTAAGCAAATCTCTTCTAGTGATGCTTCTTTATTTACTTTAGCAAGTGAGATTTCTGGCAATACAGTGTACTCAGAGAACGTTGATGTACCCATGTAGTGATAAATTGGTTGGCCGTCTTTAAAAAAGCGTGTTGTGCCGTCTGGCATAAGGCCTTTACCTTGTGTTTCGCGCACGGCTGAACACAGGTTCGTTTTACCTGAAGTACACATTTTACATACGCCACATTCTGCAGTGTATAAAGGAATAACATGATCCCCCACTTCAACACTCGTTACGCCTTCGCCAACTGCATAGACAACACCAGCGCCTTCGTGACCTAAAATAGCAGGAAATATGCCCTCAGGATCTTGGCCTGATAATGTAAATGCATCGGTGTGACATACACCTGTAGCGGTAATTTTTACCATTACTTCGCCTTTTTTAGGCATCATCACATCAACTTCTTCAACACTAAGTGGTTGATTAGGACCCCAAGCAATCGCCGCTTTTGATTTAATAAATTCAGACATGTGTTTTATTTCCTTTAACTGGCTATTAAAAAATAATTGTAGACCCAATTTGCTTGGGTGATGGGCTTATTGTATTTGTTTCTCAAATAATGATAATCTCAATTTTATTAAAACACTTTTACAGTATGGTAATAATGTCGCGTTGGGATGGAATTGATGAGTTTATAGCGGTTGGTGAAGAGGGTAGCTTTACTGCGGCTGCAAAAATGCTTGGGCTTTCGGTTGCGCATATTAGCCGCCATGTAACAGCGCTTGAGCAACGTTTAAATACGCAACTATTAACTCGTACTACTCGTAAAGTGGTTTTAACTAAAGAAGGTGAAGTGTACTTACATCAAATAAAGCACTTACAACACGCTATGGACGAGGCAACTCAAGGTCTTGCTCAGCAACAAAGTACGCCTAAAGGTAAAATAAAGCTCACAGCACCCGTTATGTACGGGGAGAGCTTTATTATGCCCATAGTGCATAATTTTATGAAGGATCATCCCGATGTCGAAGTTGTTGCCACACTAAGTAACGAGCAAGAAAACTTATTAGAGGGCGGATTTGATTTAGCCATAAGGCTAGGGCATTTAAAAGATTCGAGCTTAAAAGCGCGTAGGTTAAGTGCGCGGCGTTTTATTATGTGCGCGGCACCACAGTATTTAACGCGATTTGGTGAGCCGCACACTTTAGGCGAGCTAAACAGCCATGAATGTTTAATTGGGAATAGTAGCTATTGGCGCGTAAACGAAAATGGGCGCGATAAACACATTAAAATAGCGGGACGGCTACAGTGTAATAGTGGTTGGGCGCTGGTGGATGGCGCAAAAAAGGGGCTTGGTATTGTGCAGCTCCCAGACTACTACATTGCAAACGAAATTAACTCAGGGCAATTGGTGCCTATTTTAACACCCTATCAACCACAGCAAGAAGGGGTGTGGGGCGTATATCCACCAAGGCAGTTTGTGGCCACTAATGTACGGGTATTGCTCGATTATTTAGTTAAAGGGCTGAAAGCTTAACCGCGAATTAATGGTTAAGCATGTATTGCTGTAAATATAGCCAAGTATCAGATTTTTAAATTATTTCTTACATTTTACGCCATACCCAAAGGCACTTTTTTCGTGCTACTATTGCTCAATACTTTTACGATAAGTGTTAAAAATAATATGTTTCAACCGGTTAGCTTATTTATAGGGCTTAGATATAGTCGCTCCTCTAAAGGAAATGCGTTTATATCGTTTATTTCGTTTTTTTCTATTGCCGGTATCGCTATTGGTTTAATGGCATTATTTACGGTAAGCAGTGTAATGAACGGGTTTGAAAATAGCCTAAAAACCAATATGCTTGGACTTATTCCGCATGTTGAAGTTAGCGCAGGTAAACACACTGCCACCCAAATGAACACCCTAAAAACCGACCTCGAACAATCTCCTTATGTTGATCATGTAAGCTTATATCGCCACGGCGAAGCTATTTTGCAAACAAATAAAGACTTGCACGGCGTTTTACTACAAGGCCTTTATAACGATAGTGGTTCTTTGTATAAAATTACCGATAAAATAGTGCAAGGCGATTGGAAAACTGTATTAAACAAAAATTACAACATTGCTATAAGTCGTTATTTGAGTCGTAAATTAGGCGTTAGCGTGGGTGATAAGCTTCGCGTTATTATGCCTAATGCTTCAACATATACACCTCTTGGGCGAGTACCCAGCCAGCGTTTATTTAAAGTGGCCGCAATATACGAAACCGGATCTGAGATAGATATGGCACTTGCGTTTACAAGTGGCGCTTCATTACAACGGGTATTAAAGCTGGATAAAAACACTGCCCCAAATTTAAGTGTTTCATTGCACGAACCTTTCGAACTAGATGAGTTTATTGAAGCAAGCCAGCGTATTTTACAAGATCATAATTATAGTGATTGGCGCAGTACCCAAGGTACTCTATTTGCAGCCGTTGCTATGGAAAAGCGCATTATGTCTATGTTGCTTGCCCTCATTGTATTGGTGGCTGTATTTAATATTGTATCGGCATTAACCATGATGGTAAGCGAAAAACAAGGTGAAGTGGCCATACTGCAAACGTTAGGTTTAACGCCTTCGCAAGTGCAAAAAGTGTTTATGGTGCAAGGCTTATATAACGGCGTAATTGGTACCGCAATAGGCGCATTTTTAGGTGTAATATTTAGTTTATACATAAATGAGCTACTTGCCTTAGTGGGCTTAAACTTATTGGCGGGTATAGAGCTTCCGGTAAAATTTGATATTTTGAGTTTAGTAATAATAGCGTTTGCCAGTATTGCTATGAGCTTTTTAGCTACCTTATATCCTGCGCGTAAAGCCGCAAAAGTAAAACCAGCAGAGGTATTACGTTATGAATGATTTAGTAATTAGTTGTGAAAATTTAAGTAAGGTTTATCAAGATGGCAGCAACCAAGTTGAAGTATTAAAAGGCGTTGATTTAGCGCTGCAGCAAGGTGAAATGCTCGCTATTGTGGGGAGTTCTGGCTCTGGTAAAAGTACGCTTTTACACATACTTGGCACATTAGATACCGCAAGCTCAGGTAGCGCTAAAATTAAAAACCAAGAAGTTGCAAAACTTTCGCGAACAGAGCAAGCCGCATTTAGAAACCAAAATTTGGGCTTTATCTATCAATTTCATCACTTATTAATGGAGTTTAGCGCAGTTGAAAACGTGGCTATGCCATTATTAATTAAAGGCTTGAGTGCAAAAGAATCCAAAGCTCAAGCGCTCGATATGCTCGAAAAAGTAGGCCTTGCACATCGCAGCTCGCATAAACCGTCTGCGCTTTCTGGTGGAGAGCGCCAACGCGTGGCTATTGCCCGCGCACTGGTTACTAAACCTGCGCTTGTGCTTGCTGATGAACCAACCGGTAATTTAGATAAACAAAATGCGATTAAAATTTACGATTTAATTAATGAGCTTAATCAAAGCTTAAACACCAGTTTTGTGGTAGTTACACACGATTTAGAACTTGCCGATAAGCTAGGCAAAATAGCTTATTTAGACGATGGAAAACTAGCTATTAAAGAGTCGCAGCATGTTGCTTAGTGCATTTTTAAGTAAACGTTTTAGAGCCTATTCAGGCCACAAAGATGAAAAAAACGGCTTTGTTAGTTTTATCGCTAAAGCGTCGACTATTGGTATTTTATTAGGTGTCGCGGTTTTAATTGTGGCGCTGTCGGTAATTAATGGTTTTGAGCAGCAACTAGTACATAGATTACTAAGTGTTGTGCCGCAGGTTGAATATGTAGCACCAAGTAGACCCATTGCAAATTGGTCGCAAAAGGTTGAGGATTTACAAACACAACCGCATGTAACAGGGGCTGCGCCATTTATTGCCGTTAACGGAATGGCGCAATATAAAAGCCAGCTAAAAGCGATAGAAATTCGAGGTGTTGAGCCATCGCTCGAGAGTAATGTATCGGCGGTAAACCAGTTTACCAGTGGTAAATTAGTGAGTCAGTTAGGCCTTGACGATGTAGTTTTAGGTAAGCAAATAGTAAAACAGTTAGACGCCAAAATAGGCGATAATATTACATTACTTATTCCGCAAATTAGTCAAAAAGGTCAATCATTATTAGCGCCTAAACGCGTAACACTTAACCTTGCAGGTGTTATAGAAATGGGCGGACCGATTGATAGTACCGCTGCATTTATACATCTTAACAAAGCACAGCAAACATTGGGTTACGATGAAACCCAAGTAACAGGGCTGCGGTTAAGTGTTGATGATGTGTTTTCGGCGCATCAAATAGCGCTAAAAGTGGGCCAAACTATTGACGACTATGTGTATGTTTCTAGTTGGTTTAGAACCCAAGGCAGCCTTTATCAAGATATTCAAATGGTACGTACCATTGTTTATATTGTGGTGTTTTTAATTATAGCGGTAGCCAGTTTTAATATTGTATCGTCCTTGGTGATGGAAGTACGCGAAAAACAAGGCAATATCGCAATTTTAAAAACCATGGGCGCGAAAGACAGTACTATTTTAGCCACCTTTGTAATGCAAGGCTTAATGCAAGCATTTGTAGGCGTGGCACTAGGAACACTAATTGGCGTAGTATTAGCGCTTAATATAAGTGAGCTTTTTACGTGGATAAGCCAATTATTTGGAGCCAATCCACTTGAGGGCGTTTATTTTATAGAGTTTTTGCCAAGTAAATTAGTACTTGAGGACATTGGTATTACAGTGATTGTTACATTTGTGCTTGCGATACTTGCCACTATTTATCCTGCATGGCAAGCAACACGCGTAGATCCTGCCAAGGTGCTTGGTAACTAGGTATAAGAAGCTCAGATAAAAATTAATAGGGTGGTATTAGTAAACCTGTTAAACTAGGTGCTTATTTAAAATTAAGCAATAACTGCTTGGTTGCTATACCTCACTTTGGGATTTACTTTGACTAATAACGATATTTTACGCCGCATTCGCTACACTTTTAACTTAACTGATACTGCCATGGTCAATGTTTTTGCATCAGCAGAGCATACGGTCACCAAAGAGCAAGTAATTGCATGGTTAACTAAAGAAGGTGAAGAGGCTTTTACCCCAATAAGTGATACTGAGTTTGCTAGCTTTTTAAATGGGTTTATTAATACCCAACGTGGCAAACGCGAAGGTGAGCAACCAGAGCCTGAGAAAAAGCTAAACAACAATATTATCTTTATGAAGCTACGTATTGCTTTAAATATGAAAGCAGAAGATGTTATAGCAACACTTGCACTTGTTGATTTTGATTTAAGTAAACATGAGTTAAGCGCATTTTCTCGTAAAGTAGATAACAAACATTACCGTGTTTGTAACGATCAAATATTACGCTTGTTTTTAACCGGTGTACAAAAGCAGCATCGTCCAGAAGAGTCTGCTGAGTAACTGGTTTTAGCTAATTAGCTTTTAGTTAGTGGGTTTTTTGCGAGCGCAATGCAGTATAAAACCCATTAATTGTTATATTTTCAAACAAACCCATACCTAACCTAATACTTCTAAAACTCCCTTTTGAAAATATAAAAATTCGCTTGGCACTGTTCTAATTTTAAACCTGTGAATTTAAATTCATATTTAATAAATAAAAATCAAACTTCCAATCAAAAATAATTCACGCAGCTGGCGTTAAATATCTCAATTTTTCATGCTAAGGTAATAGTTAATTATATTAAATTAAGACCTTAAAGCATGAATCATAAACTTGATCACGTTTACTTTAACATCTGATAAATACTTTTATTATTAACACGGAAGAATAATTATGAATTATATCCATAGCACAATCGCACAATTAAAAAATAGTAGTCCTGCACAATGCGAGTTTTATCAAGCCGTTGAAGAAGTACTTGAATCACTCGAACCTATCTTAGAAAACTCAGAAAAATACAAAAAAAATGCCATTATACAACGCTTAGTTGAACCTGAACGCCAAATTATGTTTAGAGTTCCTTGGGTTGATGACGAAGGCAATATTCAGGTAAATAAAGGCTACAGAATTGAGTTTAACTCTGCACTTGGCCCCTATAAAGGTGGCTTACGTTTTCACCCAAGTGTGAATGCCAGCATAATTAAATTTTTAGGGTTTGAGCAAATATTTAAAAATGCTTTAACAGGTTTACCAATCGGTGGTGGTAAAGGCGGGGCAAACTTTGATCCAAAAGGGCGCTCAGATGCTGAAATAATGCGTTTTTGCCAATCATTTATGAGCGAGCTCTATCGCCATATTGGCCCTACAACCGACGTACCCGCTGGAGACATTGGAGTAGGGGCGAGAGAAATAGGTTACTTGTTTGGTCAATATAAGCGTTTGACTGGGCGCTATGAAGGTGTTTTAACAGGTAAAAGCTTATTGTGGGGTGGATCGCTTGTACGAAAAGAAGCCACGGGATATGGCGCTGTTTATTTTGCTGACTATATGCTGCAAGCGCGCGGCGATAGCCTACAAGGTAAGCGCTGCTTGGTCTCGGGCGCAGGTAATGTTGCTATTTATGCAATGGAAAAGCTTTATCAAATGGGGGCAACACCAGTAAGTTGCAGCGACTCTCGTGGCACTGTGTATCATGAATCGGGTATAGATTTAAATCTTATTAAATGTTTGAAAGAGCAATCGCGTGATTGCTTGAGTGAATATAAACAAACTCACCCCGATGCTATTTATATTTCTGTAAATGACTACCCTAAAGATGGGCACGCTGTTTGGCGCTTTAATGCTGCCGCTGCTTTTCCGTGCGCCACACAAAATGAATTAACACAGGCGGATGCAAGCGCTTTATTATCCGGCGGTTGTTTATTAGTAAGTGAAGGCGCAAACATGCCTTCAACAAAAGAGGCTATTGATTGCTTTATTGCTGCAAAGATTCCGTATGGACCAGGTAAAGCGGCCAATGCCGGCGGCGTTGCGACAAGCCAATTAGAAATGGCACAAAATGCGAGTATGCAAAGTTGGACCTTTGAAGAAGTTGATGAAAAGCTAAAACAAATTATGAAAAATATATTTGTTACCGCCAACGATACCGCTACAGAATTTGGTGAGCCTGGAAATCTTTTATTAGGCGCTAACATTGCAGGCTTTAGGCGCGTCGCCGATGCAATGATTGAGCAGGGCGTCGTTTAATATTAAAGCTGAACATAAGGCTTTACTATAATGTGATTTTAAAACTAGCCATAAAATTGAGTATATTATGGTTAGTTTTAAATATTAACGCCATTAGTGAACTATAACCCTATAAAGCTGGGCTATAACAGCGTAGGATCAAGTTACTTTCGAATGAAAATTAGGTTTGCACTTTAGGTGCATTAAGACAAAAAATTATGCAACTAACTGCAAAACCATCACTTCCTAATGCGTTACTTATTTCTATTAGCACACCACAATTTAAAGGCGACGAAGCAAAAGAGTCGCTTGCAGAGCTTGCTCGTTTGGTGACTACGTTAGGATTTAAAGTAGTAGGTACGCAATCGCAAAAGCAAAGCTCAACTCAAAAAGTTAATGTACTGGGCTCAGGTAAACTAGCTGAAATAGCCCACCTTACCGGTAATAAAGGGATGGTTGAAAACGAGCAAGAAGATGATTTACTTGATGAAGACCCTTTAACCGAAATATCCTCAGAAATCCCATCAGGCGAACTTGATTTTGCATGTGCTGATGTAGTGGTATTTGACTGCGATTTAACGCCTTCTCAACTACGTAATGTTGAGAACCAGCTAGGTGTAGAAGTATTTGACCGCACCGGTATTATCATTGAAATATTTAGTCGTCATGCGCGTACTAAAACTGCAAAATTACAAGTTGAAATAGCTCGCCTTAATTATGTAGCGCCACGACTGCGTGAAACATCAACAGGTGATAAAGAACGCCAAATGGGTAAAGGTGCGGGTGAAACCACACTTGAGCTTAATCGCCGTAAGGTGCGCGATCAGTTAGCAGAATTAAAGCGCGAACTTGTTAGTGTTCAAGATGTAATGATGGACAGACGTACGCAGCGCTCTGAGCTATTCTCAGTGGCTTTAATTGGTTATACCAATGCGGGCAAGTCATCGATGATGCGCGCAATTACAGGTAGTGATGTAGAAGGCGAAAACAAACTTTTTGCAACGCTAGATACCACTGTTCGGGCGCTGTATCCGATTACACAGCCTCGTATATTGGTTTCAGATACGGTTGGTTTTATTAAAAAGTTACCTCACGATTTGGTGGCTTCATTTCATTCAACACTCGCTGAAGCACATGATGCGTCGTTATTGTTGTATGTTGTAGATGCTTCAGATCCTTCTTTTCGCTCACAACTTGAAGTAGTACATAAAGTACTGGCAGAAGTTGGGGTAGAAGGTAGCAAAAAATTATTAGTACTGAATAAGTCAGACCAATTAAGTACTGATCAACAGCAGTCGCTAATGGATGAGTTTCCTGATGCGATGATGACCTCTACACGTAACCCAGATGATATTAGTAAATTGCACAAATACATTATTGGCATTGCTCAAGAGGACATGATTGAAGAAGAGATTGTTATACCGTACACAGCCAAAGGTATTGTGGGCGAAATCCGATCGAGTATGAGTGTTGTTAAAGAAGAATATGAATACAGCCATATTAAATTAACAGTGCGCTCGAGTGCGATTGATTTAGAACGTTTAAAAAAGAGAATGTTGAATTTATAATAAATTCAGTACATAAAAAGCAAAGCCAATTGGCTGTGCTTTTTAGTATTAGTCCTAACATACGTAAATTTAACGCTGCTAGCTCTGAACATAGCTCTGAGATAAATTCCCTATCCAGATCCTCAGTTACTTAAAGACGAAACTAGGAAAAAGCGTTGTCGCTTAGCTCTTCTTGCATTTGCTCGCGCATTTTAAATTTTTGCAGTTTACCTGTTACTGTCATTGGGTAGTTTTCTACAAAACGGATATGTCGTGGCATTTTAAAGTAGGCTAGTTTGTCTTTTAAAAACTCACGAATTGCTTGCTCATCAAGTACAGCATCTTCTTTTGGTTGGATCCAAGCGCATACTTCTTCGCCATACTTTTCATCGGTTATACCAAATATGGCAGCATCTTGAATGCCAGGGTAGGTGTAAAGTACTTCTTCTATTTCTCGAGGGTAAATGTTTTCGCCGCCGCGAATAATCATATCTTTTATACGCCCAACAATCGTAACAAACCCTTCTGTATCCATGACACCTAAATCGCCAGAGTGCAGCCAACCTTCGTCATCTATTGTGGCTTTTGTTTTAGCTTCGTCATTCCAGTAGCAGCGCATTATGCCTGCACCTTTACTACACACTTCGCCAGGTTGACCAATTTTTTGAATGTTACCCAGCTCGTCAATTATTTTAACCTCGGTATGGGCAAGGGCGCGGCCAACTGTCGTTACTTGCCGCTCTATTGAAGAGTCTGTTTCGGTAATGTTGTTTATGGGGCTGCACTCCGTTTGCCCGTAAGCAATCAGTACTTGATGCATGTTCATTTGTGTTTGTACTTTGCGCATTACTTGCTCTGGGCATGTAGAGCCTGCCATTACACCCGTGCGTAAAGTACTTAAGTCATAATCGTTAAAATTACTTAGCTCAAGCTCACTAATAAACATAGTAGGTACACCGTGCAGCGCTGTACATCCTTCTTGTTGAACTACATCTAGTGTGGTTTTTGCATCGAACGAATCACTTGGGTAAATGGCTGCTGCACCTTTACTAACACACAATAAGCTACCCAATACCATTGCAAAGCAATGATATAACGGGATAGGGATACATAACTTGTCATCGCTCGTAAAGTGCATAGATTCGGCGACGAATAGCGCATTATTTAAAATATTTTTATGCGTGAGCGTTGCGCCTTTTGGGTTGCCTGTTGTGCCTGATGTAAATTGTATATTGATGTCTTGCTCAGCATTTAAGTTTTCACCTATTGCTTTTAATTCAAGCTCATGAGCAGCTGTTGGCAAGTTAACAACATCTTTAAAAGAGTGCATACCAGGAGATGCTTCATCGCCAATGCGGATTATATTTTTAAGAGTGGGCAGTGCTTTTAAATTAAGTGTGTCTTTATCGCAAGTTGCAAGTTCTGGCGCTAAACAATTAAGCATTTCTAAGTAATCACTGCCTTTAAAATTTGATGCTGTGATTAGAGTAGAGCATTCAACACTATTTAAAGCATATTGTAATTCGTTAGGACGATAGGCCGGGTTGATGCACACCATTATTGCGCCAATTTTTGCCGTTGCAAATTGGGTTAAGCACCACTCAATATTATTAGGAGACCAAATGCCAACACGCTCGCCTGGTTTTACGCCAAGGGCAAGTAACCCCTTCGCAAGCTGATTAACTTCTTTTTGAAATTCTTTATACGTTAATCTAATACCTTGGTGATGAACTACAACAGCTAACGCCCCTGGGTTTTTGTCGACAATAAAGTCAAAGTACTCGCCTATAGTTGAATTTGTTAAAGGTGTGCTTTGTATACCTTTAAAGTAGCTTTGAGATAACGGCAAGTGATTTATTTGCTCTACTTCTTTTACCGCAATAGTGTGTGTGTGCATTGCTCTCTCCATGAAAATGTGTGTGAGTTATGTAAACTACAAAGTTAAAATAAACACATATTGTCGACAAAGAGAAGTGCAGTTAGACTAATGTATTATTAGATTAATAAAAGCTAATACTACTTTTTAGACACAAAAAAACGCGTCTTACAATGTAAGTACGCGTTTTTAAACGAGTAATGAGTTTACATTTCGTCGCTGCGGTATGTTTTTTTCATGATGTAAACGTAAGCGTTTACAAAAGCATTTTCTTGGTACTTTTTAAGGCCTGTTTCTTCAAAATCAATAGGGATGGGGTTGCGTTTTAACTGCTCTTTAACTTCAGTTGTAGTAAATAAACGTACATCTAAGTTGTCGATTAATTGAATTGCAGTTTCCATTTTAAAGCCTTTTGCACTGCCAGCAAATTTACCTTTAGGCTGACGCTCACGAATTGCAACAGAATCAATTTGGTAATCTTGCATTAGTTTTGCAAAATCGAATTGAAATTTACGCATTACTTCAGTGTCGTTACCGTTACCTAAGGTAAAGCGTGTTTGGCGCACATCGCGAATATCAAATACGTCATTATCTTTACTTAAAATACAAAGTAGTACATCACTACCGGTAATTTCTACACCACATGTTCTCATGTCTATTCTCTAAAATAACTTAATTACGCAGTATTATACGCAACGCACATTAAAATGCGAGTCTGGGTATAGTTGTAGGCGCGTAATTAACGCATTGATGCTTTTATATTTTAATAAAATGATTTTTTTGCTTTAAAAGCTACATTTTGTGGATAAAACGGGTGGATTTCACCCCTTTAAACTTGTAATTAAATGCGCGGCACGCGACAATATATCTTTGTAGTTGAATAGACTCCTCATCTACATATATTAGTCAATGCTTATTCGTAAAAGCGTTGTCGAGTCATTCTCATTTAATTTATTAAAAATACACGTGATACATTGTAGGTGTCACCACTGTAGCAAGGATTTATAATGCCAGTTATTACTCTTCCAGACGGAAGTCAACGTAGTTTTGAAAACCCTGTAAGCACGCTTGATGTTGCAAACGACATTGGTCCTGGTTTAGCTAAAGCGACCATTGCGGGTCGTGTTAATGGCGACCGTGTTGATGCATGTGATAAAATTTGTGAAGATTCTCGTCTTGAGATCATTACCGCTAAAGACGATGACGGCCTTGAAATCATTCGTCACTCTTGTGCTCACTTAATTGGTCATGCCGTTAAGCAACTTTTCCCAGACGCAAAAATGGCAATTGGTCCTACCATTGATAACGGTTTTTACTACGATATCGATATGGAACATTCATTATCACAAGATGATCTTGAAGCAATTGAAAAGCGTATGCTGCAACTTGCAAAAACCAACTACGACGTAGTGAAAAAAACAGTAAGCTGGCAAGAAGCACGCGATACATTTGAAGCGCGTGGCGAAACATACAAAATAGAAATTCTGGACGAAAACATCGCTAAAGATGACCGCCCAGGTTTATATCATCACGAAGAATATGTAGACATGTGTCGTGGACCTCACGTTCCTAACATGAAATTTTGCCAAAACTTCAAAATAATGAAAGTGGCGGGTGCATATTGGCGTGGTGATTCAGAAAACAAAATGCTACAACGCATTTATGGCACCGCGTGGGGCGATAAAAAGCAACTTAAAGCGTATTTAAAGCGCCTTGAAGAAGCTGAAAAACGCGATCACCGTCGTATTGGTAAAGCGCTTGATTTATGGCATTGGCAAGAAGAAGCACCAGGCATGGTATTTTGGCACAACGATGGTTGGAGCATTTACCGCGAGCTTGAAGAATTTGTACGTGAAAAATTACGCGAATATGAGTACGAAGAAGTAAAAGGTCCAATGATGATGGACCGTTCACTTTGGGAAAAATCAGGTCACTGGGAAAAATATTCAGAAGCAATGTTTACCACTGAGTCTGAAAAACGTGAATACGCAATTAAACCTATGAACTGTCCTGGTCACGTGCAAATCTTTAACCAAGGTTTAAAATCGTACCGTGATTTACCACTTCGTATGGCTGAATTTGGTTGTTGTCACCGTAATGAACCATCAGGTGCACTACACGGTTTAATGCGTGTACGTGGCTTTACACAAGATGATGCTCACATTTTCTGTACTGAAGAGCAGATAATGGACGAAGTGTCAGCGTGTATTAAGATGGTTTATGATACATATGAAACATTCGGATTTGAGAAGATTGTAGTTAAGCTATCTACTCGCCCAGAACAACGCATTGGTGAAGACCATATGTGGGATAAAGCAGAGCTTGCTTTAGCTGATGCACTTAAGCTAAACGATATTGAATTTGATTATCTTCCGGGCGAAGGCGCGTTTTACGGTCCGAAGATTGAATTTACTTTGTACGATTGTTTAGACAGAGCGTGGCAGTGTGGTACAGTGCAATTAGACTTTGCATTACCGGGTCGTTTAGGTGC
Organism: Pseudoalteromonas sp. SR43-7; assembly: GCF_014163785.1. Taxonomy (NCBI): domain Bacteria; kingdom Pseudomonadati; phylum Pseudomonadota; class Gammaproteobacteria; order Alteromonadales; family Pseudoalteromonadaceae; genus Pseudoalteromonas; species Pseudoalteromonas sp. SR43-7. The sequence continues at coordinate 21,905 of NZ_JACJDY010000022.1, read as the reverse complement.
TACTTATGTAGCAGAAAATAACGAGCGTCGTACACCTGTAATGATACATCGTGCTATTTTAGGTTCTATTGAACGCTTTATTGGCATTTTAACTGAAGAGTACGCTGGTTTATTCCCGACGTGGCTTGCACCAAAGCAAGTGGTAATTATGAATATTACCGATAAACAGGCTCCTTATGTTAAAGAAGTTGTACAAAAATTAAATAAACTTGGAATTAGAGCCGCTGCTGACTTGAGAAATGAGAAGATTGGCTTTAAAATCCGTGAGCATACACTGAAGCGTATTCCATACTTGCTTGTTGTTGGCGATAAAGAAGTTGAACAGCAAGAAGTAGCAGTGCGTACTCGCACAGGTGAAGACCTTGGCAAATTTAATGTTGATGATTTTGTAGCTAAAATTAGTGAAGAAATTAAAAATCGACAGTAAAAATCGAGCGTGTAAGGCATTAACAAACAGCCATTTACACGCTTATATTATTGATATTCTTGGAGGAACGTACTATTAGAGGCGGCAAGAAAGGGCAACAAACAGCTCAAAAAAATCGTATTAACGAAGAAATTACAGCGCAAGAAGTTCGTTTAATTGACATCGAAGGCGAACAAGCTGGAATTCAGTCATTACAAGACGCGCAAACTATGGCCGATGCAGCGGGTGTTGATCTTGTTGAGATCAGTCCAAACGCTGAGCCGCCTGTTTGTAGAATCATGGACTACGGTAAGTTCATCTTTGAAAAAAGCAAAGAACTAAAAGAGCAGAAGAAGAAGCAAAAGCAAATCCAGATAAAAGAAATCAAATTCCGTCCTGGTACGGATGAAGGTGATTATCAGGTTAAGCTTCGCAACTTACGTAAGTTCTTAGAAGCTGGTGATAAAGCTAAGATTACTATCCGCTTCCGTGGTCGTGAAATGGCTCACCAAGAAATTGGTATAGAATTATTAAACCGTATCAAAGCCGATTTAGAAGAGCTTGCAGTAGTTGAGTCTTTCCCAAATCGTGTTGAAGGCCGCCAAATGGTTATGATGATGGCGCCTGTTGCTAAAAAATAATTTTTAAGCGATAATACGCACCGAAATTAGCTCAGGTCTGCAAGCAATATGCGAATATTCACCTGAGTTAACCGGTCTTAAAGCAAGATTGCGGCATTTATGTTGGGTCTTCACCGGAACATGGCAGTAAGTTAGGCCTAAAAGTGGAGTTATAGAAATATATCTCACGCCTGCTTACTAATTTAAAAGCAATACAATTGGAGTTATTGCAATGGCTTATAAGCTAAAAAGTCACAGTGGCGCTGCTAAGCGTTTCAAAAAGACTGCTTCTGGCGGTTTCAAGCGTAAACAAGCGCATCTTCGTCATATTCTGACTAAGAAAACTTCTAAGCGTAAGTTACACCTACGTCCTAAGATGATGGTTCATAAAAATGACCATGGTCTAGTTTCACGTATGTTACCGTTCGCTTAATAGGGGTTTTTAGAAATGGCAAGAGTTAAACGCGGCGTTGTCGCACGTGCACGTCACAAAAAAGTTTTAAAACAAGCAAAAGGTTACTACGGAGCACGTTCACGTGTTTACCGCGTAGCTTTCCAGGCTGTTACTAAAGCGGGTCAATACGCTTACCGTGACCGTCGTGCGAAGAAACGTACTTTCCGTCAATTATGGATTGCACGTATCAATGCTGCTTCACGTCAAAATGGTCTGTCTTACAGCCGTTTTATCAATGGTCTTAAAAAGACTTCTGTAGAAATCGATCGTAAGATCCTTGCAGATATCGCTGTTTACGACCAAGTTGCATTCGCAGCGCTTGTAGAAAAAGCAAAAGAAGGCCTAGCCGCTTAAGCTTTTTTATATAAGTATTAAAAAGGAGCCTATGGCTCCTTTTTTTGTGCCTGTAATTTAGTAACTTAAACCAATGAGTAATACCAATTCGCTTAATTAAAGGAGCTATTTTGAGAGCGTAAAAACGTATTGATAGCTAGGCAAAAAATTCGCTATTTAGTTGTTCTCGGCAATTGCTCCTGCATTGCTCTACCTTCTGCATCCATGCAGTCGTAAATGAGAGTTTTTTAACGCAGGTAGCGACATGTTTAGCCCCGCAAAATGATTAAGTATTATTGCACATTGGTATAATACTTAATAAGGTTATAAAGCCTAAAAACACAGGTGTTAATGAGTGAAATGTATTTGGCTGCATTTTTTTGTTGAATCACCGCAGTTTCCTCATTATAAAAAATTTAGTTGATATAATTTATATAATTAAGGCGTTTGTTAGAGAATTTTATGTTTGCAAGTTTACTCATTTTATCTGCAAGTGTGGCGTATGACGCACACTTACCTCCACTCATTGAGTGGCAGGGGAAAAGCGTAGAGCTTTTACAAAAACAAGGGCCGTTAACTACTGACTTTGAGTTATCTGCAGGTGAAGCGTCGCCCGATTATGCAAATACAATGGCATTTGTAGATAGGTTAGTTGCTGCAAACCCTACTCAGTTTCAATCTCAAACCATAGGCTATAGTAATAGTAAGCGTGCAATAAAAATGCTAATTGCCAGTGAGCAAGGTTTTTTTGAAGCAAGGCAAATGGCTAATAGCACTAAGCCAACTATTTTTATCCAGGCAGGAATACATTCTGGGGAAATAGACGGTAAAGATGCCATGTTCATGTTACTCAGAGATATAGCGACGGGTAAGCGCCGTGACATTTTAAAAAAGGTAAACATATTATTTATTCCTATTTTAAATGTAGATGGCCACGAACGTAGCAGTGCATTCAATCGCATTAATCAACGGGGCCCTGCAAAAATGGGCTTTAGAACAAATGCTAATAACCTTAATTTAAATCGTGATTTTACTAAATTAGATACCCCAGAAGTTAGAAGTGTTTTAAAGGTTATTAACGACTACAACCCAAATTTATACATTGATGTACACGTTACCGACGGCGCAGATTACCAATACGATGTGACTTATGGTTACAATCCGGTATTTTCGAGCGAATCGCCTGCGGTATCAGATACATTAAACCAGTTTTTTAAACCTCTCATTGACGATACGCTAGCGAAGGAAGGACACATCCCAGGACCACTTGTTTTTGTTATGGACAAGCGCGACTTTAAAAAAGGGTTAGCGGGCTGGGTTGCTACGCCACGTTTTTCAAATGGTTGGGGGGATTTAAAGTCATTGCCGACTATTTTAGTCGAAAATCATTCATTGAAGCCTTACAAGCAACGTGTATTGGGAACTTATGTATTTTTAGATGGTGCTATTACTGCGCTATCAAAGCACAGTCATGAATTAGCTAATGCAGTAAAAAAAGAACAAGAATTTGTTCCTAAACAGTTAATAGTAAAGCGTGGCTATGCCAAGCAAGCTGATACGATTGCGCAGTTTAAAGGTATTGAATATTCATCAAGCATGAATTCACTTTCGGGTCAAAATGAAGTGAAGTATTTGGGTAAAGCACATACATATACTGACTTACCTATTTATTGGCAAAAAGATGTACAACATACAGTTGAAGTACCTAAAGCTTTTTTTATTCCGCCTGTATATAGCAACATTATTGAGAAACTAAAGTTACATGGTGTCTCTATTAATAAACTTGAAGGGGCAAACACACAGCCTTTGAAAGTTGCAAAGGTGGCAGACTACACGTTTGATAAAGCACCATTTGAAGGGCGTTTTAGAGTATCAGCAACTTTTGATTACGTCCCTGCTATAAATGTAGATTTAGATGGTTGGTATCAAGTCAATACTCAACAAAAAGCAGGTGAATTAGCAGTTCATTTATTGCACCCGGAAGCCCCTGATTCATTTTTTGCGTGGGGTGAATTTAATACTATTTTTCAGCGTACCGAGTACATGGAAAACTATGCGCTAATTCCGTATGCACGCCAAATGCTAAAAGATAACCCAAAGCTTGCGCTTAAGTTTGATGAAAAACTTAAAGATAAATCATTCGCGAGTGACGCAGAGGCACGATTAAATTGGTTATATGAGCAAAGTCCATTTTATGATCAAGCGTACTTAAAGTATCCAATACTTATGTCATTCGAAGAAGAAGTTGTTATCCCGGATCAAAAAAGTAAAGAAATCTAATATGCAAATTATAACCATACCAGTCACTGCATTTGCACAAAATAGTCGTATTATTTGGTGTAGTGAAACTAAACAAGCCGTAGTCATAGACCCAGGTGGCGACCCTGATAAAATAGTAGCAGCCCTTAATGAGCATAAACTAGAATTAAGTGCTATTTGGTTAACGCACGGGCATTTAGATCATGTGGGTGGGGCTGATATTTTACGTAATCAATTTAACGTACAAATTATTGGCCCACAAAAAGATGAGTACTTCTGGTTTGAAAACTTACCTATGCAAGCACAAATGTTCGGGTTTAAACCCATTGAGCCTTTTTATCCGGATATTTGGTTAAACCATAACGATACCGTGAGCGTAGGTAAACTTAGCTTTTTAGTGAAGCATTGCCCAGGGCATACACCTGGTCATATTGTGTTTTATCAACAAGAGAATGAATGCGTTATTGTAGGTGATGTTATTTTTAAAGGCTCAGTAGGGCGCACTGACTTCCCTAAGGGGAACAGTGAACAACTTATAGAGTCGATTAAGACGCATATTTTAACCTTACCTGATAATACTAAAATACTGGCAGGACATGGTAGCGACACTACGGTGGGATTTGAAAAGAAAACAAATCCTTTTGTGAGTGGTAAGTTTGGTTAAGTTACTTATTTTAAGTTTACAAACTGTATAAACATTAAAAATAAGCAGACTGAGTTTTAAAATGGTTGTATAATTTAACCAGTTTATTTGATAAATAAGAAATAAAATGTCTCTAAATCACGTAGATCGCCAAATATTGGCACTTTTACAACAAGATGCTAGTTTATCAACCGCAGAAATTGCAGATAAAGTAGGCTTGTCTCAATCTCCATGCTGGCGTCGAATCGCTAAGCTAGAGCAAGATGGTTATATAAAAAGCAAAGTGGCTCTTTTAGATGAGAAAAAACTTGGCTTTGATATGCTTGTATATGCACATGTGCGTTTATCAAATCACGGTAAAAAGAATCTTGCTGAGTTTGAAAAGCTGATCATGAGCTACGACGAGGTAACAGAGTGTTACACTATGGCTGGTACCATGGACTTTATGCTACGCATAATTTCACAAGGCATAGAAGGGTATGAGCATTTTGTGCGCGATAATTTACTAAGCTTAGAATACGTTCAAGAAGTACATTCTAATGTAACAATGACATGTGTAAAACGCAGTACTTCCCTTCCTTTGTAAAAGCACTTCTTTTAAAAGCTAAATCATTTTTAGTTTAGCTTAACCACATAATGACAATTGTTAACTGAGCGCTAATTTGGTAGAATTTAGCGCTTTTTTGATACCCATTACACCATTTGAGGACCTCAATGTTTAACTTACTCAGTAGGGCGCCTAGCTCTGCTAAAAACGATATTCTATCTGGATTAACTGTGGCGTTAGCCTTAGTCCCAGAAGCAGTTGCGTTTGCATTTGTTGCAAATGTAGAACCTTTGGTTGGTCTATATGCCGCGTTTATCGTTGGTTTAATTACGGCTATTTTTGGTGGTCGCCCTGGTATGATTTCAGGTGCAACCGGTGCACTAGCTGTTGTCATGGTAAGTTTAGTGCTTGATCACGGTGTTGAGTATCTATTTGCAACTGTGTTGCTGATGGGAATACTGCAAATTCTCGCGGGTGTATTTAAGCTCGGTAAGTTTATCCGTATGGTTCCTCATCCGGTAATGCTTGGTTTTGTAAACGGGTTAGCAATTGTTATATTTTTAGCTCAGCTAGGGCAGTTTAAAGTGCCAGACGGTATGGGCGGACAAGAATGGATGACAGGTAATCCATTATTTATCATGCTTGGCTTAGTTGCATTAACCATGGCAATAATCCACTTTTTGCCAAAATTGACTACAGCAGTGCCTTCATCTCTAGTTGCTATTGTAACTGTAACTGGATTAGTGATTGGGTTTGATTTAGAGGCGCATACAGTATTAGATTTCTTAAAAGGAATGACAGGCGACGAAGCTGCAACAATCGCTGGCGGCTTACCTGAATTTCATATTCCTATGGTGCCTTTTAATGTAGAAACACTGAAAATTATTTTCCCATATGCACTTATTTTAGCGGCTATTGGTTTAATTGAATCATTATTAACGCTTAGCTTAATTGATGAGATCACAGAAACTCGTGGTCATAGTAATAAAGAATGTATTGGTCAAGGCGCTGCAAATATTACCTGCGGTATGTTTGGTGCAATGGGTGGTTGTGCAATGATTGGTCAATCAATGATCAATATAAATTCAGGTGGCCGCTCTCGTTTATCAGGTATAAGCGCTGCACTTATGCTACTTGGTTTTATTATTTTTGCCTCTAGCTTAATTGAAATGATCCCATTAGCTGCACTTGTTGGTGTTATGTTTATGGTAGTACTTGGTACATTTGAATGGGCAAGCTTTAAAATGATGAAGCGCGTACCATTATCTGATGCATTTGTAATTGTTCTTGTGTCGGGCGTGACGGTTATTACTGATTTAGCGATTGCTGTATGTGTGGGTGTTATTGTATCGGCTCTAGTATTTGCTTGGCAGCATGCGAAGCAGATATATACAACTAACTACATTGATCAGGAAGGCGCTAAGGTGTACGAACTACATGGTCCGTTATTCTTTGGCTCTGTTAAAAACTTTTCTGAGTTATTCGATGTGAAAAATGATCCTAAAAATGTGATTGTTGAATTTAAACACAGCCGCGTATCTGACCACAGTGCAATAGAAGCAATTGATACACTTGCTGACAAATACACAAAAGCAGGTAAACAACTTCATTTACGTCACTTAAGTAAAGACTGTACGCAGTTGCTTCATAAAGCACGTGATTTAGTTGAAGTGAATGTGATTGAAGATCCAACCTACAAGGTAGCATCAGATAAACTAGCTTAATTTACACAAAGCTATTGATATTTAAAAAGCGGAAGGTGGATAACCTTTCGCTTTTTTAGTGTCTCGACTATTTGTTTGCGGTAAGACTCTTAAAAAGCAAGGCAAGCTGTAGTGCTATGCAAACTCATAAATCTATATAATAAGACTACCTAATTTTGTGAAAATTAGCCCTACATAGGTAAAAATAATAAAAATAACAAACGCCTATTTTATGGAATTAGTTTTAACCATACGGAGTAAACATCTATTTTGAACTGGCAATCTTTAGTCGATAACAGGCAACGTTTTTTTTGGCTTTTGCAAATCGCGGGCTGGATTGGTTACGCGTTAGTAAATTATATCGGCTCTAAAGTATTTGAAATGCGTGATATATATGTATTTGTTATTTTATTGAATGCTTACGCTGGTTGTTTGATGACAGTGCCGCTTAGGTATATTTACCGTAAAATTTGGAATGCCTCGCCTTGGGTATTAATGATTGTAGTATTTGGTGCCTCTTATATAACGGGGACTCTATGGGCTGTCGTTCAAAAATTCAATCTATGGGAAATATACCGCCATGGTTATAGACCAGAGGAGTGGTTTTATTACCTGCAGCAAGGCTTAGATTCTGTATATATTATTTTATGTTGGAGTGGTTTGTACTTTGGCGTTAAATATTATCAGTTATTACAAAGTGAGCGACAAAAAGCGTTAAAGGCCACAACGATGGCACACGAAGCGCAACTAAAAATGCTCAGGTATCAGTTAAATCCCCATTTTTTATTCAATACACTTAACGCTATTTCTACTTTAATTTTGGTTAAAGAAAACAAAGATGCTAACTTAATGGTAGCAAGGTTAAGTGACTTTTTACGTTACACACTTAATACCGATCCAATTAAAAAAGTACCGCTTGAGCAAGAGCTACATGCTCTCATGCTTTATTTAGAAATAGAGCGCGTCCGTTTTGATGAGCGATTGAAAGTAAATGTAGATATTAGCGAGCAAGCAAAAGAGGCTTTAGTACCGAGCTTAATTTTGCAACCAATTATAGAAAACGCGATTAAATATGCCATTGCCCATCTGACAGAAGGTGGTGTAATTGATATTAAAGCACAAGTATTTGCGAATGAATTATTACTAGAAGTGGGTGACAACGGCCCAGGCACTGAAATACTTGATGGCCAATTAGTTAACGCTCAAGGTGTAGGTGTTGCTAACACCAAAGATAGATTAAAAACGTTGTATGAAAATAATTATTCGTTTGTATTATCACATAATACGCCAAGTGGATTAAAAGTTAATCTGCGAGTACCTTTTGAGAAGGCTGTGAAAAATGACTAAAATAAAAACACTCATTGTTGATGATGAACCGTTAGCGCGAAAAGGTTTAGCGGTAAGACTTGAAGAATATTCTGATATTGAAGTAATTAAATTATGTAGTTCAGGCGCTGATGCAATTGAAATGTGCCAAAGCGAGAAAATCGATTTGGTTTTTTTAGATATTCAGATGCCAGGTATGAATGGCTTTGAGGTGGCAAGAGCGCTTAGCGAAAGTACAAAAGTATTACCTGCTATAGTATTTGTAACTGCTTTTGATCAGTTTGCTGTAAAAGCATTTGAAATTCATGCTCTCGATTACATTTTAAAACCCGTTGATGATAACAGATTAAAACAGGCGGTAGAAAAAGTGCATACTTATTTAAAAACGCAGCAAGACAACGCCCATAAGAAAAAATTAGCGAGTTTTGTAGCCGGTATTACTGGTAATAATTGCGAAGAAATATTAAAAAAATTAGCCACTGGCGATACCTTAACAGATAGACGTTACCCAGAATCGCTTGCAGTAAAAGAGCAGGGTGAAATTATACGGGTACCTGTAGCGACTATCCAATGGGTTGATGCTGCAGGTGACTATATGTGTTTACACTGTGAAGATGGACAAACGCATATACTTCGTAAAACAATGAAAGAGCTTGAGCAAGAGCTAGACCCTCAGTTATTTGTGCGTGTACACCGCAGTGCAATAGTAAATACAAAACAAATTAGTAAGCTGGTTACACAAGTAAGTGGCGAGTATTTATTAGTACTTGAAAACGGACAAGAATTAAAAGTGAGCCGTAGCTACCGAGATAAGGTTAAAGCGGCATTAGCAAGTTAAAGCCAACGCTTTTATTACAGGCACAAAAAATGCGAGCTAAGCTCGCATTTTTTATATTTAGTAATTATACCAATCCGCAATAATACTTAGTTATTTTGCGGGGCTAACGTGTCGCTACCTGTGTTAAAAAAATTCTCATTTACGACTGCATGGATGCAGAAGGTAGAGCAATGCAGGAGCAATTGCCGAGAACGACTAAATAGCGATTTTTTGAATAGCTATCAACACGTTTTTCTATCCTCAAAATAGATCACTTAATTAAGCGAATTGGTATTAATTATGCGACAGTTACAATTTTCATTGTGTTAGTTGCGCCCACAGTTTCCATTGAGTCACCGTGAGTAATAATTACCGTATCGCCAGACTGTAAAGAACCTTGAGAAACTAAAGTATCAAGTGCCGCTTTTACCATACCGTCTTTTTCAGTTTTTGTAGAATCAAAAAATACTGGGTAAACACCACGATAAAGTGCTGTTTGACCTAATGTACTCGCATGGCGTGAAAGCGAGTAGATTGGTAAGCCAGAGCTGATACGTGACATTAATTTAGCCGTGCTACCAGATTCAGTAAGCGTGATGATAGCTTTAACAGAATCTAAGTGATTAGCTGCATACATAGCAGAAAGTGCGATAGATTCTGCATTGTTAGAAAAACGACTATCTAAACGATGCTTAGAAACATGCGTTTCTTTTTGAGATTCAGCACCTAAACAAACACGTGCCATAGTTGCAACAGTTTCTTCAGGGTAATCACCAGCAGCTGTTTCAGCTGAAAGCATTACAGCATCTGTTCCATCAAGAACAGCATTTGCAACATCCATAACTTCTGCACGTGTAGGCATAGGGTTATCGATCATCGATTCCATCATTTGCGTTGCTGTTACTACAGTACGGTTTAATGAACGAGCACGACGAATAATTAGTTTTTGCTTGCCCATAAGAGCTGCATCACCAATTTCAACACCTAAATCACCACGAGCAACCATTACAGCGTCAGACGCTAGAATGATGTCATCAACAGCTTCTTGTGTTTCAACGGCTTCAGCACGTTCAATTTTTGCAAGTAGTTGTGCTTTTGAACCAGCAGCTTCAGCAAGTGAGCGTACGTAGCGCATATCGTCGCCACTACGTGGGAATGATACGGCAATGTAATCTACGTCAATTTCAGCGGCAGTTATTAAATCTTCTTTATCTTTTTCAGTAAATGCTGGAGCAGTTAAGCCACCACCTAAACGGTTAATACCTTTATTGTTAGATAAAACACCGCCAACAGTTACAGTACAATGTACTAAGTGCCCAGCTACTTCATCAACAGTTAGTTGAATAAGGCCGTCATTTAGGAGTAGTAAGTCGTTAGGGCTAACATCGTTAGGTAATTCTTTATAATCAATACCTACAGAGTTAACATCGCCTTCGCCTTTTTCCATTTTTGCATCAAGAGTGAACTTTGCACCCACAGCAAGCGTTACTTTACCTTCTTTAAAAGTAGAAACGCGGATTTTAGGGCCTTGAAGGTCAGCAAGGATAGCAATATGCTTGCCTAATTTTTTTGCAATATCGCGTACAGCTTGCGCACGGTCTTTATGATCTTGGGCAACACCATGTGAGAAGTTTAAACGTACTACATTAGCCCCAGCGATAATAATTTTTTCTAAGTTGTTATCTCTATCGGTAGCAGGTCCAAGGGTAGCGACTATTTTCGTGCGTCTTAGCATCAATTTCTCCTGTTTGCTTGGTGAAAGCATGTTGACGTTATTTTGTTGAATTAAAACATCTATATTAGATTAAAATATTTTAATTATGTGCAAACTTCAAAGGTTTGCCACTATTTTATACAAAACTATTGTGTCATCATTATGACACCGGTGTCAGAATGCGTCAATGATCTTAATTTCAATTAGCGTTGCTTTTAGTCACCCCGAGAGCATTGATGTTTGATATAATTACGTAGCTTATTTATCTGTAATAAAAAAGCATGTTGTATGGGCTCATAGTTAGTATTTTATGACTGTATGAGTATAATGCACGCGGTATTATTTAATTTATACACTGAATTTTCTAACCAAATAGTTGTTACCGAGGAGGACACTAGATGCAAGTTGCATTAGTAGGGTTAGGCGTTATGGGAAAAAATCTTGCCCTAAACTTGATTGAAAAAGGGATAACGCTAGTCGCTTATGATAAAAACCCACATGCGGGTGAAGAGTTACTAAGTTGTGCCAAATCACAAGGCATGGCTGATAGGCTTCACATTGTCTCTGATTTAAGTGACATGGTAAGGCGTTTAGAGGCACCTCGTTCTATTTTATTACTTGTACCTGCTGGTGAGTTAGTTGATACAGTTTGTAATGAACTTGTAGAGGCCGGCGTTAATTGTGACGATATGATAGTCGATTGCGGTAATAGTAATTATAAAGACGGTATAACGCGTAAACTCAAATACCAAAATAAATTTGAATTTGCCACTATGGGAATTTCTGGCGGTGCAGAAGGCGCTCGCCATGGTCCTGCAATGATGGCAAGTGGTTCTGAAGGTGGTTGGGAACGTATTGAGCCATGGTTTGAAAAAGTAGCTGCTAGCTATAATGGCGATTCATGTTTTGCACGTGTTGGCCAATCAGCAAGTGGTCATTTTGTAAAAATGGTTCACAACGGTATTGAATACGCACTGATGCAACTTATTGCAGAAGTGTACCAATTACTTCGTTTAGGTACTAATCGTTCTCCAAAAGAAGTAGCTGAGATATTTAATGACTGGTCAGAAGGTCAATTAAATAGTTACTTACTGTCTATTTCTAGCCATATATTGTCACTTGAAAATCATAATAATGTACCGCTTGCGGACTTAATTGATAATAAAGTTGGCGCTAAAGGTACTGGTCTTTGGACTGCGCAAAATGCACTCGAACTTGGTATTGCTGTCCCTTCACTTGTTGCTGCTGTTCAAGCTCGTCATTTAACTAATGCATGTAACACAACGGCTGCACAAGAGATGACATATGCATCTAAATCAACGAACAATGTTGAAATTGATTTAGAAGAGCTAAAAGACGCGTTCTTACTTGCAAGCTTACTTGCGTATCGTCAAGGTTTAGCGCTAATCAAAGGTGCATCACGTACTCATCAGTGGAAAGTAGATTTATCTAAAACGCTTCAAACGTGGCGCGCTGGTTGTATAATCCGTGCTGACTACCTAGATAGCGTTGCACAAGGTGTTGAATTTATTGACACTCTTGAAAAAGAGTCTAACTCTTTGCGAAAAATTACCGGTCAAGCAATAATGACTGGTTTAGCATTCCCTGTATTGGGAGCTACACAAACGTATTTAGCAACATTAACTACACCGAGTAATGGGCATTTAGTTCAAGCCCAGCGTGATTACTTTGGTGAGCACGGCATAAAAACCCACAGTGGTGAAATGTGTCATTTAACTGATTTAGTAGATATAGACGCTAAAGTTAGATAAAAAACAGTTGTTTAAAACGATAAAGGCACGCTATTTAGCGTGCCTTTTGTATTTTTAGCCCGTAAAAATTAACGGCTTAACTCACCACGTAAGTTATCTTGCATTAAATGACGAATCGTTTCGACTTCAAGCTTTTGGCTAAATAAATAATGTAACTTAGTTAAACATGCTTCAAGGGTCATATCGTACCCACTTATTACACCAATATTTAATAGCGCATTACCTGTTGCATAGCCACCCATGTTTACATGACCTTTTAAACACTGAGTTAAGTTAACAATTACGACGCCACGTTTACTTGCTTCTTCGAGTATTGACAAAAAGCTCGGATCTTGTGGTGCATTACCTACACCAAAGCTCAGTAGCACCAGTGATTTAATATTGCCATTGACCAAGCTTTTAACTACCTCTTGGCTAATGCCAGGATACAAATAAAGTACCCCGATAGGTTGAGGTGTAATTGGTGTAACTTGCAGCTCATTTTCAACATATGGGCTAAGCTGACCCTTAATAAGTTGAATATTAATACCTGATAACGCTAAGGGGTCTAGATTAGGCGAGGCAAAAGCATTAAACCCATCCGCGTGTGCTTTAGTTGCTCTATTACCTCTAAACAGTTGGTTATTAAAAAAGAGACTTACTTCAGCAATAGGATAATTTGCAGCTAAATACATGGCATTAAGTAAGTTTACTTGGCCATCAGAACGTAATTGTGAGAGCGGAATTTGTGAGCCGGTTACAATCACAGGTTTAGTCAAATTTTCGAACATAAATGACAGCGCTGATGCTGTATACGCCATAGTATCAGTGCCATGGAGCACCACAAAACCATCATAATCTTGGTATTTATCTTTGATATCATTAGCAATGAGTTGCCAATGCTCTGGTGACATGTCTGAAGAATCTATAAGAGGGCAGTATTCGTGAATATCAAACAAAGGCATTTCATCACGATTAAATTCTGCGTTATTCACTACGGTTTCTGTTAAAAAACCTTCAGCCGGAATATAGCCTCGACTCGATTTTTTCATACCTATAGTACCGCCAGTATAAGCGATATAAATGCGTTTACGTTTCATAAAAAAAGCCCAGTAAAAAAACTGGGCCTAGTATAACGTTAAGCAGCTTTAAATACAGCTGATTAGGTGAAGCTATGCACTTTTATTGTGCAACGTTACACACTAAACAGCGTGCGTATACACCTTGTGGATCGTTGTAATCTTTAAGGTTTTCAACTTCAGTACTTAATTGGTTAATAACACTTTGTAAATTAGCTTGTGTTGCTAACACAGATGTTTTTTGTGTTTGCAAACCAAGCATAGATTTAATAGACGCATTACCAAAAATGTTTTGGATCATTTTTTCTTGCGAGCTTAAATCTTGTTTAATAGTTTTAACTTCATAATGATTAAGCTTGGCAAGTGCAGCAGCGGCTTCAATCGCACCTTGTTTGTCGCCTAGCTTATCAACCAAACCTAGTTCAAGTGCTTGAGATGCAATCCATACACGGCCTTGGGCAATTTTGTCAACCTGCTCAGGCGTCATATTACGCGCATCAGCAACAACATTTAAAAAGCGACCGTATGCTTCCTCAACGTTCATTTGAATTACTTGACCCATTTTTTCATTTAGTGGACGAGTGATAGAAAAGCCAGCCATTTCGGTTGTTGCGACGCCATCTGAATAAACACCAATTTTCGATAAGGTTTTCTCAAATGTCATAAAGGTACCAAATACACCAATTGAACCTGTAATAGTACTCGGTGCTGCCCAGATTTCGTTTGCAGCAGAGGCAATCCAATAACCACCTGATGCAGCCACAGAACTCATTGAAGCAATAACAGGCTTTCCAGCAGCTTTAAGCGCTAATACTTCTGCACGAATAACTTCAGAGGCAAACATACTACCGCCACCAGAGTCGATACGTAGTACAACCGCTTTAACTTTATCATCAAGGCGTGCTTTACGAAGTAGGGCAGCTGTAGAGTCACCCCCAATTTCGCCCGCTTTACGCTCACCATCAACAATCGTACCTTTAGCAACAACTACCGCTACTTTTTCGGTAATAGGGTTATCAATTTCAATAGGCGGTTTAATTAAGCTTAAGTATTCACGAAATGAAACTTGCTTAAATGTCTTACCATCTTCTTGTGTGCCCACTAAATCAATTAATTGTTTGCGAACTTGCTGATTTGTTTTTAAAGAGTCAACCCACTGGTGATCAAGTGCATATTTACCTGCATCGCCATCGGCAGCTTTCATTTTTTCTAGATATACGTCCATTGTTTCGTCAAAATTTGACTCATCAAACGGGCGAACAGCGGCAACATCTTGTTTGTATTCGCTCCAAAGAGCGCCTAACCAAACGCGGTTAGCTTCTTTAGCTGCATCGGACATGTCGTTACGAATAAAAGGTTCTACTGCTGACTTAAATGTACCAACACGGAAAATATGCTGCGTTACTTCAAGCTTTTCAAGTGCATCTTTAAAGTAAAGCGGGTACATGCCATAACCTTCAATACCTACGCTGCCGTATGGGTGCATAGCTATTTCGTCAGCATGCGATGCAATATAGTATTGTGCTTGAGTATAGTAATAACCCGATGCAATTACTTTTTTGCCAGCTTGCTTGAAGGCATCAATAGCCTTTGTAATTTGCTTAAGTTTATTTAAATGTGCTTTAGGCATCTCTTGTAAATCAAGCAATATCACCGTGATACGATCGTCTTTAGTCGCTTCGTTTATTACTTCAACAATATCGTCGAGTAATATTTCGCTTGGTGCTTCAGAACCAGAAGTTGCATCACTAATTGCGGCTTCAACTGGGTCTATATATGTTTTCTCTTCAACAATAGGGCCATTTAAGTTAAGCCTAAGTACAGAGCCATTTTCAACTATTATTTGATCATCGTCACTTGAGAGTGACACAAAGAAAACAATTACCAGTAATAAAAACAAAATGTTTAGTATTAAGCGACGAGAAAAATTAATTCCAGCCCAAATACCTTTAAATACCTTTGCTATCAAAATAGCTCCTTAATTTGGTACAGTTAATACATTAGTCCCATCTTAGCCTAGAATAAAAATAAATTTAACTGCTAAATCGTAACGAAGTGTTTATGAACCTATATAAACGTAAGTTTTTACTGCTATTTTTAATTAAATGCATGCACATATTGCTTATTACTTGCCATTAAAGCAGAATTAGCTAATGTATACAGGTTAGACCAGTTAACGGGGCACAAGATGTTAGAACAACAATTACAACTAAAACACACACAATTACGTAACCGCTTGGTTATGGGCTCAATGCATACAGGTCTTGAAGAGGGCTGGCATAATCGCAAACGCTTACGCGCATTTTATGAAGCACGTGCAAAAGGTGGCACCGCAATGTTAATTACAGGCGGATACAGCCCTAATTTACGTGGCAAGCTAACACCTATTTCTTCCTCATTTAATAGCTATTACGATGTGTTTAAGCATCGGGCTTACACAGATGCTGTGCATAAACACGGTGGAAAAATTTGTTTGCAATTATTACATGCTGGACGTTATGCATACCATCCTTTCAATCAAGCACCAAGTGCAATAAAAGCACCTATTAATCCTTATAAACCTAAAGCGATGCCGCTTGGCTCGATTAAAAAAACAATTAAAGACTTTGCGCATTCTGCCTATATGGCTGAAAAAGCCGGCTACGATGGCGTAGAAGTCATGGGTTCTGAAGGGTATTTGATTAATGAGTTTATGGCGCCGCACACCAATAAACGTGATGATGAGTTTGGTGGCAGCTTAGAAAATAGAATGCGACTTGCACTTGAAATAGTTAAAGCTGTGAGAGCAAAAGTATCTGAAAAATTCTTAATTATTTTTAGATTGTCGGTCATTGATTTGATTCCAAACGGTTCAACACCAGAGGAAGTTGTTATTCAAGCTACCGAACTTGAAAAAGCGGGTGTTGATATATTTAACACTGGTATTGGTTGGCACGAAGCGCGTGTACCGACTATTGCGAGTATGGTGCCACCGGGTGCATTTAAAGAAGCATCAAAGCGTTTAAAAGACGTAGTTAATGTCCCTGTGATTGCTGTTAACCGAATTAATACTCCAGAAATTGCTAACGATATTTTAAATGCAGGCGAGGCTGATTTAATTTCGATGGCACGTCCATTATTAGCTGATCCTGAGTTTTTTAATAAGTATGTAAACAATCAATCTAAACAAATTAATATTTGTATTGGCTGTAACCAGGGTTGTCTAGATCACGTATTTAAAAATAAACGTGCTACGTGTTTAGTTAATCCACAAGCTGCATTTGAGCTAGATTACCCGCTAGAGCAAGCAGCTAAAGCTAAAAATGTATTAGTTGTCGGTGCAGGTCCTGCTGGTTTATCAGCAAGTTGTTACTTGGCTCAAAAAGGGCATAACGTCACGTTAATTGATCAAAAATCGCAAATGGGCGGCCAATTTAATTTAGCCATGCAGATACCGGGTAAAGAAGACTTTAACCATACACTTACTTACTTCACTAATGAGCTCGAGCGATTAAAAGTAACTGTGGAGCTTGGTAAAGCTTACGACGATTCAATGCTTAAAGATTATGATGATGTTGTTTTTGCAACAGGCGTTAGGCCGCGTGAAGCCTCTATTAAATGTAGTGATGATAAGCGTGTGTTTGCTTATGACGAAGTCATACGCGGCGAAGTAGAACTGGGCAAATCAATCGCTATTTTAGGTGCTGGCGGTATTGGTTTTGATATGGTTGCTTTTTTAAGTGAACATAAATCACAATCTATTAGCGAGTTTAAAACGCAATGGGGGATTGAGTGTGATGCACAGCCTCATAAAGACGAGCGCCAATTGTATATGTTAAAACGCAGTTCGGGTCGTTTTGGAAGTGAGCTTGGTAAAACCACTGGTTGGATACATCGCCAAGTTGCTAAACAGCATGGTGTTAAACAAATTGCTGAGTGCCAATATCAAAGTTTTGATAAAAATGGGTTAACAGTTAATGTTGCTGGAGAAGTTCAAGTACTGCCGGTAGATACTGTTATTGCCTGTATAGGTCAGGTTTCTAATAGCGAAGTGCTAGAAGGTTACACAGATAACGCAAAAGTGCATGTGATAGGCGGAGCTAAACTGGCTGCTGCAATTGATGCTAAACGCGCTATTTTTGAAGCCCTACAAGTGGCGAGAAGTATTTAACCTTTGTAAATAAATTGAAATAGTTTATCAATTTATACGGTCTTTGTTGTTTATAGTCTATAACTTAATAAACATTGAACACACAGGATACGCATGAATAAACTAATCAGTTTTTATAACACAATATTGGGTAAACTATCGTTTTTAGATGGTTTACCTGCTTTACTATTTCGCTTAATCTTAGCTCCCGTTATGATCATCGCAGGTTATAACAAACTTGCTATAAGCACTGAAACACAAGGCTTTCTAAGTAACTTTTTAGCGTCGCCTGATGTCGTTCAATGGTTTGGTAATAGTGAATGGGGTTTAGGCTTACCGTTTCCTGATTTACTAGCTTTTTTAGCTGGATGGAGTGAATTTTTAGGTGGTTGGTTGTTATTATTTGGCCTTTTAACTCGCTTAGTCAGTATCCCGCTTATGTTCACAATGGTTGTAGCGGCTACTTCAGTACATTGGCATAACGGGTGGTTTGCAATAGCGCCGACTAATCCAGAAACAAGTGCTGCGCAAGTACTTGATTGGTTATCTATCCCTGGTGCAAAAGAAAGCCTCGAAAACTCACTAGAAGTACAAGACAGGATAGGGAAAATTCGAGGCTTAGTTGAAGAGCACGGCTTTCCTGATTACCTATACGAAAAAGGTAAACCATCTATTTTAAATAATGGCATAGAATTTTCGGCAATTTATTTTGCTATGCTCCTAAGTTTATTTTTTATGGGCGGTGGGCGTTTTGTTAGTATTGATTACTGGTTAAAGCGAAACGTTATAAAAAAATAACGCATTAAATGTATTTTATTAACGGCTGCATAGTTGACCCTTTGCGGCCGTTTTGCATTTTAATTTCTCGGTATTTATTATTTAAGGTTTTAAATGTTACTCTGTCGTTTTGAATTTTGAGGAATCGTTATGAACGCTATCGAGCTTTTACTTACCCGCCAATCAGACTCTAAACTAACAGAGCCGGGTCCTACGCCTGAGCAGCTCGACATAATTAAGCAAGCAGCATTACGTGTTCCTGATCATGGCTGTATAGCACCGTGGCAGTTCATCATTGCTCAAGGTGATGCACGCAATAAACTGGGTGAAATTTACCATCAAAGTGCAGTGGCAGAGCAACAGACAGAAAAAGTAATTAACCGTGCTAAAGAGCTTCCCCTTCGTGCGCCTATGATTGTAATAGCAATTGCTAAATATCAAGAACACCCAAAAGTACCTCGTATCGAGCAGGTACAAAGTGCAGGCTGCAGTGTATTAGCAATGCAACAAGCTGCATTTGCTCAAGGTTTAGGTGGTGTTTGGCGCACAGGTTACTTTGCACAAAGTAGAGCAGTCAAAAAAGCGCTTAACTTACATGAGCAAGATGAAATAGTAGGGTACTTATACATTGGTACTCCTCAAGTCGAGTGTAAAAAGTCACCTCGCCATAAACCAGAACATTATTTTAGTAATTTGTGAAATAGTATGAACTTTATGCAATTTGCATAGTCATAATTCATTAAGGTTACTAAGAGTAATATAAAAGAGTTAGTGGTTTGGCTGTGAGAAGCGCTTGGAAGCACAAAAGTTAATAATTCTTCTTCAGTTTGTTTTTTAATCGGTTGTTTTTTGATACATTATGGAAAGTCTTAATAAAAATAACGATAAAGAAGACGAAAACAATGGGAAATTTATTTTTACAGGAAAAAGAAAACTGGCTTGCGTGGTCAATTTGGGGAATTGTTGGTGCTTTTGTAACCTTGTATGTTGCAATGAGTACAAATGCAGCGCATTTTATAGCAGGCTCTGCAATAGGTATGCTAATATTGTTAACTTTATGGATGCAACAGTCTAAACGTTTTGACTTTGGACGGGCATTTAAAGTGTGTTGTTATGTTTTAGCGCTAAGTGTACTCCCCGCTTTTATGTTTGTAATAGTGCCAAGTGATGATTTAAATCGATTTGACTTAATTTTTCAAAGTGTAACATTCGCGGCATTGAGTTTGTTGGCTTGTTTAATTTGTTCTTGGATTGCTCGCAGGCCTAAACAATATTACTGAGTATTGAATTAATAAGCGTGTTGAAGTAATTAGCTTAACAAAAGAGCAATGTGACTTGTTTTTAATCGTTTAATTATTATTTACGATTAATTTATATTTAGCTCTTTACAAGTAACACGTTTAACCATATTATTCGCGCCGTACGGAGAGATGGCAGAGTGGTCGAATGCACCGGTCTTGAAAACCGGCATGGGTTTATAGCCCATCTAGGGTTCAAATCCCTATCTCTCCACCATTATTTAAAAAAACCGCCTTATAGGCGGTTTTTTGCTTTGTGGAGTTTAATTAATGACTAAAGCAACGAACCTATCAACCTCACAGCTATTAATAAAACATCTTTTATTATGGATGGTATTTGGTTACTGCTATCAAAGTGCTATTAGCTTGTTGGCAAAAATGGCGGTCGACGCACAACCAGAATATCCATTAATTACCGCTTTTGCTTATGGTCTTGGTTTTAATATTTTGGCTGCCCATCTTATTACTAAATATGATAAACATTGGCCAATAATTGGCTCTGCTTTTATTGGTTTAGTAGGCTTAGTTGCAGTGCCATTTTTATTGTCTGGTGAATCTGGATTATTAGCTATTCCTTTACTTGTTGGAATTTTATTCACTTTACCGCTTTGTAGTTATATTGTTGGCCTAATTAAGCTAAAACTCAGCAAAAACTAGCCCCAAACGGGGTTTATTTTGTGATAGCATAGTCGTGTCTTTTAACTAACAAAACGTGAAAAACACATTATGTCAGATAATTTTACTACAGATGCTGAAAAAGCAAGTTACGGTATTGGCTTACAAATGGGTGAGCAACTTAAGTCTAATCCTTTTGAAGGCTTAAACCTAAATTCAGTATTTGAAGGCATGAAAGATGCGTACGCTGGTAGCGCATTTCAAGTTGAGATCCCTGAGATTCAAGCTGCATTCGAAAAGATTAACGAAGAGATCCAAGCTCGTCGTGAAGAAGAATCTAAAGTACTTTCTGCAGAAGGTATTGCATTCTTAGAAGAAAACGCAAAACGTCCTGAAATCACAGTAACTGAGTCTGGTCTTCAATATGAAGTACTAGCGACTGGCGAAGGCGAAAAGCCAACAGCTGAGTCTACAGTACGTGTTGATTACCACGGTACACTAATTAACGGTACTGTGTTTGATAGCTCATACGAGCGCGGTCAACCAGCTGAATTTCCAGTTGGTGGCGTGATCAAAGGCTGGACTGAAGCATTACAAATGATGCCTGTAGGTACTAAATGGCGTATCTACGTTCCTCATGAGCTTGCTTATGGTGAACGTGGTGCAGGTGCTGCAATCGCACCTTTCTCAACGCTTGTATTTGACGTTGAACTACACGAAATCATTTCTTAATTTAAATAAATTTTAAAATTAAGAGTTTAAAAAGCCGTATTCAATCTGAATACGGCTTTTTTGTGTCTGTAATCTAAGTGTTTTATACCAATTCGATTAGGGTCTGTTGATCTTTCAAGGTTAAATTTGCAGCAGTCTGTTTGGTATTTAGGCAAGGCAGAGCCTATGTAGTGTGGTTATTCCCCATAAATGGGCGATAACGTAGCATTAATGCCAAACAGGCGCTGCCCAAAGGGTTCTTTCTAGGGGCTATTTACTCTTTGTTGCTCGGTTTTTACTTAGCCCACTAGGTTACAAACCTCGCGCCGCGATTAAATAGCCCCTAGTTTGAACAAATTTTAATCCGCAAAGATCAACAGACCCTAATTAAGTGATCTACTTTACGCTAAGAAAATAGGGTTGATAACAAGGCAAAAACTTTTTTAACTAATTGTTATCACTAATTGTTATCACTAATTGCTCCTGCATTGCTCTACCTTTTGCATCCATGCAGTCGTATATCATAATTTTTTACGCAGTTAGCGCAAAGTTTAATCCCTTGAATTGATCAAGTATTATTGCCGATCGATATTATATATTTGTCCCGTCCTAAAATACGTTGACGGTTTTAAATGAAGGCCAGTAGCTTTTGCTCCTGGTCTTTTTTATGCACTTGGTTTGGTGTTTTCATTCCTAAACTTAAATGCGGCCTCAATTCATTGT